>NZ_BAAGSH010000011.1:0-48196 GCF_054782535.1 Comamonas humi | reverse complement strand
TCAAGAACCGAGCGAACAAGTTCCCAACGAAAAAAATGCCAGTCAGCGTTATCTGACTGGCATTGGCCCGGAGGCGGCCTTTTGGAGGGCAGGGTTGCTTCACCAGCCGCCGGTCGGGTTCACGCCGTCCTGCATCACCCAGTGCACGCGGTCGGCGTCCACGCCCATGGCGACGGCCTGGTCGATCAGCATGTCGGCCAGGTCGCCGTCCAGCACCGGCGAGCGCGACAGCAGCCGGAACGACTCGGGCGCGTCGCCCATGATCATCGCCCAGCGGTAGTCCGGGTCGAGCGCGACCACGTGGTAGTCCTCGGTGAACGGGCCGAAGAACGAGGCCTTCATCGCGCCGGTGGGCGGGGTCTCGACAAAGCGCGCGCTGCCGCGCGACTCGGCCCAGCGGTTGGTGCCGGGGTGGAAGCCCCGGCTGACGATCTCCAGCGCGCCGCTGTCGGCCAGGCTGTACTCCACCCGCGTGCGGATCAGCGGCCGGCCCCAGCCCTGCTCGATGCGGGCGATCTCGTACCAGTCGCCCAGGAAGCGGTCCACGTCGAAATCGGCCACCGGTACGACGGGCAGCGCCGGCTCCTGCCGGCCGCCGCTGCGGCCGGCGACCACCAGGTAGGTGGCCAGCGCGGACAGGCCCACCAGCACGGCGGGAATCCACAGCCGGCTGTTGCCGCGGGTTTGGGTTTGGGGTTCGTCTTCCGCCTTCATGTGCAGCCTTTCTCCGTTCTCGGGCAGTCGTCATTGTGCTTTCAAAAAGCGTAGCGTATGCCCAAAAATTTACAAGTACCAGAGGGCCCGCCATGTAGGCAAAAGCTGCATCCAGTTGTGCCCTTTGGCGCCAAAACCACGCCGGCCATCCCGGTAAAACCAGGGGGAGTCACCGGGATTGCCCGCCGTTTCCCGGAAGCGCCCGGCAACTATGGCCTAATAGCGGCTTTTGCATTTTTCACGAGGTGTCAAGATGGGCAACAAGATCGTTACCGAAGCCGACCGCAAGTTCACTCCCCAGCCGCCGCTGCCCAATGGCAAGTCGCTGCCCACCCCCGGCCGTGGCCAGCAGGCCAGCCGCGCCCGTGGCACCGCCACCCGCAGCAAGAAGAACCCCGGCAAGCGCACCCACAAGGGCGGCTAAGCCAGTCTGCTGCAGCGCTGCTGCACGGATACGAAGAAATGCCCTCCTCGGAGGGCTTTTTTCTGGCCTGGATTATCAAAAAGAATAGCTGTTAGCGCTTGCTATTAAATGATTTCAGATGGATTTCATATTGAAATACTTACATAGCAAGCGCGGAGTGCTCATCTATTGTGGAATCCGCCGTAAGGCGCAGGGCCAGCTCGCGCGTCCTGCGCAGTGCGGCCATCACCGACTGGTCGTGGCGGGCGTCCTTGAATTCCTGGTACTCGATGGCCACGGTGTCGATCGCGCCGGCGGCCACGCCGAAATAGTGCGCGCAGGCCGCCAGGGCCGGGTCCAGCGCGTTCAGGTGCGCGCGTGGGCCGCCGGGCTGGAAGCCAAACTCGCCCCGTGCCGACAGCACCACCAGCCGCTTGCCCGAGAGCGTGGGCTCGATGGGGTAGTCGCCGCGCGCCAGGTCGAAGGAAAAGGTTTCGCCGATGCGGGCGACGTGGTCGATCCAGCCCTTGAGCGCCGTGGGCAGGCCGTAGTTGTACATGGGCGCGCCCATCACGATGACGTCGGCCTGCCTCACCTCGTCCACCAGCTGGTCGGACAGGGCCAGGCGCTCGTGCATCCAGGCTTCGCGCGCCGCGGGCGGCGTGAAAGCGGCGTGGATGAAGCGGTGGTCGATCGCAGGAATGGGCGTGTGGCCCACGTCGCGCACGATGACCCGCGCGCCGGGCTCGGCCTGCAGGAAGGTGTCGGTGAACAGGCCGGTCAGCCGGCGGGTGAGGGAGCGTGCCTCGAGTTGGGCACTGGCGTCGATGCGCAGCAAGGTGGTCATGGCTATGGTCCTGAAGTGGTTGCGATGGCGCCACTGTAGGGACCGGCCGCCGGCTTGACCAACGCTGATATTTCAGGGCTATGATGAATGAGATTCATCGTGAAACCGGAGTGCCAGCCTTTGCGAAAGCTTCCCCCGCTGCACGGCCTGCGCGCCTTCGAGGCCGCGGCCCGCCACCTGCACTTCACCCGCGCGGCGCAGGAACTGCACCTGACGCCCACGGCCATCAGCCACCAGGTGCGGCAGCTCGAAGACCTGCTGGGCGTGGAGCTGTTTCGCCGCTACCCGCGCCCGCTGCGGCTGACGGCCGCGGGCGAAAAGCTCTTTCCCGTGCTGCGCGATGCGCTCGACAGCATCGCCGCCGGCATCGAGGCACTGGCGGTGGACGGCCCGGGCGGGCCGCTGCGCCTGTCGGTCACCATGGCCTTCGCCAGCCGCTGGCTGATGCCGCGCCTGCCGCAGCTGCGCGCGCAGACCGGGCTGGAGGTGGTGGTCGAGGCCGACGACCGACCGACGGACTTGCACGCTTCGGGCATCGACATGGCCATCCGCTATGCCGAGAAGCCGGGCGCCGGCGCCGAGTGGCACCGGCTGTTTCCCGACAGCTTCGTGCCCGTGTGCGCGCCCGGCCTGGTCGCGCCGGGCACCGAACTGTCGGCGGAGCAGATCCTGGCGCTGCCCCTGCTGCACTACCGCTGGAGATCACCCTCGGCCCATGCGCCCGACTGGGCGCGCTGGCAGGCCCTGGCCCACGTGCGGGCCGGCGGACCGGCGCCGCGCCCCAGCCAGGTCTTCTCCGAGGAAATCCATGCGCTCGATGCCGCGCTGGCGGGGCAGGGGGCCGTGCTGGCTTCGCGGGTGCTGGTCGGGCCCTTGCTGGAAGACGGTGCGCTGGCGCTGCTGTCCCCGGTCGCGCTGCCGGGGCCGAGCTACTGGGCGGTTTTCCTGCCCAGCCACCCGGCCGGCGAGCGCCTGCAGGGCCTGCTGGACTGGTTCAAGCGCCAGGGCTGAGGATCAAGGCATTTTCAATTCCGCTTGCAAAGCGCGCGCGGAGGTGCTTGCTACTATCGACACCATTGGATGGATAGGGGATTTTTCATGCAAGGTGGATGGCGCAGGCTCCTGGTGTTGCCCGTGATGTTGCTCGCATCGGCCGGTTGGGCCCAGACGCTGAGCCTCACGTTCGACGATGGCTTGAACCCCAATACGCAGCTTGAGGCGAAGGACTGGAATGCCCGGATGCTGGCCCACCTGAAGGAGGCGGGCATCACGGCCATGGTCTTCCCATCGCTGGCGCGCACGGGAACGGGCGAGGGGCTGGCCCTTATCGCGGATTGGTCTCGCGCGGGGCACGGCGTGGGCAACCACACGTCCACGCACCGCAGCCTGGCGGCGATACCGCTGGCGGACTTCATCCACGACGTGGAGCAGGCCGACCAGGTGCTGCGCCACCTTCCCGCCTGGAGCCCGCGGCTGCGCTTTCCGTACCTGAAGGAGGGCGACACCCGCGAGAAGCGCGACGGCATCCGGGCGTGGATGCAGACCCATGGCTACCGGCCGGCGCCGGTGTCCATCGACGCCAGCGACTGGTACTACAACCAGGTCTATGCGGCGTTTGCCGGCCGGGGCGAGCACGGCAAGGCCGCGCGGGTGAAGGCGGCCTACGTCGCGCATCTGCTCGACCGGGCCACCTACTACGACGGCCTGGCCCGGCAGGTGCTGGGGCGCAGCCCCGCCCACGTGATGCTGCTGCACACCAGCGGGCTCAATGCGGCGGCACTGCCCGAGGTCATCGCGGCCTTCCGCGCGCGCGGCTGGACCTTTGTGTCGCCGAAGGCCGCGTTCGACGACCCGCTTTATGCCGCCCAGCCGAGCACGCTGCCGGCCGGCGAAAGCGTCATATGGGCCCTGGCCAAGGAAAAGGGCATCGACGGGCTGCGCTACCCGGCGGAGGATTCCGTCTATGAAACGCCAAAGCTGCGCGCGCAGGATCTGCTGCCCTAGCCTGCATTCCAAGTTTCGCGCCGGTCGCGCCGGCCGTTGCTTGTCGCCAACAGTGCCGCCGTGGATTACATTTCTTTAATGTAAATGAGTATGATTCTCAATTGTGTTTGAATCCCTGTGGAATTCGGCGTGCGGCAGCGCGGGAAGGGCATCGGGATTTTGACTTTCCCGGCAGCACCTTTCAGCAGCATTTCCAGCAGGACCACCAATGACCAGGGCCCATCAGCCATTCCCCTCCACCGACCCGCGCGGCCCGCTCAAGCAGTTCACCGTGTGCATGGCCATGGCCATTCCGCTGCTCGCTGCAGCGCAGGAGGCGGAGAGCACGCTGCCCGCCGTCACCGTCGAGGCCAGCGGGCAGACCGAGACCACGGAGGGCACGGGCTCGTACACGACGACCGGGGTGTCCCGTACCGCTACGCCGCTGGGCCTGAGCCTGCGCGAAACGCCGCAATCGATGAGCGTGGTGACCCAGCAGCGCATCGAGGACCAGAGCCTGCGCACCATCACCGACGTGGTGAACAACACGCCCGGCGTCTTCGTCAACCAGTACGAGACCAGCCGCGGCCAGTTCACCGCGCGCGGCTTCAACATCAACACCCTGCTGATCGACGGCGTGCCCTCCACCTGGGAGCAGCCGTGGAGCTCGGGCGAGATCTTCACCAGCCTGGCCACCTACGACCGCGTGGAAGTGGTGCGCGGCGCCACGGGCCTCACCACCGGCGCGGGCGACCCGTCGGCGGCCATCAACCTGGTGCGCAAGCGCGCCAGCAGCAAGGAGTTGACCGGCAGCGTCGAGCTGGAGGCCGGCAGCTGGAACCAGCGCCGCGCCCTGGTCGACCTGTCGACGCCGCTCAACGAGGCCAAGACGGTGCGCGCCCGCATCGTCGGCGAGTTTGCCGACAAGGACAGCCACGTCAGCGGCCTGGGCACCAAGAACGGCACGCTCTTCGCCACCTTCGAGGCCGACCTCACGCCGAGCACGCTGCTGACGGCCGGCTTCGGCAGCCAGAAGTTCGACACCCGCCGCCCGATGTGGGGCGGCCTGCCCGTCTGGTACAGCGAGGGCATGCGCACCGACTGGGATGTCTCCAAGTCCACCGCCGCCGACTGGGCGCGCTGGAACACCGACCACAACAGCTACTTCGCATCGCTGGAGCACCGGCTCGCCAACGACTGGAAGCTCAAGCTGAGCTACAACCACAGCGACCGCAAGGCCGACTCGCACCTGCTGTACCTGTCGGGCGCGCCCAGCATGGCCACCGGCCTGGGCATGTCGGCCTTCGCCGCCTCGTACAAGGTGCGCACCAAGCAGGACGACATCGGCGCCCAGGCCAGCGGCACCGTGCAGCTCTTCGGCCGCGAGCACGAGCTGGCGTTCGGCCTGAGCAGCTCGCGCCAGCGCTTCCACGCCGACGACCGCGCCGCCACACCGTCGTTCGGCATGGCCAGCGACTTCAACAACTGGAGCGGCGCCTACCCCGAGCCGGCCTGGGGCTCGCTGGAGTACTACGGCCAGAGCGAGACCCGGCAGGACGCCCTCTACGGCGCGGCGCGCTTCAACCTCAGCGATCCGCTCAAGCTGATCCTGGGCACGCGCGTCACCAACTACACCAAGACCGGCGACGAGCGCTATAGCAACCCCTACCGCCTGAAGCAAAGCGGCGAGATCACGCCCTATGCCGGCCTGGTCTACGACGTGAGCAAACAGCTGTCGCTGTATGGCAGCTACACCGACATCTTCCAGCCGCAGAACGCGCGCGACATCACCGGCAGCTACATCGAGCCCATCAAGGGCAAGAGCTTCGAGGCCGGCGTGAAGGGCGAATTCCTGGACGGCCGCGTCAATGCGGCGGCGGCCGTGTTCCACATCAAGCAGAAGAACCTGGCCGTGGCCACCACGGAGACCATCCCCGGCCTGGGCGGCCTGCCCGAGACCGCCTACCGCGTCTCGGACGGCGCGACCAGCAACGGCTTCGAGCTGGAGCTGGCCGGCGAGTTGGCGCGGGGCTGGAACGTCAGCGCTGGCTACACGCAGTTCCGCCTGAAGGACGTGAACGGCACGGACGTGAACAGCCTCTACCCGCGCAAGCTGCTGCGGCTGTTCACCACCTACCGCCTGCCCGGCGCCTGGAGCGCGCTCACGGTGGGCGGCGGCGTCACCTGGCAGGGCAGCACCTACACCAACGCCGTCGATCCGCAGGGCGCCACCCAGCGCGTGGAGCAGGGCGCCTATGCGCTCGCCAGCCTGATGGCGCGCTACGAATTCACGCCGCAGCTGTCGGCGCAGCTCAACGTCAACAACGTCACGAACCGCAAGTACTACGGCATGTTCGACGCCTACGGCCAGATCACCTACCAGGCGCCGCGCAACGCCACGCTGATGGTGAAGTACAAGTTCTAAGACAAGTTCTAGGCGGCCAGCGCCTGCTGCACCAGCGGCCGCAGCGCCGGCAGCAGCTCGGCCTCGAACCAGGGATTGCGCTTGAGCCATAGGTTGTTGCGCGGGCTGGGGTGGGGCAGGGCCACGGTGGCGGGCCAGCGCGCGGGCCAGTCGGCGACCACCTCGGTCAGCGTCTGTCCGCCGGCGCCGGGCAGGTGCCAGGCCTGCGCGTAGCGGCCGATGACCAGCGTGAGCCTCAACTGCCGCAGCTCGGCCAGCAGCTGCGCGCGCCACAGCGGCGCGCACTCGGGGCGCGGCGGCAGGTCGCCCGAGCGGCCGGTGCCGGGAAAGCAGAAGCCCATGGGCACGATGGCGACGCGCGCCGGGTCGTAAAAGATTTCCGGCGGCAGGCCCAACCAGGCGCGCAGGCGCTCGCCGCTGGCGTCGTTGAACGGGATGCCGGTCTCGTGCACCTTGCGGCCCGGCGCCTGGGCCGCGATCAGGATGCGCGCCGTGGCACCGGCCTGCACCACGGGGCGCGGCCCCAGCGGCAGGTCGGCGCAGGCCGTGCAGGCGCGGATCTCGGCCAGCAAGGCGGGCAGCGGGGCGGCGGGCATGCGGCTACAGCGCGCCGGCGTGCGCCCGCGTCCACACGAGCAGCAGCAGGCCCGCGCAGACCGCCCAGGCCACGGTCGCCCAGGTCAGCGTGGCGGCCAGCGTCAGCCGCACGCTCAGCCAGTACACCGCCAGCAGGTAGACCGCATACGGCAGCAGCGAGCACAGGCCGAACAGCGCCGTGGCCCGCAGGTCGGCCGCGCTGCGCTCGCTGCCCACGATGTAGTGCGCGATCAGCGCAAAGGTGGGAAACAGCGGCACCAGGCCGGCGATGAAGAAGCTCTTGGACTTGGACAGCAGCGCGATCAGCAGCACGGCCGCGGCGCCCAGCAGGCATTTCAGGAAGAGTGCCATGGATCGTTCGGGTGGTTGTCAATAATCATAGCTGCTGGCGCTTTCCATTCTTGGGTTGTAAATATGTTTGATATTGAAAATGGCTGTGGATGAGCGCCAGAAGCTATCTTTTTTGCATCACAGATCTTGCCGCACGAACACCAGCAGCCGGTTGTTGGCCGGCATGGCGTGGTCGTGTTCCAGCGCCAGTCCCTGCTGGGCGGCCAGTGCCACGATGTCCTCGAAGTCCCGGATGCCGCTGCGCGCATCGCGCTCGCGCAGCCACTGGTCGAAGGCGCGGTTGCTGTCGCTGGTGTAGTCGCCGCCGTAGTTGAACGGGCCGTAGAGCGCGAACTGCCCGCCCGGGGGCAGGTGCCCGCCGACCAGCGCGAACATGCGCCGCACCAGCGGCCAGCCCACGATGTGGGCGGTGTTGCTGGAAAAGACCGCGTCGTAGGCGCCTGCACCAGCCTCTGCCGTGGCGGGCCAGGCATCCGCCAGCAGGTCGAAGTGCAGCGGCGGCCGCAGGTTGGGCGCCGGGTGCGCCGCATGCCAGGCGGCGATGCCGGGGTGGTTCTCGGCCAGGTCGCTGGTCTGCCAGACCAGGTGCGGCAGGCGCGGCGCAAAGTACACGCTGTGCTGGCCGGTGCCCGAGCCGATTTCCAGCACATGGCTGCGGTCGGCGAACGCGGCCTGCAGCACGGCCAGGATGGGCGCGCGGTTGTTCTCGCAGGCCTGGGAGAAGGGAAGGGGCTGGGTGTCCATGGCGGGGCGGAGGGTCGGAAAGGCTTTCGGCCTACATGGTAGTGGAGTCGCACTGCCGCGCGACGGTCACGAAGGCACGCACCGCGGGCGAACCTTCGCGCCGGCGGTAGGCCAGGGCCAGCGACACCGTTTCGCGGAAGTCGCTGACCGGCCGGAAGGTCACGCCGGGCTGGCTGAACAGGCGGCTGGACTCGGGCAGCACCACGATGCCGTAGCCCGCGGCGGCCAGGCTGGTGGCGGTGATGAAGTCGTTCACGCGGTAGGTCGCGGTGGCCGAGAAGCCCGCCACGGCGGCCAGCCGCGCCAGCACCTCGGCAAAGCCCTCGGTCTCGTTGAACTGCGGGGCGATGAAGGTCTGGTTGCCCAGGTCCGCGGCCTTCAGCGAGGGCTTGCGGGCCAGCGGGTGGTTCTCGGACATGGCCACGATCAGCGGCTCGCTGTGCACCACGGCCGTTTCCACCCCGTCGGGATAGCGGCGCCGGGTGCGCACCAGGCCCACGTCGATCTCGCCGGATTCGAGCGCCTGCAGCTGGCGCGGCGTCTCCATGGCGATGACCTGCATGTGGACCTGCTCGTGCCCGGGCCGGAAGTGCCCGAGCATGCGCGTCAGCAGGCCCGAGGTGACGGCCGAGGCCACGTAGCCCAGCCGCACATGCCCGCCCAGGCCCTGCGCCGCCAGCAGCCCGACCTGCTGCGCCCGCTCCATGTGGCGCAGGGCGGCCACGGCCTCGGCGTACAGCAGCTCGCCCGCGTCGGTCAGCGTGATGGGCGCGCGCTTGTGCCTTTGCAGCAGGCGCACGCCCAGCTCCCGCTCCAGCTGCTGTATCTGCACGCTGACGGCCGACTGGGCGATGCCCAGCCGGTCGGCGGCGCGCGAGAAGTGCAGCTCCTGCGCGACGGCGACGAAGTGCTCCAGTTGTCGGTAGGTCAGCATTGGTGGTTTTTAATCTTTAAATTGAATAAAAGAATAAATTTAAACCTATGGATGCTATCAAACAACTCGGCTTCAATGGAGGCATCTTTTTTGAGGAGCCACCGATGAACGCCACCTTGCCCCAGCACCTGAGCCAGAAAGCCCGCTACGAGATCAGCCCCCATCCCGAGCACCCGCGCCTGCTGCACCTGCACCTGGACGCGCAGGCGCTGGCCGGCTTCCTGGACGATGTGCGCCACATCGACGTGCAGAACCTGGAGTACGTGCCCTTCATGCGCTTTCACCTGGCCCGCGCGCTGGTGGCGCGGTTGGGCGAGGACTTCGCGGCCACGCTGGTACGCATCGTCAAAGACCGCCGGCACGGCGGCTTCACGCTGGGGCTGGAGGGCGTGAGCGAGGACAGCGCCGACTTCGTGAAGTTCGGCACGGCCATCGGCCACCTGCTGGGGCCGAGCAACCACGACTCCATGTCCGGCGCCTACTACGCGCGCTTCCTCGTCAAGCACACGGACGCCAGCGACTCCTACCTGCGCCAGGCCTACCGCCTGTTCACCATGCACACCGACGGCACCTTCGTCTCCGAGGCCACGGACTGGCTGCTGATGATGAAGTTCGCCGAGCAGCACGCGGCCGGCGGCGAATCGCGCTTCCTGCACCTGGACGACTGGAGCGAGTGCGAGCGCTTCGTGCAGGACCCGCTGGGCTCGCAGCCCATGCTCTACAAGGCCCCCGGCTCCAAGAACGTGAGCGACCGGGTGGAGCGGCCGGTGTTCTTCCTCGGCGAGTTTGGCCTCTCGATCTCGTTCATCGACCAGTTCGTGCAGCCCGCCAACGGCGCCCAGGCCGCCTACCTGCAGGCCCTGTCCGAGTCGATGGAAAGCTCGCCCGGCACCCGCACCGTGGGCCTGCCCGTGGGCGACCTGGTGGTGCTCAACAACTACTTCTACGTGCATGGCCGCGCGCCGTTCGAGCGCAATGAGCAACTGCACCGCGAGTTGATGCGCCTGCGCGGCACCTTCGCCCAGTAAGCCCATGACTGCTTCCACCCTTTCCGCCCCGCAGGCCCCCGCCCAGGCTGCCTATGGCCAGCGCCGCGGCCTGCCGCGCCGGCTGCAGCGCATTTTGTCGCTGGACGATTTCGAGGCCGCGGCGCGGCGGCACCTGCCACGGCCGCTGTTCGGCTACATCGCCGGCGCGGCCGAGGACAACGCCTCGCTGCAGGCCAACCGGCAGTCCTTTGCCCGGCACGGCTTCCGCACGCGGGTGATGGTCGATGTCTCCCGCCGCAGCCAGCAGACCACGCTGTTCGGGCAGACCTGGGACAGCCCTTTCGGCATAGCGCCGGTCGGCATCAGTGCGATCTCGGCCTACCGTGGCGACCTGGTGCTCGCGCAGGCGGCGGCCAGCGCGCGCATCCCCGCCATCATGAGCGGCACCTCGCTGATCCCCATGGAAGAGGTGGCACGGGCGGCCCCCGGCACCTGGTTCCAGGCCTACCTGCCGGGCGACGCCAGCCGCATCGACGGGCTGATCGACCGCGTGCAGGCGGCCGGCTTCGGCACGCTGGTGGTCACCGTCGACATTCCCGTCTGGGCCAACCGCGAGAACAATGTGCGCACCGGCTTCTCGATGCCGCTGCGCCCCTCGCTGCGGCTGGCCTGGGACGGGCTGGCGCGGCCCCGCTGGCTGGCCGGTACCTTCCTGCGCACGCTGGCGCTGCATGGCATGCCGCATTTCGAGAACTCGTTCGCCACGCGCGGCGCGCCCATCCTGTCCAGCTCCGCCATCCGTGACACCACGGGCCGGGACCACCTGAACTGGCAGCACCTGGAGCGGATCCGCGCGCGTTGGCCGGGCCACCTGGTCATCAAGGGCATCCTGAACGAGGCCGACGCCGCGACCGCCGCGAGCATGGGCGCGGACGGCATCATCGTCTCCAACCACGGCGGCCGGCAGCTGGACGGCGCGGCCGCCCCGCTGACCCTGCTGCCGCGCATCGTGGACCAGGTGGGGCATCGCACCGTGGTGATGATGGACAGCGGCGTCCGCCGCGGCGGCGACGTGCTCAAGGCCGTCGCGCTGGGCGCGCGCATGGTGTTCCTGGGCCGCCCCTTCATGTACGCGGCGGCGGTGGGCGGCGCCCCCGGTGTCGACCATGCCATCACGCTGCTGCGCGAGGAGGTGGACCGCAACATGGCCATGCTGGGCGCCTGCGCGATGAGCGAGGTCACGGCACAGTGCCTCGCGCCCGGCGCTTGATTCGGGCCGCTGGGTCAGCCCTCAGTCGCCGGTGGCGTACTGGTCGAAGACCTGCTGGCCCGTCAGCTTGCGGGTCTCGTTCCTCAGCTCGTAGTACGCCGGTTTCTCGTCGATGAAGATCTCACTGGCGAGGTGGAAGGGCTCGTCCTGGAACAGCCCGACCGACAGCACGTACTCGTTGGCGGGCAGCAGGTGGTAGAACAGATGCGTGCCGCACTTGCCGCAAAAGCCCCGCTCGGCCCAGTCGGACGAGCGGTAGACGGCGGGCGCATCGCCGCTGAACTGCACGTCCGGGCCGCAATGCACGGCGAACATCGGCCCGCTGGTCCAGCGCCTGCACATGCTGCAGTGGCACAGGCCGGCCTCGTGGTGGCTCTGGGCCGTGACTTCGATGGCGCCGCACAGGCAGGAACCCTTCATCCTCATCTCCTTGGTATCTGGTGGCTGCACCGCGTGCAGATCCGAAAATCCTAACGCCTGCGCCTGGCCGCACGGCCAATGCCCGTTGGCGCACGCGGGAATGGGCTAGGGCAGGGGCTCGTAGCCCTGGCCCCGGCCGCTGAGCCAGTGCAGCCGGGTCTTGCCGGTGGCCAGCAGATGGGCCCGCGCCGCCAGCAGCAAGGGGTGCGCAAGATCGGCATCGGCCAGCAGCCGCAACTGGCCGTGCTCCAGCAGGTTCAGGAAGTGCGCCTCGTCCGGCTCGTCGGTGTAGCTGCGGGCGACCAGGCACAGCGCACCATCGGTGAAGCGGTAGATGTCGTACTCGTAGTAATAGTCATGCCCGCCATCTTCATCGGGCTCGCTGGCATCGAGGTGGCGGGTGCATTCGATCTGCATGGGGAACGCGTCAGGCCGGGCCCAGCGCAATTTCTTTCAGCGGATCGCCGCCGTCGATGAACAGCCGCCCGTCCTTCTCCAGCGCTTGCCGCAGCCGCACGAAGGCAGCGCGGCCCGCCTCGGGATGGCGCCCGTCCAGCGCGCCGACCCGCACCGCGAACGCGAGGTCGTAGGGCGGCTCGCCGTCGGCCAGCGCGAAATCCTCCACGGCGACGCAGCGAAATTCCAGCCGCCCCGAAGCCAGCTCTGCGATAGAGCCGGCCACGGCCTGGGCAATGGCGGTGGCGGAGCGGTCGATCGCCAGCACGTGGCCAGTGCCGATCCGCTGCAACACGGCCCGGGCGGCGGCACCCGGGCCGCAGCCGATCTCGAGCACACGCATGCCCGGGCGCAGCGGCAGTGCGTCAACGATCCTCGCCAGCCGGGGTGAAAGGGCGGAGCTCATCAACTGGCGCGGCGGAAGGCCAGGTGGTAGCCGTTGCAGTCCTTGACGCCGAACTCCCGGGAGCCATAGGGCATGTCCTGGACGGGCCAGGCGATGGTGGCCCTGTCCTGCACCGAGGCGAAGTAGCCATCCACGTCCGGCACGCTGAAGTAGAAGGTGCCGGAAAAGGCGAGCGGACTGCCCCACAGGTCGGAGGCCGTGAAGATGAGCACGCTGCCGGAATGCTCGGCGCTGAGCGTGCCTTCCGCCGTATCGCGGACGCCAAAGCCCAGCACCGATTGGTAGAAGCGGCGGGTCTCCTCGAGATCGCGGCAACGGAGAAGGACGGTCAGCGGCATGGCAGCTCCTGGCTGGTTGGGGCGATGCCTGGATTCTGCCGCAACGAGAAAGCCTGGCGCTTTTCAGCGCGGTTCGCGCAGGTCGTGCTCGCTGCCCGGCACCGCCAGGCCGCATAGTGGGCAAAAGCGGTCTGCGTGGCTGACGGTGTGGCCGGTGGGGCACTGGCGGCTGCGCAGCAGGCCGGCGCGCTGCAGGGCCGACCAGAAAATGGCGAAGGCCGCGCCGTAGAACAGCAGCCAATGGCCTCCGGCTACGCGCGCGAATGGCAGCGGATCGCCATGGGGGTTGTTGACGCGGGGACCATCGCTGAGCGCGATGAAGAAATTCAGGACGGCGTAGCCGACCAGGCCATAGACCGCGTACAGCATCCAGGGCGGGCAACCGGCCAGCACCGGCTTCCACGAGAACCGGGTGCCGCGGCCGCCGCCGATGCGGTTGGCGATCACGGTTGCCGGAAGCCAGACCACGAAGATTCCCGCGGTGATGGCGCCGGGCAGCAACTCGGTATGCTTTTCACCCAACCACTGCGTGACCAGAGGCGGGTAGCCCAGCAGCGTGGGCAGGTGCAGCGACAGGCTGAGTGCAAAGCCGCTGCCGGCCAGCAGCAGCAACGGGATCAACAGGAATGGCATGGGATCGAAAAATCGGTTCAGGGAGCCGCCAACCGCAGCGACTGCACGCTGTCGCCGAACCAGCTGCGCTTGACCCGCACCAGCGCCGGCATCTGCTGATGGGCGGGTAGTTCGCCATAGCGCTCGCTGCCGATGCAGTATTCGAAGAACAGGTAGTCGATGCTGCGCAGCTTGATCTGGTGGGTGCAGCTGTAGCGGCCCGAGTCGCGTTTTCTTTCGGCCAGGGTCGGGTAGATGGCGGGTTGGCCCAGCACGGCGGTGTAGGCCATGGGCAGGGTGCCGGCCAGGCCCAGCCAAAAGCAAAAGTAGACCAGCAGCAGGCACAGCGGCAGCATGAAGGCGCGCTTGACGCGGCCCATGCTGGGCCAGGGCTCGCCCGCCTGCCACAGGCCGCGGCGGTGTAGCCGCCACAGCAACAAGCAGCTGGCGAGCGTGAGCAGGCCGCTAAGCCAGGCCGCCAGCTGCATCCATTGCGGGCTGGGCACGAAGCCCCGCCAGATGAAGGGAGGCAGCGCGCCCAGGAACAACAGCAGCGTGCCGAGGATCAGGACTTTTTGTGTGCGGCTGGCATCTGGGGCCCAGAACCAGGCCGCAAATCGGGTCCGCGATCCTCGCCGGCGTCGCCTCAAGCCGAGGCCACCTCGATCACCTTGAATTCGCCGCTGGCGATCTTCTTCTGCCATTCGGCGGGGCCGGTGATGTGGGCGCTGGTGCCGCCCGCGTCCACGGCCACGGTCACGGGCATGTCGACCACGTCGAACTCGTAGATGGCTTCCATGCCCAGGTCCTCGAAGCCCACGACCTTGGCGGCCTTGATGGCCTTGGAGACCAGGTAGGCCGCGCCGCCCACGGCCATCAGGTAGGCCGACTTGTGGTTCTTGATGCTCTCGATGGCCACCGGGCCGCGCTCGGCCTTGCCGATCATGGCGATCAGGCCGGTCTGCTCCAGCATCATGTCGGTGAACTTGTCCATGCGCGTGGCGGTGGTGGGGCCGGCGGGGCCGACGGCCTCACCCTTGACGGGGTCCACGGGGCCGACGTAGTAGATCACGCGGTTGGTGAAGTCCACCGGCAGCTGCTCGCCCTTGGCCAGCATGTCCTGGATGCGCTTGTGCGCGGCGTCGCGGCCGGTGAGCATCTTGCCGTTGAGCAGCAGCGTGTCGCCGGGCTTCCAGCTGGCGACTTCTTCCTTGGTCAGCTGGTTCAGGTCGACCTTCTTGGACTTGTTGTAGTCCGGCTCCCAGTCGATCTTGGGCCACAGGTCCAGCGAGGGCGCCTCCAGGTACACGGGACCGGAGCCATCCATCACGAAATGGGCGTGGCGCGTGGCCGCGCAGTTGGGGATCATGGCCACGGGCTTGGAGGCCGCGTGCGTGGGGTACATCTTGATCTTGATGTCCAGCACGGTGGCGAGGCCCCCCAGGCCCTGCGCGCCGATGCCCAGGGCGTTGACCTTCTCGTACAGCTCCAGGCGCAGTTCCTCGACCTGGTCGAGCTTGGCGCCGCTGGCGGCCTTGGCCTGCAGTTCGTACATGTCCAGGTCTTCCATCAGGCTTTCCTTGGCCAGCAGCACCGCCTTCTCGGCCGTGCCGCCTATGCCGATGCCCAGCATGCCCGGCGGGCACCAGCCGGCGCCCATGGTGGGCACGGTCTTGAGCACCCAGTCGACGATGTTGTCGCTGGGGTTCATCATGATCATCTTGGACTTGTTTTCCGAGCCACCACCCTTGGCGGCCACGGTGATGTCCAGCTTGTCGCCGGGCACGATCTGCACCGAGATCACGGCGGGCGTGTTGTCCTTGGTGTTCTTGCGGGCGAACTGCGGGTCGGCCACGACCGAGGCGCGCAGCGTGTTGTCGGGGTGGTTGTAGCCCTGGCGCACGCCTTCGTTGATGGCGTCTTCCAGGCTGCCGGTGAAGCCGTCCCACTTCACGTCCATGCCCACCTTGAGGAAGACGTTGACGATGCCGGTGTCCTGGCAGATCGGGCGGTGGCCGGTGGCGGACATCTTGGAGTTGGTCAGGATCTGCGCCATCGCATCCTTGGCCGCGGGGCTTTGCTCGCGCTCGTAGGCGCGGGCCAGATGCTGGATATAGTCAGCGGGGTGGTAGTAGCTGATGTACTGGAGGGCACCTGCGATCGAGTCGATCAGGTCCTGCTGGCGGATGGTCGTGGTCATCGTGAAGCTTCTCGGGTTATGGGGCGCCTGGGTGGCGCGGGGAAAACCCGGCAATTATCGGCCTTGGGCGGATGCCCGTGCCGGCAAAGCCCGAGAACTCTTATAGAAGACTGGGGTGAATACCGCAGGGTGGAATGCGCAGGCGGCCAGGCCACCGCGGCATTGGGAATGGAAAAGGGCACCCGAAGGTGCCCAGGATGGAATCGCGGCGGCTGCGGCGTGGCTCACTTCTTGGCGCCGCCCAGGTTCAACAGATTCATCTTCTGCCCGTTGACGATCACGTCGCCTGGCTTCTGGTCGACCTTGCAGGGGCCGAGCCACTTGGCGGCCATGGTCGTCTTGCTGCCCGAAACGCCGGCCATCGGCGGATTGAAGCTGGAGTCGACGGTCATCGTGTAGGCCTGTTCGAAATCGCCCGACATCACGCTTTTCGACTCCAGCTTGGAGGCCCCCATCTGGCAGATGGAGTGGCCGATGTACTTGTTGCCGTCCTTGGTGCTGTCGTTCTTCTCGCACTTCATGCCGGCCATCATGCCGGCGCCCATTTTCTGCAGTGCCTGGTCGCTGGCCTTGTCCAGGCACTGCAGCGTCACCTGCTCGGGGTTCTTGGTGGTTCCGGTGGTGCTGTTGGTGGTGATCTGCCACAGTCCGGCCTTGCGGGTGGGGTACTCCAGTGCCGAGGCCCCGAAAGAGGCCGTGAGCATCACGATGCCTGCGAGGCTGGCGGGCAAGGCCGAGGAAAGGTGGAAACGGCGCATGTTCTCTCCTGATCTGTCTGGATGGATAGGCGGGAGCGGCCGCCGGCGCGCGCCCTCCTGTGTCTGCCTATTGTGCGGCCGGGCCATTATTTCGGGCCTCCATGGCAGGCGCGTGCCCGAGTTCGGCCGAAATCGTAACCATGGATTTCAGCCATGGTCCGCCGGCATCCGTTTGCCTGGGCAAGGGCCGCGTTGCCTGCCGCGCCGTCATGGTTTCTGCGGACTGGCTAGCATGGTGCCGCTGTGCCGCAGCCATGCTGGCGAGATGCGGCACTTCGTTTTCGTTGTTCCGGCGGAATGCACCAGCCAACGGCCGCGGCGTGCCGATCGCGCCATGCCCTCCCAAGCCACCTGTGCCGCCTTTGTTTGTGCTCGCATTCAAGGAGTTTTCGTATGACGACTGCTGTTCGGCAGGAGAAAGACACTTTCGGCCCCATCGACGTTCCCGCAGACCGGCTCTGGGGCGCGCAGACGCAGCGCTCGCTGCAGAACTTCGACATCAGCGGCGAGCAGCAGCCGCGCGAGATCATCCGGGCGCTGGCCCAGGTGAAGAAGGCTTCGGCCACCGTCAACCATGCGCTGAGCCTGCTGGACGAGAAGAAGTCCCAGGCCATTGTCGCGGCCGCCGACGAGGTCATCGCCGGCCGGCACCCGGGCGAGTTCCCACTGGTGGTCTGGCAGACCGGCTCGGGCACGCAGACCAACATGAACGTCAACGAGGTGCTGGCCAACCGCGCCAGCGAGCTGCTGGGCGGCGAGCGCGGCGAAGCGCGTTTGGTGCACCCCAACGACGACGTGAACAAGAGCCAGTCCAGCAACGACGTCTACCCCACGGCCATGCACGTGGCGGCCGTCACCGCCATCGAGCAGAAGCTGCTGCCGGCCATCGCCAGGCTGCGCGAAACATTGGCTGCCAAGAGCGAAGCCTTTGCCGACATCGTCAAGATCGGCCGCACCCACCTGCAGGACGCCACGCCGCTGACGCTGGGCCAGGAAATCTCGGGCTGGGTGGCGCAGCTCGCGCATGGCGAGAAGCACGTGCGCGCCGCGCTGCCGCACCTGTACGAGCTGGCGCTGGGCGGCACGGCCGTGGGCACGGGGCTGAATGCGCCCAAGGGCTATGCCGAGGGCGTGGCGAAAGAGCTGGCGGCCATCACCGGCTACCCCTTCGTCACCTCGCCGAACAAATTCGAGTCGCTGGGCTCGTGCGATGCGCTAGTGTCCGCGCACGGCGCGCTCAAGACCCTGGCGGCAAGCATGATGAAGATCGCCAACGACGTGCGCTGGCTGGCCAGCGGGCCGCGCAGCGGCCTGGGCGAGATCTTCATCCCCGAGAACGAGCCGGGCTCGTCCATCATGCCGGGCAAGGTCAATCCCACGCAGTCCGAGGCGGTGACCATGCTGTGCGCCCAGGTCTTCGGCAACGACGTGGCCATCAACATCGGCGGCGCCTCGGGCAACTTCGAGCTGAACGTGTTCCGCCCGCTGGTGGCGCACAACTTTCTGCAGAGCGTGCGCCTGCTGGCCGATGGCATGGTCAGCTTCAACGACCACTGCGCCGTGGGCATCGAGCCCAACCGCGAGCGCATCGCCGAGCTGGTCGGCCGCTCGCTGATGCTGGTGACGGCGCTCAACACCCACATCGGCTACGACAAGGCGGCCTTCATTGCCAAGAAGGCGCACAAGGAAGGCTCCAGCCTGCGCGAGGCGGCGATTGCCAGCGGCCATGTGACGGCCGAGCAGTTCGACCTGTGGGTGGTTCCCGAGCAGATGGTGGGCAACCTGTAGGGCGCAGGCACCTTCAAGCCTGGTAGGTCAGGTAGTCGCGGCAAGCGGCAAGGTCAGGCTCTATGCCCAGGCCCGGAGCGCCATGCAGCGAGACCTGGCCAGCGTTCACCTGGAAGGCGTCGCCCGCGAAGAGGTCCCGCAGCAGGTTGGGGTTGGCGTCCACCTCCACATAGCCGGGGCCGCCGACGGCCGCCTTCAGGTGCAGTGACGCGGTGAGGCCCACGCCGGCGCCCAGCCAGTGGGGGCAGAAGCGCTTGCCCTGCGCCAGCACGGCCCGCCCGACCTCCACGCAGCCGCTGAAGCCGCCCCATTTGCCGATGTCGGGCTGAACCACGGCCACGCCCGGCGTGGCGGCAAAGGCCGCCAGCGGGGCGACTCCGGCGAGGTTTTCGCCGCCGGCCAGCGGCAGCGGCTGCTCGCGCGCGATCCGGGTCCAGTCGGCGTTCGGGGTGTCGGCACGCACGGGTTCCTCCAGCCAGCCGAGGCCAAAGCCCGCCATGCGGCGGCCGGCGGCAATGGCCTCGCCCACGCTCCAGGCCTGGTTGGCATCCACCATGAAGGGCAGGTCCGGCCCGATCGCCTCGCGCACGGCGGCCAGGTTGCGCAAATCGCGCTCCGCGCCAAAGCCCACCTTCAGTTTGAAGGCCCGGTAGCCCTCGGCGAGCTTGTGCGCAGCGAGCTTTTCCGGGGCGGTGGGATTGATGCCCGAGGCATACAGCGCGATGGCCGGCGGCGCGGCCGACGGCGGTGCGTCCAGCAATTGCCACAGCGGCAGGCCCGCACGGCGCGCGACCAAGTCCCAGAGGGCGATGTCCAGCCCGGCCAGCACCTGCTGGATGGGGCCCGGTTCGCCGGCCTGGATGGCGAGCACGGCCAGTTGCTCCGTCAACGCCGCGAAGCAGGCTGGGGGCGACTCCCAGCGCCGGCCGCAGGCCAGCGGCGGCAGGTAGGTGGCGGCCATGCGTCCGCGGTGCTCCGCCCCGACGGTCGGGAAGTTGCTCCAGATCTCGCCCCAGCCATGGGCCCCGTCACGGTCCACCACGCGCAGCAGCACGGCAGGGCGGTCCTTCATGGTGCCGAACGAGGTCTGCACCGGCGGATCAGCCGGCACGCGCAGCACGAAGACGTCGATCTTCTCGATCTGGAAGGCGGTGTCGGTGGGCTGGGCCATGGGCTTGGGTGGGGAGAGGGCTGGCATTAGTTCAGCGCGATGCCTGTGGAATGGATGAGCGGCACCCAGCGCGCGGACTCGGCCGCCACGTAGCGGCGCAGCTCGTCCGGGTTGCGGTAGAGCGCCTCGTCACCCTGCGCGGCCATCTTCTTCTGCAGCTCGGGGTCTTGCAGGGCGGTGCGGAGTTCGGCCGACATGCGCTGCTGCAGGGCCGCGGGCAGGTCGGCCGGCGCGAAGAGGCCGATCCACGAATAGGCATCGTAGCCCTTGACGCCGATTTCGCCCAGCGTGGGCAGGTCGGGGAAGACGGGCGAGCGCTTGGCGCCGGTGGTCGCCACCGGCTTGACCCGGCTGGTGGCGATGATGCTCATCGCCAGCGGGATGTGGTTGATGGAATAGGCGACATCGCCCGCGCCTAGCGCCGTCATCGCGGCCGGGCCGCCGTTGAAGGGGATGTGCGTGCTCTTGAAGCCCGTCACCTGCTTGAACATCTCCGTGGCGAGGTGTGGCGTGCTGCCGTTGCCGTTGCTGGCGTAGTCGATCTTCTCGCCGCCGGCCTTGATCTCCTCCATCAGCTCGGCGATGGACTTGGCAGGATTGCGCTGGCCCACGAGCACGACCAGCGGGCCGTAGCTGATCTGGCCGATCGGCGCAAAGCTCTTGACCGGGTCGTACTTCACGTTCTTGAAGATGGCCGGGCTGTAGATCTGCGTCGCCGCATCGCCGATGAGGAAGGTGTAGCCGTCGGGCGCGGCGCGCGCGGCCAGCGCCGTGCCTATGGTTCCGCCCGCGCCGGGGCGGTTGTCGACCAGCACCGGGGTCTTCAGCTGCACCTGCAGTTTCTCCGCGAGCATGCGCGCGGTGGCGTCGATCACGCCGCCGGCCGGGAAGGGCACGATGAAGGTGATGGGCCGGGCCGGGTAGGCGGCATCGCCTGCCGCCCCGGCGGCCAGCGGCGCCAGCACGGCGCCTGCGGCGCACAGGGCCGCGATGGTGTGTCGGAAGCTCAAGATCGGTCTCCTTGGGTGGCTGGGGTGCAGGTCGGGTGGGGCTCAGGCAGCGGCGCGGATCAGCGCCGCGCCCTTTTCGCCGATGAGGATGGCGGCGGCATTGGTGTTGGTAGAAACCATGCGCGGCATGACCGAGGCATCGACCACGCGCAGCCGGTCTATGCCGCGCACGCGCAGCGCCGGGTCGACGACGGCGCGCTCGTCCGAGCCCATGCGGCAGGTGCCGCTGGCATGGAACACCGTGCCGCCCTTGTGGCGCGCGTACTGCTCCAGCTCGGCCTTGGACCGGAGCGCGTGCCCCGGCGCGTATTCGTCCTGGGCCAGCAGGCCGCGGAAGCTGGGGCGCTGGTAGATGTCCCGCAGGATCTCCAGGCCCGAGACCAGCACCCTGGCGTCGTGCGGGTCGGTCAGGTAGTTGGTGACGATGCGTGGCGCCGCCGCCGGGTCGGCCGAGCGGATCTCGACCTGCCCCATGGACCGCGGCCGGCACTGCGCCGCAGAGGCCGAGAAGCCCGAGAACGCATGGAGCGGATCGCCCGGCTTGTCGACCGACAGCGGCATCACGTTGAACAGCAGGTCGGGGCGGCCGCCTTCGGCGTGCTCGCTGCACACCAGCCCGCCGACCTGCCCCGCGCCCACCGTCAGCGGCCCGCGCTGGCCCAGGGCCCATTGCGCGCCCATCTGCGCGAGCTTGAGCGGGTTGCGGATGTCGTCGTTGAGCGAGAGCCGGTGTTTGAGCTTGACGATCACCCGGGCCTGGTAGTGGTCCTGCAGGTTGCGCCCGCACTCGGGCGCATCCACCTGCACCGCGATGCCGTGGCGCCGCAGCAGCTCCGCCGGCCCTATGCCCGAGAGCTGCAGGATCTGCGGCGATTGCAGCGCGCCGGCGGCCAGGATCACCTCCTGCCCGGCGCGGCCCTGCAGGCGCTCGCCGCCCTGGGCCCATTCCACGCCCACGGCCCGGCCATGCTCGATGGCGATGCGGCTGACCAAGGCGCCCGTGGCGATGGTGAGGTTGGGCCGCGCGGCGATGGGGTGCAGGAAGGCGTCGGCCGCGCTGCAGCGCCAGCGGCCGCGCAGCGTGAGCTGGTAGGCGCCCAGCCCCGCATCGTGCGCGCCGTTGAAATCGTCCGTCGCCGCGAAGCCGGCCTCCTGCCCGGCCTGCAGCCAGGCGCGGCAATAGGGGTGGTCGTTGCGCAGGTCCGAGACGCCCAGCTCGCCTTCCACGCCGTGGTAGGGCGAAGGCGCCCCGTCGTAGCGCTCCGACTGCTTGAAGAAGGGCAGCACGTCGCGGTAGCCCCAGCCCGTGGCGCCCAGTCGTTCCCAGTCGTCGTAGTCGGCGTGCTGGCCGCGGATGTAGAGCAGGCCGTTGATGGCGCTGGAGCCGCCCAGCACCTTGCCGCGCGGCCAGACGATGGCGCGGTTGCCGGTCTCGGGCTGCGGCTCGGTGGCGAACTGCCAGGAAAAGCGCGGGTCGTAGATGGTGCGGAAGTAGCCCACCGGCAGCTTGAGCCAGAAGCTGCCTGCCCGGCCACCGGCCTCCAGCAGCAGCACGCGGCAACTGGGATCGCTGCTCAGGCGGTTGGCCAGCACGCAGCCGGCGGAGCCTGCGCCGATGATGATGTAGTCCCAGGCTGTGGCGGCGGCGGTGTGTGCGGATGGCATGGAGGGGCGGGCGCTGAAGTCGAGGCGGTTGTGGAAGGATTAAGTTATATAGTTCTATAGATAGGATGTTTAAACTATGGGTGTTTTCCCTGGAGTCGCCGGGCCGCCGCTGGCAACGCACCTATGATGGGCCGCACGCCACCGACCTCGCCCAGCCCGCCGCTTTCGACGCCCATGTCCTTCTCCGATACCGCTGTTCCGCTCTACCTGCAGATTGCCGACCTGATGCGCCGGCGCATTGCGCGCGGCCTGTGGAAGCACGGCGAGAAGCTGCCGTCGCTGGAAGCCCTGATGGCCGAGTTCGGCGTCGCCCGGGTCACCGTGCGGCAGGCGGTGGACCTGCTGGCGCGCGAAGGCCTGGTGTCGCCGCAGCGCGGCAAGGGCACCTTCGTCACCGGCACCCCGCCGCAGCGGCGCTGGCAGCGTGAGTGGCAGACCGTGCATGCTTCGGTGGACGCGCTGGCGCAGGCCTTCCAGGACACGCGGCCGCGCATCGTCACCATCAACGAATCGCTGTCCGAAGCCCCGCTGCATGCGGACGACGGCACGCCGGCCGAGCGCTACGTGTACATGCGGCGCGTGCATTCCGAGCACGACGAGCCCTACTGCGTGATCGAGATCTACCTCGACGAGGCCATCTTCCGCACGGCGCCCGAGCGCTACCGCAGCGAAGCCGTCATCCCGCTGCTGGCGCAGCGCGGGCAGGGCGGCATCGCGCAGGCCCGCCAGGTGCTGACGATCGGCAATGCCGACATGGACGTGGCGCGGCTGCTGAACATGCACGTGGGCGATGCGGTGGCCGAGGTGCGCCGCGTCTTCACCGACCGGGACCGGCGCGTCATCTACCTGGCCCACGTCACCTACCGGGGCGAACTGTTCCGCCTGGAGATGGACCTGGCGCCGCCGCAGCGGCCCTAGGCTGGGTCACCGTTTCCCGCCTTTGCAAAGGTTTGCAGCGTCCGCTGGTGCCGCCTGCAGGCCATGGCACACAATGGCGCATCACAGGCTCTGCAGGAGACGCACATGCCCGCCCAGCAGCATATGGAACAGGCTGCTCTCGCCGATCTGCGGCCCACGCAGATGACGGTGGGCGCGGCCGAGGTGGCCGTCAAGCGCGCGCAGTGGGCGCAGCTCAAGCCCAAGGCCCGCGGCAAGCTGCTGCAAAGCCACTGGTTCCCGGCGGTGCGCGGGCCGCGCGGGCGCTTCTACATCGTCGACCACCACCACCTGGGCCAGGCGCTGACGCAGGAGCAGGTGGCGCAGGTCTGGGTGATGCAGCTGGCCGACTTCAGCGAGGTAGAGACCGGCCTGTTCTGGCGGCTGATGGAGTTCCACCACTGGGCGCATCCCTACGACGAAAAAGGCCGGCGCCACGAGTTCGCATCCATCCCCAAGCGCCTGTCGCAGCTCAAGGACGATCCCTACCGCAGCCTGGCCGGCGAGGTGCGCAAGGCCGGCGGCTACGCCAAGGATGCGACGCCGTTCACCGAGTTTCTGTGGGCGGACTTCTTCCGCCCGCATTTCGACCAGGGGGCGCTGCGCGGCGTCGACGGCCAAGGGCTGCCGCAGGCCGCGGTGGTGTCCGCCGTGGCCCTGGCGCGCAGCCCTCGGGCGCGCTTTCTGCCGGGCTGGTCCGGTGTGGATGAGCCTGCCGCCGCCAGGGCCTGAGACATGCGTGCGCCTGTGCTTCCCGCCGGGGCGGACTGGGTGGCCGGGCTGTCGATCGCCGGGCTGCTGCTGCCCGAGGCCGTGGCCTACGCAGGCATTGCCGGCATGCCGCCGCAGGCCGGCGTGGTGGCGCTGTTCGCCGGCCTGCTGGCCTATGGGCTGCTG
Source organism: Comamonas humi (assembly GCF_054782535.1). Classification (NCBI taxonomy): domain Bacteria; kingdom Pseudomonadati; phylum Pseudomonadota; class Betaproteobacteria; order Burkholderiales; family Comamonadaceae; genus Comamonas; species Comamonas humi. The sequence goes on along the minus strand of NZ_BAAGSH010000011.1, from coordinate 24,282 downwards.
GGCAGCAGCCGCTTTGCCATCGTCTCGTCCACGTCGTCGTCGGCCGCGGTGCTGGCGGCGGCCACGGCCTCGGTGCTGCATGTGAGCGACGGGCACCGCCACCTGATGGGCGTGGCCATGGTGCTGGTGGCCGGGGCGATCTTCGCGCTGGCCGGGCTGGCGCGCCTGGGCGCGGTCTCGCAGTTCATCGCCAAGCCGGTGCTGCGCGGCTTTGCGCTGGGGCTGGCGCTGACCATCGTGGTCAAGCAGCTGCCGCTGGCCGTGGGCGTGCATCCGGCGCACAGCGACTTCCTGCACCATGCCTGGGACCTGCTGGGCCAGTGGCGGCAGTGGAACCCCTATGGCCTGGCGATGCTGCTGGCGGCGCTGCTGGTGCTGCGCCTGCTCGCGCGCTGGAAGGCGGTGCCGGGCGCACTGCTGGTGATCGCCGCGGGCATTGCGCTCGATGCGCTGGGCTATGGCCGGGCCTGGGGCATCCCGGCCGTGGGCACGCTGGCCCTGGGCGGCAGCCGGCCCGAGGTGCCGGCGCTGGCCCTGGCCGACTGGCTGCGCGCGGGGCAACTGGCCATGGCGCTGGCGCTGATCCTGTATGCCGAGTCGTACAGCTCCATCCGCAGCCTGGCGCTGCGCCATGGCGATGCGGTCTCGCCCAACCGCGACCTGCTGGCGCTGGGCGCGGCCAATGCGCTGTCGGCGCTGTTCCAGGGCCTGCCGGTGGGGGCCGGGTATTCGGCCAGCTCGGCCAACGAGGTGGCGGGCGCGCGCAGCAAGGCCGCGGGCCTGATCGCCTGCGCCGTGGTGGGCCTGCTGGTGTGGCAGCTGCTGCCGTGGATGGAGCGCATTCCCCAGCCGCTGCTCGCGGCCATCGTCATCCATGCCGTGGCCCATACGCTGAACCCCGTGGCCGTGCGGCCGTACTTCGCCTGGCGGCGCGACCGCTTCGTCGTGCTGGCGGCGTTTGCCGCGGTGATCCTGCTAGGCGTGCTCGACGGCCTGCTGCTGGCCATTGCGGTCAGCATCGCCATGCTGCTCAGGCGCTTTGCCGAGCCGCGCGTGAGCTGGCTGGGGCATCTGCCGCAGTCGCGCGACTATGTGGACACCGCGCGCCACCCCGAGGCGGTGGCGGTGCTGGGCTTGCTGATCGCGCGGCCCGAGGCGCCGCTGTTCTTCGGCAACGCCGATGCGATCTTTGCCGCCATCCGCGAACGCGTCGAGGCCCAGCGCGGCGCGGGCCTGCGCGCCGTGGTGCTGAGCCTGGAGGAGTCGCCCGACCTCGACGGCACCAGCGTGGAGGCGCTGGCCGAGTTCGCCGCGCACCTGCAGCAGCTCGGGCTGCCGCTGGTGCTGGCGCGCACCAAGGATGCTGTGCGCGAACTGCTTGAGCGCGTGAACCTGCCCGCGCTGCCGGCCAGCGCGTATGCGGCCTGGAGCGTGGACGACGCCGTGGCGGCCCTGCACAATGCCGGGCGTTAGCGGGCCCTGGATCGGCTATGCTGCTGCGGTCCGGTCTACCACGACAACGAAGAGGATGCGAACACGATGACTGCAACGAATTGCCAGCCGGGGATTCTGGCAGGGCTGCCCAATGTCAGCCGCTATATTTTTTGCGATGCGCAGGGCGATGCGGCCGCGGTGCGCGCCGCGCTGCAGCGCCTGCGCGACTGGTGCGACGGCGAGCAGGCCGTGGTGGCTGTGGGCGAATCGCTCGCCCGGCTGCTGGGCGTGTCGGTGCCGGGGCTGCGCAGCTTTCCGGTCATCAAGGGGCCGCACGGAGAGCTGCCGCTGACCCCGCATGCGCTGTGCCTGTGGCTGCGCGCCGGCGAGCAGGGCGACCTGCTCAAGCTCTCGCGCCAGCTGGCGAAGCTGCTGGCGCCGGCATTCGCCAACGTGCAGGTGCTGGACTGCTTTCGCCACGGCTGGAACGGCAAGGACGTGGTGCGCGACCTGACCGGCTTCGAGGATGGCACCGAGAACCCCAAGGGTGACGACGCCGCGCAGGCCGCCATCGCCCGCGGGCAGGGCGAGGGCCTGGACGGCGGTAGCTACTTCGCCGTGCAGCAGTGGGTGCACGACATGGCGGCCTTCGACCGCATGGGCGCGCTGCAGAAGGACCACATGATCGGCCGCCGCCTGTCCGACAACGAGGAGCTGGAAGACGCACCCGAATCGGCCCACGCCAAGCGCACGGCGCAGGAGAGCTTCGACCCCGAGGCCTTCATCCTGCGCCGCAACATGCCGTGGTGGCAGGTGCAGGCCGATGGCAGCGACGCCGTCGGCACCGTGTTTGCCGGCTTCGGCTGCACGCTGTACGCCTTCGAGGCGCAAATGCGCCGCATGGCGGGCGAGGAGGACGGCATTGTCGACGGCCTGTTCCAGATGTCGCGCCCTGTGACCAACGCCTATTACTGGTGCCCGCCGCTGCAGGGTGGCCGGCTTGATCTGCGCGCGCTGGGCTTGTGATATTGAATTGATAGCTGCTGGCGCTTGTTGGTATTAGATTTCAATATGAAAACCATTGAAATACAAGGCTAAGAAAGCGCTACCAGCTATGTTTTTGATGGCGCTTGCGCCATCAGCCCCACAGCGCCGGCTTGTTCACCATCAGGTAGTAGACCGCCAGCATGGCGATGAAGGCCGGGTAGCCCAGCCACTCCCAGCGCTGCGCGAGCCGGCGGTATGTGGGCGGCAAGGGCGCGTCCTGCGCGGCGGCGGCACTGGCGAGGCCGGCCATGCGCACCTGCATGGCCACCACCGGCAGCCAGCAGGCGCCGGCCAGCGCATACAGGCCCATCGACAGCACCAGCCACGGCGTGTGCCAGGGCCAGCCGGCCAGGTGCATCATCGCCAGGCCCGACAGCGGCTGCACGATGACGGCCGGCGTGGTGAACCACCAGTCTGCGCGCACCACGAGGCGGCTGACCACAGCCTGCGCCTGCACGCTGCCACTGCGGTTGGCAAAGAACATATAGAAGGCCGAGCCGAAGCCGGTGCCCACCATCAGCACGCTGGAGAGGATGTGCAGGGTCTTGAGCAGCAGGTAGGCGTTCATGGTTCGGCTTTCTTCATCAACAGCATCAAGGCGGCGGCGATCGGCAGGTTCTTGGTCAGCGGCCCCAGCGGGTGCAGCCACAGGCCGGGCAGCAGCGCGGTGGCGGCCACCGTCATCGCCGCCATGCCGGCCAGCGCGGCGCCGCAGGCCAGGCGCGACGGGCGCCGCCACAGCCACAGGCCCAGCAGCAGGTCTACGGCCGCGCCGCCGCCGATCAGCCAGCCCTGCCACTGGCCTGGCACGCCGGCCGCTTGCAGCAGCGCGCTGCTCTGGCCGTGCCACTGCTGCAGGCTGACTGCGGCGGTGGTCAGCCAGACCGCGACCACGCTCCCGTGCAGCCAGCGCAGCTCGTCGGGTACTCTGTTTTTCATAGCTGCTTGCGCTTGTTGGATAAGCCTTAGGGCCGGTTTTTAATCATGCTGCATGCTGCGCAGCAGCTCGGCGGGCGCCAGGGGCTCGCGCCGCAGCCATTCGCGCAGCGGCGCCGGGTCGCAGCAGTTGTCGTGCGAGGCCAGCTCCAGCGCCGAGCTGCACCAGGGCGAGGCCGGCACCGCGTCGCCCAGCCGCGCGGTGGTGTGGCTCATCCAGTCGGGCAGGGCGCGCACCAGGGCCGGGCGCAGGCCGCGCTGCCGGCGCAGGCTGGCGATCAGCCCGGCCATCGACAGGCGCTCGGGCCCGCCCAGCTCCACCAGGCCGGTGTGGCCCGATTCCAGCAGGTTCAGCATCGCATCGGCCAGGTCGCCCACGGCCAGCGGCTGGATCTGCCGGTGCAGCATGGGCTGCGGCAGCAGCAGCGCCGGCAGCAGCGACAGCCGCATAAAGAGTTGCGTGCTCGCGCCGCCCGCACCCATCACGATGCTGGGGCGCACGATGGCGCCGCCCAGCCGGCCGGCGGCCACCAGCGCCTGCAGGTGCCGGTCGGCCTCGCGCTTGGTGCGGGCGTAGTCGGTGTCGTTGCCTTCCACGCCCAGCGCCGACAGCTGCAGCACCCGCCGGATGCCCAGCTCGGCGCAGGCGTCGAACAAGGCCATGGGCGCCTGGGCGTGGACGGCGGACAGCGGCGCCTGCGCCGTGCCGCGCAGGCTGCCGACGGCGTTGACCACCAGGTCCACGCCCTGCAGGTGCGGGCGCCAGTCGGCGGCGCTGCGCATGCGGGCAAAGTCCACCGGCGGCTGGCTGCGGCGGCTGGCTGCGCGTACCTGGTAGCCGCGCTGCTGCAGGCGGCGGGCCAGGTTATGGCCGATGAAGCCCTGGGCGCCGCACAGCAGCACGGTGCGGCCGGCGGAAGTTGAGGTGGTATCAGTCATGGCAATCTCCTTACGTGTTGCCGTCGTCCATATCGCAGCGCCCCTGCGCGCAGCGCTCGGCGCGCCGGGCAGCCCGTTCGGCGGCGCGGCGTGCGGCCACCTCGAAGACCAGCGCGATCGGCCACTGCGGCAGCCGGTAGCGGTTGCGCGCCACGACGGGGTACAGCCGCTGCAGCAGCGGCCGCAGCACCGGCAGGTTGACCAGGCTGTGCACCCATGGCAGGCCGACGCCCTGGTAGGCGCGCGACAGGCATTCGACGCCGATGAAGACCTGGCCCTGCGCATCCACGCCGTGGATGGCGCGCATCAGCTCGTCGCGCGGCGCCGGGCCGCCGGCAAAGCCCGGCTCGGCGCAGTTGACGAAACGCAGCCGGTCCTGCACGTTGCGCAGCATCAGGTTGGTCATCTCGGCATTGCAGAAGCGGCAGCCGGCGTCGTAGTAGACGGTCAGCGGAAACTGGGTGGTGCGCATGTCCATTCCTTTCATTTTGTTATTTCTGTCAAAACAGAAATAAATACGTAAAAAAAGGGCAGGATGCGTCCTGCCGGTTCCATCGTCCTATTCGTTGCGCAGCTCGGCGGCGGCTGCCGGGTTCGCCCCGCTGCCCCGCACGAAGCGCTGCACGCTGGCGCCCAGGCTCAGGATCTTGTCGAGTGTGCCGGGCGACAGCCGCAGCATCTCGTCGGCCCAGCTGCCAAGCTTGTGCATCAGGTCGAGCGTGGAGCGGATGCGGTCCTGCGCGTCGGCGCTCTCCTGCGCGAACTCGGGGCTGTTGACCAGAGCCGCCAGCATGCGCGTCGTGGGGTCGAACTCACGCTCCTTGCGCTCGCGCACGATGGTGCGGAACAGCTCCCACACATCGACGCTGGTCTCGAAGAAGTCGCGCCGGTCGCCCAGGATGTGGGTGACCCGCACCAGGTTCCAGGCCTGCAGCTCCTTCAGGCTGTTGCTCACGTTGGAGCGGGCCACGCCCAGGGTCTCGCTGAGCTGCTCGGCGTTGAGCGGCTGGCCATGCACGAAGAGCAGCGCATGGATCTGCGCCACGGTGCGGTTCACGCCCCACAGCGACCCCATCTCACCCCAGTGCAGCACGAATTGGCGTTGGATCGAACTCAGTTCCATGCGGCTGATTCTAAGCGGTCATTAATTTCTGTCAATACAGAAATTAATGCGCTTCCCTGGTTTTGCGAAGATCGCTCACAATGCCGGCGAGAGGTCCGAGGAGTATTCATGCATGCATTGATCGAGCCTGTCCGCAGGCCCTGGCTGCGCCACGCCGCGCTGGCGGTGGCACTGCTCTGTGCCATGGGCGCCGCGCCGGCACAGCCAGCGCCGGGCGTCGCCACGCCCGCGGTGGTCCTGCCCGATGGCGGCCGCTACCACGGCGGGCTGAAGGACGGCCTGCTGGAGGGCGAGGGGCGCATTGAGTGGAGCAGCACGCGCCGCTTCGAGGGGCGGTTCCACCGGGGCCACATGGACGGCCCGGGTAAGCTCACGGTGGCCTACGGCGTGTATGAAGGGCAGTTCCACGACGGCGAACTCAATGGCCCGGGGCGCTATGCGGGCCAGGATGGCACGCGCTACGAGGGCGGGTTCCGCGACGGCGAATACGACGGCCAGGGCGTGCTGACCGACAGCTTCGGGCTGCGCTACCAGGGCAGCTTCCGGCAGGGGCAGTTCACCGGCCCCGGCCGGCTGACCGATGCCGACGGGCTGGTGATCAGCGGCCCGTTCAAGAACTTCCTGCCCGACGGCGTGATGGAGGCGCACTACCCGGGCGGCACGGTGTTCAAGGGCGAGATGCTGGGCAACCGGCCCAAGGGCGAGGGCGAGCTGCGCCTGCCCGACGGCACGGTGCTGCACGGCGATTTCAGCGCGGGTATGCCTGCACAGGGCACGGTGGCCTATCCCAATGGCGACCGCTACACGGGCCCGCTGGTGGCTGGCAAGGCCCATGGCTCCGGAGTGCTGGCGCGCGCCAACGGCGATGTGTACCGCGGCGAGTTCGCACGCGGCGAGCCGCAGGGCCGGGGCACGCTCACGCCCGCCAAAGGCGGGCCGGCGCAGTCCGGCAGCTGGCGGGGCAGCCGGCGCGTGGCGGCGGTCGGGGCGGAATTGCCGGAAGAGGACGACAGCCCGGCGCAGGCCGAGGCCAACAACCAGGCCGCGCTGTATGCGCAGAATGCGCTGCTGGCGGGGCAGATGGCCACGTTGCGGCCTCACGACCCGGCGCAGGTGGAGATGTATGCGCTGTTCGTGGCCGGGGACGGCACGCAGGAGGTGTTCCGGCGCGAGGTGGAGTATGTGAACCAGGCGTTCGCCCGGCGCTTCGATACCCAGGGCCGCAGCCTGGTGCTGGCCAACAGCCGCAGTTCGGTCCGGCGCCTACCGCTGGCCACCAATGCCAGCATCGAGCGGGCGCTGGGCGCGCTGGCCCAGCACATGGACCGCGAGCGCGACCTGCTGTTCGTGTTCCTGACCAGCCATGGCTCGCAGGCGCACGAGCTGCAGATCGGCATGCGAGGGATGCGGCTGCCGCAGCTGTCCGCGCAAAAGCTCGCAGACCTGCTCAAGGCATCCGGCATCCGCAAACGGGTGGTCGTGGTGTCGGCCTGCTATTCGGGCGGCTTTATCGCGCCGCTGCAGGGGCCGACGACCTGGGTGATCACCGCTTCACGGGCCGACCGCACCTCGTTCGGCTGCGCCGACGAGAACGACTTCACCTATTTCGGCCGCGCGCTGTTCCAGGAGAGCCTGCCGCGCAGCAGCAGCCTGACGGCGGCCTTCGGGCAGGCCAGCCGGCTGGTGCGGCAGTGGGAGCAGGAGCTGGCGCCCGCCGAAGGGGGCGATGCCGCGGCGCAGGCCCTGCATTCCGAGCCGCAGATGGCCGTGCAGCCGGCATTCCAGGCCGAGGTGGATGCCTGGTTTGCGGCGCATGCGCCCGCGGTGGGTTCAGTGAAGTAGATCGTTGCCCGGGGCCTGCGGCGCCACGCGGAAGAAGCCCGTGCCGCAGGTGCCGGCGCCGATCTCGGCCTCGGTGGCCTCGCGCACGCCTTCCACCTTCAGCGCCAGGCGCAGGCCGATGCCGGCCAGTGGGTGGTTGCCGTCCAGCACCACGTGCTCGGGGTAGAGTTCGGTCACGGTGAAGAGCGCGTCGCGCGGCGCATCGGGGTTGGTGCCGGCGGGCAGCGCATGGCCTTCGAGGGTCATGCCTTCCTCCAGCTCGGGCGGGAAGAGGGTGCGCGACTCGAGGAAGACCAGTTCCTCGTCATAGTCGCCGAACGCGTCCTCGGGCTCCAGGTTCAGTTGCAGGCTGTCGCCCGCGGCGTGGCCCTGCAGCGCTTCTTCGACGCGGGCCAGCAGGTCGTTGCCGCCCACGAGGAACTCGACCGGCTCGTCCAGCACGTCCAGTTCCTCGCCCAGGCTGTCTTTCAGGGTCCAGGTCAGCGCGACCACGCATTGTTCAGTGATTTCCATAGGAGAATTGTCGCAGTTCGGCCGTGGTTGGCCGGTGATGACGAAAGATTTCCATGGATATTGAACAAGCTCTGCCCCTGCTCGGCGGCATCAGCCCCGCGCAGTTCATGCGCAAGTACTGGCAGAAGAAGCCCCTGCTAGTGCGCGGCGCGGTCACCGACTGGAAGGCGCTGGACCTGCCGCTGCCGCGCGCCGAGCTGTTCGCGCTGGCGGGCGAGGAGGGCGTGGAGTCGCGCCTGATCCAGAACCGCGGCGGCGAGTGGAGCGTCAAGCACGGGCCGCTGGGCCGCAAGGCGCTGCCCGCGCTCAAGACCCGCGAATGGACCCTGCTGGTGCAGGGCGTGGACCTGCACCGGCCCGCGGTGCACCAGCTGCTGCAGCGCTTTGCCTTCGTGCCCGCGGCGCGGCTCGACGACCTGATGATCAGCTATGCGTCGGACGGCGGCGGCGTGGGCCCGCACTTCGACAGCTACGACGTCTTCCTGCTGCAGGCGCACGGCCAGCGGCGCTGGCGCATAGCCAAGCAAAAGCAGCTGGCGCTGAAGGAGGGCATTCCGCTGAAGATCCTGGCCGACTTCGAGCCCGAGGAGGAGTACCTGCTCGAACCCGGCGACATGCTCTACCTGCCGCCGCGCTATGCGCACGACGGCGTGGCCGAGGGCGAGTGCATGACGTATTCCATCGGCTTTCGCGCGCCTGCCCAGCACGAGCTGGCCGGCGACCTGCTGGCGCGCCTGTCGGACGACGACGGCGACGGCGAGCCGGGCGCGCTGCCCGCGTCGGCGCTGTACAAGGACCCGAAGCAGCCGGCGGTGGCGAATCCGGGGGAGATTCCCGCCGACATGCTGGATTTTGCCCGCCAGGCGCTCGAGAAGAAGCTGGCCGAGCCGCTGGCGCTGGCCCGGGCGCTGGGCGAATCGCTGACCGAGCCCAAGTTCAACGTCTGGTTCGAGCCCGAGGATTCGCCCCGCATGCTCGAGGCGGTGGAGCTGGACCGGCGCACCCGCATGATGTACGACGAGCACCATGTCTTCATCAACGGCGAGAGCTACCGCGCCGCGGGCCGCGACTTCGCGCTGATGCGCCGGCTGGCCGACCAGCGCCGGCTGTCGCGCAGCGATGTGTCCGGCGCCAGCGACGATGCGCTGTCGCTGCTGTCGCAATGGTGCGAGGACGGCTGGGCGCATGCCGTGCCGGCATGACACCCGCTTTGCAGCGAGCCTTGGCCCTGCAGGTCAATGGCTCGCGCCCCTGGTTCTGTTGGCTTGAGGCAACAATTTTTCAAACATGGTGATACTCGGAATTGACGCGCCCTCCCTATAATTTGCAGCGAGCCGTATGCAGACCCCAGCGCGCCGCAAGCACGCTGGGGTCGGTACTTCGGAATCTCATCGTCACTAGGAAAAATGCAATGAAAAAGTCCCTCGTTCTCGCATCGTTGATCACCGCCGTGGCCCTGGCCGCTTGCGGCAAGAAGGAAGAAGCTGCTGCTCCTGCACCGGCACCTGCTGCGGCTCCCGCACCTGCCGTCGAAGCTGCCAAGGACGCTGCAAACGCCGCTGCCGATGCCGCCAAGGACGCAGCCAAGGATGCCTCCGCTGCTGCTTCGAACGCTGCTGAAGCCACCAAGGATGCTGCCGCCGCTGCCGTGGACGCCACCAAGGAAGCCGCCAAGGACGCAGGTGCTGCTGCCGCTGACGCCGCCAAGGCCGCTGCCGATGCAGCCGCCAACGCTGCGAACGCCGCCAAGGAAGCTACCGAGAAGAAGTGATCGAACGGGGCCGCAGGGCCCCTGGATTGCACAAGCCCGCGCATTGCGCGGGCTTTTCTTTGGGCGAAATATTCATCAAATCGGCCTCTGACCCAACACCAGCAAGCGCCAGGCGCTCTGCTTTTTGATGAAAAAACGCCACGCACCGAAGTGCGTGGCGTGGTGGGGGCGGGTGCCGCTGGGGCTTACTTCATGTCGTCCGCCAGCACCTTGACGATGCGCTGCGCGTTCGCCGAGGTCTCGGGCTGGCCGGTGGCGTTGAGCACCGACACCGTGCTGTTGCCGCCCGCGTCCTTGACCAGGATGCGGTACTTGATCGGATCGGGCGCATCGGCGCTGCGCTTGAACAGCTTCGAGAAGAAGCCGGATTCCTTGCTGGACGTGGTCGGGTCCACGTAGCGCACGTAGTACGTGCCCTGGCTGCGGTCGCGGTCCTCGACGGTGAAGCCGGTGCGGTCCAGCGCCAGGCCCACGCGGCGCCAGGCGCGGTCGAAGGATTCGCTGATCTGCAGCACCGGCGCGCCATTGGCCTGGCCGATGGTGGCGGTGGAGACCGGTGCCATCGGTGCGGCGGCGATGGCCTTGGACTGCTCCTCGCTCACGCCGAGCTTGACCATCAGGCGGCGCAGGAATTCGGTCTCCAGCTCGGGATCGGTCGGGCGGTTCTGCCAGACCGTGCTGTCCTTCTGCTGGTTGGTATAGACCTCCTGCATGCCGCGGTGGCTGACATAGATCTCGGTCTTCCCGTCGGCGCGGCGCTCCAGGCGGGTGCGGAACTTGTCCTGCTCGCCGGTGGAGTAGACCGAGTCGAAGATCTTGCCGATCGAGCGGCGGATGAAGTCCTGCGGCAGCTTGGCGCGGTTCTCGGCCCAGTCGGTCTCCATGATGCCGACGTCGGGCTTGTCGATGACCAGGTTGAAGCCGCTTTCCTGCCAGAAGTCCTTGACCGGCGTCCACAGGCCGTCCGCGGGACGGTCCACCACCAGCCAGCGCTGGTTGCCGTCGCGCTCGATGCGCACGTCGCCGAGGTTGCTGACGGCGGTGTTGCTCACGCCCTTGGGACGGTTGTCCTGCTGCACCTGGTAGGCGGCGGCCGAGACCGTGCCGCCGGGCACGACGTAGCGCGTGTCCTTCGAGAGCTGGGTCAGGTCGGGGGGGACTTCGAGCGAGGGCGCCTTGCTCGCGCTCTTGTAGTCGATCTTTTCGCCTTCCAGCAAGCTGCTGCTGCCGCACGCGGCCAGGCTCAGGGTCAGGCCGAGCAGGCCCAGTTTCGCAATCGGTTTCACTTCTCTCATCCTTGTGAGGGGGGACGGTAGGCGATGCCCAGGGCTTACAGCAGCCCCGACTCGCGCATGGCGGCCTCGACGGCGGGGCGCAGCGCGGCGCTCAGCTCGGTCATCGGCAGGCGCAGCGCCGGGCCGCACAGGCCCATGCGGGCCGCGGCCCATTTGACCGGGATCGGGTTCGCTTCGAGGAACAGCGCCTTGTGCAGCGGCAGCAGGCGGTTCTGGATGTCCATGGCACGGACCGCGTCGCGGGCGATGGCGGCCTTGCACAGGTCGCTCATCGCGCGGGGCGCGATGTTGGCGGTGACGCTGACGTTGCCGTGGCCGCCGCAGAGCATCAGCGCGACGGCGGTCGGGTCGTCGCCCGAGTACACGCCGAAGCCGGCGGGCACGTCGCGGATCAGCCACTGCGCGCGCTCGATGTTGCCGGTGGCTTCCTTGATGCCGATGATGCCGGGCACTTCGGCCAGGCGCAGCACGGTGTCGTGCTGCATATCGGCCACGGAGCGGCCGGGCACGTTGTACAGGTAGATGGGCAGGTCGCCAACCGCTTCGGCAATCGCCTTGAAGTGCTGGTACTGGCCTTCCTGCGTGGGCTTGTTGTAGTAGGGCACCACCTGCAGCTGGCTGTCCGCGCCCACGCTCCTGGCGTACTTGGCGAGGGCGATGGCCTCGTGGGTGGAGTTGGCGCCGCAGCCGGCCATGATGGGCACGCGCTTGTTGGCCTGCTCCACCGACACGCGGATGATCTCCATGTGCTCTTCCACCGTGACGGACGGCGACTCGCCGGTCGTTCCCACGACGCCGATGCAGTCGGTGCCCTCGGCGATGTGCCAGTCGATCAGTTTTCGCAGGCTCGGGTAGTCGACACTGCCATCGGCGAGGAAGGGAGTGATGAGCGCGACTATGCTGCCGGTGAGGGGAACGCTGGAAGAGGTCATGTCCACAGTGGTTCTACAGAAAAGCGCATTCTAACGAGTGGCGCGTGCCGTACATGTGTTTCAAACCTTGGTTGGCGTAACGGTGAGCAGCAGGCGGGTAAAGAAGATAGCGGCTCCGCCGCCCTAGCGCTTGCCGTCCTGGGCATGGTCGCGGCGAAACAGCTCCCATTCGTCGATCACCGTGCCGTCGGGTAGATGGCAGACGCCGCGCTCGCCGGCGGCCTCCTTCACGGTCACCGAGCGGCCGCCCAGCTGCTGGCAGTACACCGACGCGGGATTGGCCATGCCCACCTTGGGCGACAGGGGCTGCGCGGGTGCTGCGGGCTGCACGGCGCAGGCGGCGAGGGGGAGGGTTGCCATGGCGATCAGGAAGGTGCGGAAGTTCATGGCCGGCCATTTTGCATGCGCCTGGCGGCAATCCTTTGCACGACGCGGTCGGGCGACGGCAGATGGCCATGCTCGTAGGCCGCGACCTGCCAGCCGGCCGCGGCGGCGCAGTGCTCCAGCAATTCGCCCGGGCGCAGCAGGAAGTCGGGGCGCGAGGGCTTGCCATAGGCCTCGTTGCCCTGGGCAAAGGTCTCGTACAGCAGCCAGCCGCCCGGCGCCACCGCGGCCAGCACGTCAGGCAGCCGCGGGCGCCACAGATAGTTGGTGACGACCACCGCGTCGAACGGCTCGCCGGCGAAGGGCCAGGGGCCGTTCTCGATGTCGGCGCAGATGAAACGGTTCAGGCGCCCCGCCAGGCCCGCCTGCAGCGCCTCGATGGCGGCGGCGTCGCGGTCCACGCCGGTGACGTGGTGGCCTAGGCCCTGCAGGTAGGTGGCATGGCGGCCGCTGCCGCAGGCCACGTCCAGCACCCGGCCCTGCGGCGGTAACTGGGCGGCGAAGCGGACGATCCAGGGCGAGGGCACGGGGTGGGAATGCATTTCTCTGAAATTGATAGCTACTTGCGCTTATCTGGTAAGCGCTGGAGCCTGTTTTTATCTAAATCCGCTCAGAAGCAGGCCCAGACATGGTCGGCCATGCGCAGCATGAACTCGGGCCGGGTGTAGAGCAGGAAGACGCCCGCCAGCACCAGTGCGATAGCGGCCGCTGCGGCGGCGCGGCGCCAGCGCGGGGGCGAAGTGGTGGGCGTGCTCATGGCCGCATCATGCCGCGGCCGGCACGCGCTGTACAGGCGCTTCCTTGACCGGCAGGTTCACCAGGCCGGCGAACACGCCCAGCGCGATCGCCACGTACCACACCGAGTCGTAGCTGCCGGTGTGGTCGTACAGGTAGCCGCCCAGCCAGATGCCCAGGAAGCTGCCGATCTGGTGGCTGAAGAACACCATGCCGCTGAGCATGGACAGGTGCTGGATGCCGAAGACCTGGGCGATGATGCCGTTGGTCAGCGGCACGGTGGACAGCCACAGGAAACCCATCACCGCCGCGAACGCATAGACCGACCACGGCGACAGCGGCGCCAACAGGAAGAGCACGATCGCCACCGCCCGCGTGAAATAGATGGTCGACAGCAGGTGCCGCTTGGGCACGCGCTGGCCCAGCGAGCCGGCCAGGTAGGTGCCGAAGATGTTGAACAGCCCGATCAGCGCCAGCGAGTAGCTGGCCACCTGCGGCGGCAGGCCCGAATCCTTGAGGTAGCTGGGCATGTGCACGCCGATGAACATGACCTGGAAGCCGCAGACGAAGTAGCCCGCCGTCAGCAGCAGGAAGCTGGGGTTGCGCAGCGCCTCGGCAAAGGCGTGGGCGATGGACTGGCGCGGGCCGCTGTGGGCGGCCGCGCGGCGCGCCTGGAAGCCCGGCTCGCGCAGCGCCAGCGCCAGCGGTACGATGGCCAGCACGATCACCGCGCAGCCGATCAGCGCGTTGCGCCAGCCCAGGCCGGCGATGAGCTGGCCCTCCACCGGCACCATGAAGAACTGGCCGAACGAGCCCGCCGCCGCCGTCACCCCCATGGCCCAGGAGCGCTTGTCGGCCGGGATCTGCCGGCCGATCACGCCGTAGATCACCGAATAGGTCGTGCCCGTCTGCGCCATGCCGATCAAGAGGCCCGCGGTGAGCGAGAACACCAGCGTGTTCGGCGACCAGGCCATGCCCGCCAGCCCCAGCGCGTAGCAGAGGGCGCCGGCCAGTAGGATGCGGGTGGCGCCGAAGCGGTCGGCCAGCATGCCGGTGAAGATGCCGATCAGGCCCCAGGACAGGTTCTGGATCGCCAGCGCCAGCGCGAAGGACTCGCGCGTCCAGCCCATCTCCTGGGTGATGGGCTGCAGCCACAGCCCGAAGCCGTGGCGGATGCCCATCGAGAGCGTGACCACGGCGCCGCCGCACAGCAGCACGCGGGCCAGGGAGAGTTGGGGTGTCGGATGGGACATGGCTATCAGCATCGGAAGGTGAATGGGCGGATTGTTGCTGCTTCCCTACAAATCTGCTGTCGCCAGGGAATTGTTAACTGGTTTTCCATACAGCTATTCGCCAAGGAAGCCACTACAATGCCGCCCCATGGCAACCAAGACTACGCAGACCAGTGACTACGCGGAAGCCTCGATCCGCGTGCTGAAGGGGCTGGAGCCCGTCAAGCAGCGGCCGGGCATGTACACCCGCACCGACAACCCGCTGCACATCATCCAGGAGGTGATCGACAACTCGGCCGACGAGGCGCTGGCCGGTTTCGGCAAGAAGATCCGCGTCTGCCTGCACGCCGACGGCTCGGTGAGCGTGGAGGACGACGGCCGCGGCATTCCCTTCGGCCTGCACCCCGAGGAAAAGGCGCCGGTGGTGGAGCTGGTCTTCACCCGGCTGCACGCGGGCGGCAAGTTCGACAAGGGCCAGGGCGGCGCCTACAGCTTCTCGGGCGGCCTGCACGGCGTGGGCGTGTCGGTCACCAATGCGCTGGCGACGCGGCTCGAAGTGACCAGCTACCGCGAGGAACAGGCGGCGACGCTGGCCTTCTCGGGCGGCGACGTGGTCGAGCCGCTCAAGAAGCGCGTCCAGGCCGCGGGCGACCGTAAGCAGGGCACGACGGTGCGTGTCTGGCCCGATGCGAAGTATTTCGAATCCGCCCACCTGCCCATGGGCGAGCTGGTGCACCTGCTGCGCAGCAAGGCGGTGCTGATGCCGGGCGTGAGCGTGTCGCTCATCAACGAGAAGACGCGCGACACCCAGACCTGGCAGTACAAGGGCGGCCTCAAGGACTACCTGCTGCAGACGCTGA
The DNA here is from genome assembly GCF_054782535.1 of Comamonas humi. Taxonomy (NCBI): domain Bacteria; kingdom Pseudomonadati; phylum Pseudomonadota; class Betaproteobacteria; order Burkholderiales; family Comamonadaceae; genus Comamonas; species Comamonas humi. The sequence continues at coordinate 9,239 of NZ_BAAGSH010000011.1, read as the reverse complement.
ACGGCGACCCGGTGATCCCGCTGTTCGAGGGCGAGGAATTTGCCGGCAAGAACGACGACAACTTCGCCGAGGGCGAGGGCGCTGCCTGGTGCGTGGCCTTCACCGAGGAAGGCCAGCCGGTGCGCGAGAGCTACGTCAACCTGATCCCGACCAGCGCCGGCGGCACGCACGAGAGCGGGCTGCGCGACGGGCTGTTCCAGGCCGTCAAGAGCTTCATCGAGCTGCATTCGCTGCTGCCCAAGGGCGTCAAGCTCATGCCCGAGGACGTGTTCGCCCGCGCCAGCTATGTGCTGTCGGCCAAGGTGCTGGACCCGCAGTTCCAGGGCCAGATCAAGGAACGGCTGAACTCGCGTGACGCGGTGCGCCTGGTCAGCGGCTTCGTGCGCCCGGCGCTGGAGCTGTGGCTGAACCAGCACGTGGACTACGGCAGGAAGCTCGCCGAGATCGCCATCAAGGCCGCGCAGACGCGCCAGAAGGCCGGCCAGAAGGTGGAAAAGCGCAAGGGCAGCGGCGTGGCCGTGCTGCCCGGCAAGCTCACCGACTGCGAGAGCCGCGACATCGCCTACAACGAGGTCTTCCTGGTCGAGGGCGACTCGGCCGGCGGCAGCGCCAAGATGGGCCGCGACAAGGAAACCCAGGCCGTGCTGCCGCTGCGCGGCAAGGTGCTCAACACCTGGGAGGTGGACCGCGACCGTTTGTTCGCCAACAACGAGATCCACGACATCTCGGTGGCCATAGGCGTCGATCCGCACGGCCCGAATGACGAACCCGACCTCAGCGGTCTGCGCTACGGCAAGATCTGCATCCTGAGCGATGCCGACGTGGACGGCTCGCACATCCAGGTGCTGCTGCTCACGCTGTTCTTCAAGCACTTCCCCAAGCTGATCGACACCGGCCATGTCTACGTGGCGCGGCCGCCGCTGTTCCGCGTGGACCTGCCCGCGCGCGGCAAGAAGCCGGCCGCCAAGCTCTACGCCTTGGATGACGGCGAGCTCGTCGCCATCCTCGACAAGGCCGAGAAGGACGGCGTGGCGCGCGAGAAATGCCAGATCAGCCGCTTCAAGGGCCTGGGCGAGATGAACGCCGAGCAGCTGTGGGAAACCACGCTGAACCCCGACACGCGCCGCCTGCTGCCCATCATGCTGGGCGCCACCGACCTGGTGCAGACCCAGCTCGTCATGACCCAGCTCATGGGCAAGGGCGAGGCCGCCGCGCGCCGCGACCTGATGGAGCTGCATGGCGACGACGTGGAAGTCGACATCTGATCGTGCACCAGCAAAGTTTGAATAAAAATCCACTCTGGCGCAAGCACAGCAAGCGCTAACAGCTATCAAATCATGAGTGATCAAAACATCCTGGACCTGGCCGCGCCGGCTGCGCCCGACGACGGCGACCGCCTCGACCTGGGGCAATACGCCCAGCGCGCCTACCTCGAATACGCGCTCTCCGTCGTCAAGGGCCGGGCGCTGCCCGACGTATGCGACGGCCTCAAGCCCGTGCAGCGCCGCATCCTGTTCGCGATGGACCAGATGGGCCTGGGCTGGAGCGGCCCCAACCGCAACACCGCGGCCAAGCCCGTCAAGAGCGCGCGCGTGGTCGGCGACGTGCTGGGCCGTTTCCACCCGCACGGCGACCAGTCGGCCTACGACGCGCTGGTGCGCATGGCGCAGGACTTCAACCAGCGCTACCCGCTGATCGACGGCCAGGGCAACTTCGGCAGCCGCGACGGCGACGGCGCGGCGGCCATGCGCTACACCGAGGCGCGGCTGTCGCGCATCACCAGCCTGCTGCTCGACGAGATCGGTATGGGCACGGTCGATTTCGTGCCCAACTACGACGGCTCCACCGACGAGCCGCGCCAGCTGCCGGCGCGATTGCCGTTCGCGCTGCTCAACGGCGCCAGCGGCATCGCCGTGGGCCTGGCCACCGAGATCCCCAGCCACAACCTGCGCGAGGTGGCCGACGCCTGCGTGGCCCTGGTCAAGAAGCCGCAGCTGAGCGACGAGGAGCTGCTGGCCATCATCCCCGGCCCGGACTACCCGGGCGGAGGCCAGATCATCTCGTCGGCCGGCGACATCGCCGACGCCTACCGCAGCGGCCGCGGCTCGATCAAGGTGCGCGCGCGCTGGAGCATCGAGGAGCTGGCGCGCGGCCAGTGGCAGATGGTGGTCAACGAGTTGCCGCCGGGCGTGTCGTCGCAGAAGGTGCTCGAGGAGATCGAGGACCTGACCAACCCCAAGATCAAGACCGGCAAGAAGGCGCTGACGCAGGAGCAGAACCAGCTCAAGGCCACGGTGCTGTCGGTGCTGGACGGCGTGCGCGACGAGTCCAGCAAGGACGCGCCGGTGCGCCTGGTCTTCGAGCCCAAGACCGGCAGGACGCCGCAGTCCGAGCTCATCACCTGCCTGCTGGCCCACACCAGCCTGGAGACCTCGTCGCCCATCAACCTGACGATGGTGGGCCTGGACGGCCGGCCCACGCAGAAGTCGCTGCGCCAGATGCTGGAGGAGTGGATCGCCTTCCGCCAGACCACGATCACGCGGCGCTCGCAGCACCGCCTGGCCAAGGTGCTGGACCGCATCCACATCCTCGAAGGCCGCCAGCTCATCCTGCTGAACATCGACGAGGTGATCGCCATCATCCGCGCCAGCGACGAGCCCAAGCCGGCGCTGATGGCGCGCTTCGACCTGAGCGAGCGCCAGGCCGAGGACATCCTCGAAATCCGCCTGCGCCAGCTGGCGCGGCTCGAGGCCATCAAGATCGAGCAGGAGCTGTCGGAGCTGCGCAAGGAACAGGGCCAGCTCGACGACATCCTGGCCAACCCGAGTTCGCTCAAGCGCCTGATGGTCAAGGAGATCGAGGCCGACGCCAAGACCTTCGCCGACGCGCGCCGCACGCTGATCCAGGAGGAGAAGAAGGCCGTCGCCGAAGTGAAGGTGGTGGACGAGCCCGTCACCGTCGTCGTCTCCGAGAAGGGCTGGGTGCGCGCGCGCACCGGCCACGGCCATGCGCCGGACAGCTTCGGCTTCAAGTCGGGCGACGCGCTGTACGGCACCTTCGAGTGCCGCACGGTCGACCAGCTGCTGGTGTTCGGCAGCAACGGCCGCGTGTACTCCATCGCCGTGGCGCAACTGCCCGGCGGGCGCGGCGACGGCCAGCCCGTCACCACGCTGATGGACCTGGAGGCCGGCACGCGCATCCTCTACTACTTTGCCGGCCCGCTGTCGGCCAGCCTGCTGCTGGCATCGAGCGGCGGCTACGGCTTCACCGCGCTGGTGGAGAACATGGTCTCGCGCCAGAAGGGCGGCAAGGCCTTCGTCACGCTGGCCGACGGCGACGAGCTGTGCCGCCCCTCGCACGTGGCCGGCACCAACGGCAGCGTGGAGCTGCCCGACGCCACCCACGTGGCCTGCGCCTCGGTGGGCGGGCGCATCCTCACCTTCGACATCGCCGAGCTGAACCATATGGCCAACGGCGGCAAGGGCCTGAAGCTGATCGACCTGGAGGGCAGCGACCGCCTGGCCGGCGCCGCGGCGTACACCCGCAGCATCCGCATCGAAGGCATGGGCCGCGGCGGCAAGGCGCGCGAGGAGACGCTGGAGATCCGCAGCCTGAACAACGCCAAGACCAGCCGCGCCAAGAAGGGCAAGGCGGCCGACCTGGGCTTCAAGCCGAACGCGGTGTTCCGCGTGGAATAGCGGCGGCCGCCTGCCGGGCGGGACGTGCTATCGAAAAGAGAGCTGCTCGCGCTTGTCCGATGGTTATTCTGGTATGAAAAATATCAGAAGATCAGATGGATAAAGCGCGAGCAGCTCTTGCTTTTGCAGTTGGCCGCTGAGCCTGGCGGGCCATGGCGCGGCAGTCCCATCCGCCCTCAAAATAAGACGTGCCAAATTGTAAAAAATACGGGCGCGCACCCTAAAATTGCACCATGCGCGCGGCCCGGCCTGCAAACCGGCCGCGACCATCGGCGGTGTGTGCCGGTCACACAGGGCAAGACAGGGTCGGGCAGGGGTACATGCAGGCATTCGACATCGATGCGGCGTCGCGGCAACTGGTGCGCGATGGCTATGTGGTGGTGCGTGGCGCCTATCCGGCCGCCGCCGTGGAGCAGGCCCGGGCGAGCGTGCTGGATCACTTTCACCTGCTGCGCAACACGCGGCCCCATCCGGCCTCCGGCCATCTGGCGGGCTTCCACCGCTATCCCGAGCTGGCCCATCTGGAGCCCTTGCTGTGCGGTCATGCCGGACTGCAGCAGATCCTCTGCGCGGCCGCGGCGGCCGGCTCCATGCGCGCCATCGGGCTCAGCGACATCACCGTCAACCGCTCGCAGCAATGGCATGTCGACCTGCTGCGGGGCCGGTACCAGCGCTACCTCACGGCGGACATGTGCTGGGGCGACGCGGGCGGCGGCGTCTACAAGATCCTCTGGTACCTGCAGGACGGCAAGAGCCTGCGGGTGCGGCCCGGCCAGCACTTGGTTCCCATCGCGCTGGACGACGACGCCTGCGCCGAGCCCGGTCCGGGGGCGGACATCCGCGCCGTCGGCGTGCAGGCCGGCGATATCGTGCTGATGGACATCCGGCTGCCGCACCGCGGCTCCAGCGAAGCGGAGCTGGACAACGCCGCCAGCCTCAGCCATCCCAAGATCCTCGTGTCCACCGTGGTGGGCGCGGCCTCGCAGCCGCTGACTGCCGCCATGGAGGCGGGCAACGCCGAGCGGCTGCGCGACTGGGAGCAGCGCAACCAGCGCCACTGCCAGCCGGTGGCGGCCTGAGCCCGCATGGAGCTGACCCACATCCTCATCCGCGACCGCCGGCATGAGGCGCGGAGCCTGCCGGCCCTGGTGCGGGAGAACACCGCGTCCTTCGCCCGGGCGCATCCCGGCCTGGCGCAGCGCATCTGGGGCCGGGACGAGATTCGCGAGCTGCTGCGGCAGCGCTTTTCGGCCGAGGTGCTGCGCGCCTTCGATGCGCTCAGGCCCTATGCCTACCAGGCCGACCTGGCGCGCTACTGCCTGCTGCATGAGTCGGGCGGCATCTATGCCGATGTCTCGTACTGCCTGCTGCACCCGCTGCCCATCGCCGCGGGCAAGCCCGTGGTGTTCCGCGACTTCCTGTGGTCCTCGCCCTGGGATGCCAGCAATGGCCTGTTCTTCATGCCGCCCCGCCATGCCGCGCTGGCGCGGGCCATCGAGATGGTGTGCGCGAACGTGCAGCGCTCGTACTACGGCGCCACGGCCCTGTGCCCGACCGGGCCGGCGCTGTTCGGCAAGGCGCTGGCCAGCACCTGCGAGGCGGAGGACCTGATCACCGGCTCGGCGGTAAAGATGGAGGCCAAAGCCGTGCGCAGGCTCTGTCCCGGCCTGTCGCTGCCCGAATCGCCCGCCATCCACTGCCTGACGCTGGGCGAGCGGGTCGTCGCCATCAAGCGCAAGCCCTTCGGGGCCGCCGGCCTGCGGGATATAGGCGTCACCGGCGGCAATGCCTATGGCGAGATGTGGAAGCGCCGGGAGGTCTACGCGCCGGGTGGAGCGGACGAGGCAGGCCCTGACCTGTCCCGCGCCGTTTCGCCGTGGCAGGCGCTGGGGCTGCTGTCGGTGGGCGCCCTGGGCGTGGCGGCCTTGCTGGCCTCGGGCCGCGGGGACGGGCGCGAATAGGGCCTGTTAACACTAAAACCGGGAGATGCGTTGCCCCGCCGTGGGGATGGATGCGCGAAGCTTGGTATTCCCAATAGCCGCAGCTATTGGGGATGCCGAGCGACAAAGCAGACGCCCCACGGCGGGGCAACCCGAAGGGAAGGACGAATGCCGACCTGGGCGGCCCCGGCGGATCGCGGTTTTACGGCACCCCGCCAATAGCTCGCTATTGGCGGGGTGCCGCGCCTAGCGCTGCATCCCGGCATTCATCCTTCGCACTCCCGGTTTTAGTGTTAACAGGCCCTAGCCCGCGGCCAGCAGCGGCCGGGCCGCTTCGGCCAGCGCCCGGCCCAGCGCGAGGTGCTGGTCGGCATCGAGGTGCACGCCGTCCACCTTGCTGGAGTTGGTGATGGCGCCGGCATCGACGAAAGGGCAGCCGAGCTGCTCGCAGACCTGGGCGTAGGCGGGCGCCAGGCGCTGGCACTTGGCATCGCCGCCGGCGAACTTGGGCGCGATCGGGCCCTGCGGCGTGCGGATGGGCGGCGGCGCCACCACCAGGATGGGCGGCACCGGCATGCCCGGCTCGATGGGCGCGCCGCGGATGGCCGCGACCAGCGCCGCGATGCCCTGCGACGCGTGCCAGGCGTTGTGCGGGTGCATGGACTGGAAGTCGTTGGTGCCGAGCATCAGCACCACCAGCGCGAGCGGCGAGTGGATCTCGATGCGCTGGGCCAGTCCCTGCAGGCCGTTGCGGCCGGGCTTGAAGGGATCGTCCCAGACGGTGCGGCGGCCGTTGAGGCAGTCCTCGATGACGCGCACCCTGCCGCCGGCGGCGCACAGCGTGTTCTCGAACACGCCCGGCCAGCGCTGGTCGAAGGGCAGGCGCTGCCGCGTGGTGGGGACGATGCCCCACGACAGCGAATCGGAATAGACAAGGATGTGCTGCATGCGGGGCAGTCTAGCGCGGGCCGGTGGACTTCAAAAATGAGAGCTTCTAGCGCTCTTATTTCAATGGATTCAATATGAAATATATTTGAATCCAAGAAATAGCAAGCGCCAGCAGCTCATCTTTTTGATGACCGCGCGGCAAAGGGATCGGAGAACTGCGGGTTGCTGACGAACGTGTGGTCCGTCAGCGTCTTGAGGAAGGCCACGAGGTCGGCCTGGTCCTGCGCGTCGATGCGGATCTGCGAGATCAGCGGGTCCTTGTACGGGTTGAGCCGGCCGTCGCCCGCATACAGGCCATTGCCCACGTTGCGGCCGCCGTCGGCATAGAACGCGAGCACGGCCTCGAGCGTGCCCAGGCTGCCGTCGTGCATGTACGGCGCGGTCAGCTCGATGTTGCGCAGGCTCGCGGCGCGAAAGCGGCCCATGTCCTCGATCTGTTTGGTGAGCTCGTAGACGCCGCGGTTGGGCTCGGGGTAGGCGCCGGTGCCGCCGATGTTGAACAGGCCCGTGTTGTGGAAGGGCGCGGTACCTGCCGGCGCCGCGGCCGTGCTGAACTGGTCGTTGAAGTTCGGGCTGCCATGGCAGCGCGAGCACAGCGCCCGCTCGCCGAAGAACAGGCGCATGCCGCGCGCCTCGGCCTCCGTCAGCGTGGCCTGCCCGGCCAGGTGGCGGTCGTAGCGGCTGTCGGCCGAGACCAGCGTGCGCTCGAAGGCCGCGATGGCCTTGGCCACATGGTCCCAGCTCAGCGGCTCGGGCGCGCCGGCGAACGCAGCCGCGAAGCGCGGCGGATAGTCCGGGTCGCGGCGCAGCCGGGCCAGCACCTCGGCGCGGTTGGCATCGTTCACGCCCAGCTCCACCGGGTGGGCGTTGAATAGCGGCGCGAGCAACTGCTGCTCCAGCGTCGTCACCGTGGGGTCGGCCCAGTTCAGCGTGGTGTGGTAGGCCACGTTGGCCAGCGGCTGGGCATTGCGCGGGTGCACCTCGCCGGTGGCACCGCGCGCCAGCGCCCGGTTGTCGGTGAAGGCGCTGGCCTGCGCATGGCAGCTCGCGCAGGACTGCGTGCCGTTGCCCGACAGCCGCACGTCGTGGAACAGGCGCCGGCCCAGCTCCACCTTGGCAGCGTTCATCGGGTTGTCGGGCGGCACCACGGGCGGGTTCCAGCCGGCCGGCAGGTTCCAGCTCCAGGGTTCGGCGGCCGGCGGGTTCGCTGCGGGGCCGGAGCCGCCGCCACAGCCCGCGATGGCCGCCACCGCGATGGGCCAGCAGGCCAGCCAGCGCCATCGCAGGCGGGATGCGCGCGCCTTGTTGCGGCGCTTCGTATCGACGGTATCATGGGGCAACATCGCTATTCCAAAATATAATAACGATGGCATTTTAGGAACCAAATTCAAATTGTTGAGGAGACTATGAAATTCATTTCGATCCGGCGTTCCCCCTCCGTGCTGCGCCGCTGGCTGCTGGCAGGCCTGGCGTCCAGCTTCGTCGCGCTGTCGGCCTGCGGCGGCGGGGGCAGCGATGTGGACCGTGGCCCGACCACGCTGCCGGTGGCGGCCAAGCTCAACGGCCTCTACTGGGACAAGTCCGAAGCCAAGCTGTACCTGACCGACGACACGGCCAACAGCATCCGCGTGTGGGACGGCGGCAAATCCTTCCCGGCCTATGCGGCGCTGCCGGCGGCGCCGGCCAGCGGCGCCACGCTGGGGCAGCTGACGCGCACGCCTGACGGCACTTTCTACGTGACGCGCTTCGGCTTCGGCACCGATGGCGCGGTGGTGGCCGTGCCCAAGGGCGGCAATGCCGTCAACCTGGCGGGCACCGACCCGCAGCGCCGCCGCATCGGCATCACCACGGCGCCCGACGGCGCCTTGCTGGACGGCTGGTTCATCAAGGGCGGCACGGGCGCGGTGAGCCAGCTGGCTCTGAACGGCACGCAGGCGAGCGAGCGCGAGCTGGTCACCGGCCTGGGCAAGCCCGTGGGCCTGGCGGTGGTGGGCGACACGCTGTATGTCAGCGACCAGAACAGCGGCAATGTGCTGTCCTACGCCCTGAGCAAGGTGCGCGCGCAGCCGGCGGGCCTGGCCGACGGCAAGGTCGTGGCCACGTTCACCACGCTCGACGGCATCGACCTGATGACCGCCGCATCGGACGGCACGCTGTTCTTCGGCGGCTCGGGCGGCAAGCTGTTCCAGGTCAGCCCCAAGGGCGAGACCAGCGTGCTGGTGAGCGGCTGGCCCAAGATCATCGGCGTGGCCTACGACGAGCTGCATCGCCGCGTGTTTGCGGCGGTGGCGGCGGATGCGGGTGGGGTGGCGAGTGTGAGGATCGTGCCGGTGAAGTGAGGGGGCGCAGGATGCCAGGTGCATCCTGCTTTGGTGATTTTTGGCAGGCTGATGGGTTGAAGGACAGAGGCCGGGATTTCGCCCCGGCGGGCGACCTACTTTTCTTGCGCGTGCAAGAAAAGTAGGCAAAAGAAGCACGCCCTGCTGTCCGTGACCCCAGCGCCTGCAGGCGCTGGGGCAACCTGCGATGCGCGGGCGCGGGGCCTGCTGCGGAACTCGACTCCGCGCGCCAAGGCGCGCTCCGCTCGGACAACCGCAGCAAGTCAGACCACGAAGCATGCGCGCTCCGACGCGCATGCGGCCCCGCGCCCTGT
>NZ_BAAGSH010000010.1:0-121410 GCF_054782535.1 Comamonas humi | reverse complement strand
GCGCTGTTCGCCTGCGCCTTCAACCTGCTGCTGGGCTACACGGGGATGCTGTCGTTCGGCCACGCCGCCTTCTTCGGCGGCGCGGCCTACATCACCGGCCACACCATCAAGGCCTGGGGGCTGACGCCGGAGCTGGGTATTCTGGCCGGCGTCGCGTTCGGCGCGGGCTTGGGCCTGGTCTTCGGCTGGCTCGCCATCCGCCGCCAGGGCATCTATTTCTCGATGATCACGCTGGCGCTGGCGCAGATGCTGTTCTTCGCCTGCCTGCAGATGCCGTTCACCGGCGGCGAGGACGGCCTGCAGGCCGTGCCGCGCGGCAAGCTGTTCGGCGTGCTGAGCCTGGAGAACGACCTGTCCATGTACTACGCCACGCTGGTGGTGGTAGCGCTGGCCTTCCTGCTGATCGTGCGCACCGTGCACTCGCCGTTCGGCCAGGTGCTCAAGGCGATCAAGGAGAACGAGCCGCGCGCCATCTCGCTGGGCTACGACGTGGACCGCTTCAAGCTGCTGGCCTTCGTGATCTCGGCCGCGCTGGCGGGCCTGGCCGGTTCGCTCAAGACCGTGGTGCTGGGCTTCGCCACGCTGACCGATGTGCACTGGACGGCCTCGGGCCAGGTGATCCTGATGACACTGGTGGGCGGCCTGGGCACGCTGTCGGGCCCCATCGTGGGCTCGGCGGTGATCGTGGCGCTGGAGAACAAGATCGGCGACATCGGCACGGCGCTGGCGCGCGTCACCGGCGTGGAGTGGTTCAGCACGCTGGGCGAGTCGGTGACCATCGTCACCGGCCTGATCTTCGTGGTCTGCGTGCTGGCCTTCCGCCGCGGCGTGATGGGCGAGGTGATCGCCTGGTTCGACCGCAAGAAGGCGCACTGATCCGTTGAGGTACCCTGTGGGCCCGGGCGGTGGATGCCGCCCGGGCCTTCTTTGTTTTGGGGTGTGGCCACCGCGGCCGCGCCCGCCATCCAGGAGCCGCCATGCAGGCTGCGCACGCCGATCCGTCCCTCATCGATTCGCCCCAGGCGCTCAAGCGCCTGCTGGTCACGCTGGGCCTGGTCGTGCTGGGCAACAGCAGCATGTACGTGGTGTCGGTGGTGCTGCCCGCGGTGCAGAGCGAGTTCGGCACCGGCCGGGCCAGCGCCTCGCTGCCCTATACGCTGATGATGGTCTGCCTGGGGCTGGGCGGTTTGCTGACCGGGCGGCTGGCCGATCGCCATGGCCTGGCGCCCGTGCTCGGCCTGGGGGCGCTGGCCGTGTTCGGCGGCTTCATCGGCGCCAGCCTGGCGGGCGGCATCGTCGGCTTCGGCCTGGCGCATGCGGTGATGGGCTTCATCGGCGCGTCGGCCACCTTCGCGCCGCTGCTGGCCGACACGGCGCTGTGGTGGAAGCGCCGGCGCGGCATTGCGGTGGCGGTCTGCGCCAGTGGCAACTACATCGCCGGCGCCCTGTGGCCGCCCATCGTGCAGTACGGCATCGACACCGTGGGCTGGCGGCCCACCTACATGGCGCTGGGCACGGTCTGCGGCCTGGGCATGCTCGTGCTGGCGCTGCGCATGCGCCAGCGGCCGCCGGCCATCGGGGCGTCCTTGGCGCCGGCGGCGGCCACGGCGCAGGCTGCGGCGCCGGACCATTCCCGCCCCTTCGGCCTGGCGCCCAACCACGCGATGGCGCTGCTGTGCCTGGCGGGCGTCGCCTGTTGCGTGGCCATGGCCATGCCGCAGGTCCATATCGTGGCCTACTGCACCGACCTGGGCTTCGGAGCCGCGCGCGGCGCGCAGATGCTGTCGCTGATGCTGGCCTGCGGCATCGTCAGCCGCCTGGTCTTCGGGCTGATCTGCGACCGCATCGGCGGCATCCGCACGCTGCTGCTGGGCTCGGCGCTGCAGGGCGTGGCGCTGCTGCTCTTCCTGCCCTACGACGGGATGGTGCCGCTGTTCGTCATCTCGGGGCTGTTCGGCCTGTTCCAGGGCGGCATCGTGCCGACCTACGCCATCATCGTGCGCGAGTACTTTGCGCCGGCCCAGGCGAGCGTGCGGGTGGGCGCCGTCATCATGGCCACGCTGGTGGGCATGGCGCTGGGCGGCTGGCTGTCGGGCTGGATCTTCGATATGACGGGCAGCTACCGCGCCGCCTTCGTCAACGGCATAGGCTGGAACCTGCTGAACCTGTGCATCACTGGCTGGCTGTTCCTGCGCCTGCGCGGCGAGCGGGCCGGGGTGCAGGCCGCCATGCGCTAGCGGTGGTGCTATGGAAAAGGAAGCTGTTGGCGATTGCTATGCAATGAATTCAGTGTGAAATCATTTGGAATTCTTTATACAGCAAGCGCGAGGTGCTCCTGAGTTTGCGAGCATCGCGCTCAGCGGCTGGCCAGGAACTGCGTGATCCGATCCAGTTCTTCATCAAGCGCCTGGCGGAACGGCGCATCGGCGGGACGTTTGCCGGCATAGCCGAAATCGGGCTGGAGCGCGCCCGGCGTCGCCGCGATGTTGGCCCAGCCGATCACCTGGTCGGCCCACAGCAGCGGCAGCGCGTAGTAGCCGAGCTGGCGCTGCGCGGCCGGCGTGTAGGCCTCGAACTTGTAGGTCCAGCCCCAGAGCAGCGCAAAGCGCCGGCGGTCCCAGACCACGGGGTCGAAGGGCGCGAGCAGGCGCACGGTGTCCTGCGGTTCGTGGCGGCGCGAGGCGGGGTTCTCGTCGCCGGGCCAGTACCAGGTGGTGCCGTCGATGCGGCAGCTGGCGAGCTGCTCGCGCGCCAGGCGCAGGGCGAGCTGGGTCTGCTCGGCGAGGTGCGGCGCGCCGTAGCCCAGCAGCCGCGCCAGGTAGGTGAGGCTGGCGGCGGGCAGCGGCGCGTATTTGCGCACCACCAGCTGCAGCAGCGCGGCGGCGCGCTCGGCGCGGGCCGCGGGGCTGTCGTCGGCGGGCGCATGCTCGATGGCGGCATAGACGCGCGTGCCGCTGTCGCGCCGCGCCACGCGCAGCAGGCCACGGTAGTGCAGGCCGTCGAGCAGCTGCGTGCTGGCGCTGCCGGTGCCGCCCCAGTAGTTCTTGACGCTGCCGTGCGCGAAGTGCTGTTCGACCTGGCGCGGATGCACCGGGCCGTGCTCGCGCACGTAGGCCAGCACGTCGGCGGCCTTGGCCGTGGTGGCAGCGTCCCAGGCGCGGCGGGCCTGGCGCGGGTGCAGCAGCGCCAGGTGCTCGCGCGGCACGAAACCGTAGTTGACCAGGCAGTCCTCCTCGATGGCCAGCCGGGGGTAGCGGGCTTCCAGGTCGCCGGCGCGGTAGTCCTTGACGCGGTGGCGCAGCGTGAGGTCCTGCGCACGCGCCGGGGCGCGGATCGGGTCGGCCTGCACGAAGCCGAGGCGGCGCACGGCCTGCATCAGCGTGGTGGGTGCGAACAGCGTGCGCGCCACCGCGTAGCGGCGCAGCTGTTCGAGTGTAGGCGCTCTCATGCCTGCAGGTGCTGAATCTGTAGCTGTTGTGTGGCCGCATCCAGCCACTGCGCCAGCGCATCGGGCGCATCGCAGGCGATGGCGCGGCGCTGGGGCATGCTGCGCAGCCAGGTGACCTGGCGCTTGGCGAGCTGGCGCGTGGCGGCGATGCCGCGCTCGCGCATCTCGGCCCACAGCGGCGGCGGCACGTCGGACTCGGTCTGCACCTGGATGCCCTGCGCCGCGCAGGCGTCGAGCATCTCCCACATCTGGCGGTAGCCCACGCAGCGCATCGAGGGCAGGCCAAGATGCAGCTGCTCGTCCTTGCGCAGCGCCAGCACCTCTTGCAGAAGGCCCTGCTGCAGCATGGTGTCGTAGCGCAGCGCGATACGCCCGTGCAGCCAGGCGCGGTCGTCCGGCTCCAGGCTGAAGAGGGCGAAGCCGGGCGCCAGGCGCAGCAGCGGCGAGGCGTTCTGGTCGCGGGTGTGGAAGCTCGACAGCGGCCGGCCGGTGCTGCGCCAGACCTCGAGCGCGCGCTGGATGCGCTGGCTGTCGGCCGGCGCCAGGCGCGCGGCGGTGGCCGGGTCCACCTGGGCGAGCTGCGCATGCAGCGCGGGCCAGCCGAGCTGCGCGGCCTCGGCGTCGATGGCGGCGCGCAGTTCGGGCGAGGCCGAAGGGATGTCGTCGATGCCGTCGATCAGCGCCTTGAAGTACAGCATGGTGCCGCCCGCCAGCAGGCTGACGGCGCCGCGGCGGTGGATGTCCTCGATCAGCGCCAGCGCGTCGCGCACGAACTCGGCGGCGCTGTACGACTCGCGCGGGCTGCGGATGTCGAGCAGGTGGTGCGGGATGCCGGCCTGCTCCTCGCGCGTGGGCTTGGCCGTGCCCACGTCCATGCCGCGGTAGACCAGGGCCGAGTCCACGCTGATGACCTCCACCGGCAGCCGCGGCGCGAGCCGCCGAGCCAGCGCGATGGCGGCGCCGGTCTTGCCGGACGCGGTGGGGCCGGCCAGGCCTATGCACAGGGGGGCGGAGGAGGGTGTCAAGGTGTTTTGAATGAAATCGGCTTCAAAGGCATATGGGGTGAGCGCAAGCAGCTATCAAAATAGAAGCTCTGCATTGCACCCGCAGCGCGAGTGTAGAACGAAAAAGGGAGCCCGAAGGCTCCCTGTGTGCAGCGCTTGCAGCGGTGCGGGCTGGCTTACAGCACGCCCTGGGCCAGCATGGCGTCGGCCACCTTGACGAAGCCGGCGATGTTGGCGCCGTCGATGTAGCTCACCGTGCCGTCCTCGCGCTTGCCGTGCTTCAGGCACGCGGCGTGGATGCCTTGCATGATCTGCAGCAGGCGGGCGTCGACTTCGTCGCGCGTCCACGACAGGCGCATGGCGTTCTGGCTCATCTCTAGGCCCGAGGTGGCCACGCCGCCGGCGTTCGATGCCTTGCCGGGCGCGTACAGCACGCCGGCAGCCTCGAAGGCCTTGGCGGCCTCGATGGTCGAGGGCATGTTCGCGCCTTCGGCCACGCACAGCACGCCGTTGGCGATCAGGGTCTTGGCGTCGGCTTCATCCAACTCGTTCTGCGTGGCGCAGGGCAGGGCCACGTCGGCCTTGATGTGCCACGGGGTCTTGCCGGCGATGAATTCCACGCCCGGCACCTTGGCGGCGTAGTCGTTCACGCGGCCGTAGAGGTGGTTCTTTACGTCCATCAGGATGGCCAGCTTCTCGGGCGTGAAGCCGTCCTTGTCGTACACCGTGCCCGACGAGTCGGACACCGTCACCACCTTGGCGCCCAGCTCCATGGCCTTCTCGACCGCGTACTGCGCCACGTTGCCCGAGCCCGAGACGGACACGGTCTTGCCGGCGAACGACTGGCCGCGCGTGGCCAGCATCTCTTGCGCGAAGTACACCGTGCCGTAGCCGGTGGCCTCGGGGCGGATCAGCGAGCCGCCGAACGACAGGCCCTTGCCGGTGAACACGCTGGCCGAGCTGTTGGCCAGCTTCTTGTACATGCCGGCCATGAAGCCGACCTCGCGGCCGCCCACGCCGATGTCGCCCGCGGGCACGTCGGTGTCGGGGCCCACGTGGCGGAACAGCTCGGTCACGAAGGCCTGGCAGAAGCGCATCACTTCAGCGGGGCTCTTGCCCTTGGGGTCGAAGTCCGAGCCGCCCTTGCCGCCGCCCATGGGCAGCGTGGTCAGCGCGTTCTTGAAGGTCTGCTCGAAGGCCAGGAACTTCAGCACCGACAGCGTGACCGACGGGTGGAAGCGCAGGCCGCCCTTGAAGGGGCCGATGGCCATGCTGTGCTGGATGCGGTAGCCGCGGTTGACCTGCACCTGGCCGTGGTCGTCGGTCCAGCTCACGCGGAAGCTGATCGCGCGCTCGGGCTCCACCAAGCGCTCGAGCAGGCCGTGCTCGGCGTAGCGCGGGTGCTTCTCGATGAAGGGCCACAGGCTCTCCATCACTTCGGTCACGGCCTGCAGGAACTCAGGCTGACCGGGGTTGCGCTGTTCGACATAGCTCAGGAACTGCTCAAGGGACTGGTACTTCATGACGGCAAAGCTCTTTCTTTTCCGGGAAATTCAGAGAAAACCGGATCGTCTCCGGGATGCACAACAGTGGTGCGCAACGCACCAAAACGCATCATTATGCCGAAATGTTATGCCGGCATGCATAGATATTTGCATCAGAAGACTTGCAACCAATCCGTCATGAATGGCCGCATTTCAGGCCAATTTGGTGCGCTGGCTGCACCAAATTGGCCTGTCGGACGGGTGTCAAGCGCGTGACAGCGCCTATTCATTCGCCGCCATCAGGGCCTTTCCGCGGCCGGCTTCCCGGATGCAGTTGCGTGCTTAATAATTGCCTAGGAAGTAATTTCATCTGCCATGATTGACCAAGCAAGTATTTCACCGTCCGAGCCCGACGATGCCCCGGGCACCGGCGCCTGCGCGCCGCCTCCGCTGAATGCCATGGACTACCACTGCTGGCTGATGCGCATCGTCACCGTGATGGCGCGGGCCGAGGTGGACCGGCGCATGGAGCCGCTGGGGCTGACGCAGGCGCAATGGATGCCGGTGCTGCACCTGGCCGCCGGCCGCGCGCAGACCGCGGCCGAGCTGGCGCGCAACTGCATGCAGTCGCCCGGCGCGATGACGCGCATGATCGACCGCCTGGTCGACAAGGGCATCATCGAGCGCGAGCGCTCCACCACCGACCGCCGCGTGGTGCGCTTGCGCCTGACGCCTGAGGGCCAGCGCTGCGCCGTGCAGCTGCCGGACATCGTCAAGGGCGTGAACCAGGACGTGCTGAGCCCGCTGAGCGCCGAGGAGCGCCAGCAGTTCCAGGGCTATTTGCTGCGCGTCTATACCGCGCTGCCGCAGACCGTGCACTGCAATGCCGAGCTGCTGCCCATGAAGCTCAACGCCGACGGCACCTGGCAGGTCGGCTCGCCCTGCGCCGGCCGCAACCCGAATCCAGAGAAGGAAGATTGATGAAGCTCGACAACCCCTTGAAGTCGTGGCCTGCCGTGGGCGCCGTGGCGCTTGCCTGCCTCGCGCTGGCCGGATGCGCCGACATGAGCGGCATCCAGACCACGGCGCAGCTGCGCACGCCCGAGACGCTGGGCCTCGCCGGTCCTTCGCCCGCCGACCAGGCCGCGCAGGTCTCGGCCGTCGACGCGCAGTGGTGGACGCAGCTGGGCGACGAGCGGCTTGACCGCTATGTGGCTGAGGCGCTGGCCGACAGCCCCTCGCTGAAGATCGCCCAGGCGCGCATCGCCAAGGCTGCGGCCGCGGTGCAGTCGGCCCATGCCAACGAGCTGCCCCAGGTCAGCGGCCAGAGCAGCGTCACGCGCCAGCACTTCAGCGCCAACAGCATCTACCCGCCGCCGCTGGGCGGCTCGAACCAGACCCTGGCCTCGGCGCAACTGGATGCCCGCTGGTCGCTGGACCTGTTTGGCAAAGAGCGTGCGCTGCTCGAAGCCGCCGTGGGCGGCGCCCGCGCGGCCGAGGCCGACCGCGATGCTGCGCGCGTGCTGCTGGCCAGCCGCATCGTGCAGACCTATGTGCAGCTGGCCCGGCTGCAGGAGCAGGAGCAGGTGGCCGAGCGCGCGATCGAGCAGCGCAGCGACACGCTCAAGCTGGTGCGCGACCGCTACGACGCCGGCCTGGACACGCGCCTGGAAGTGCGCCAGAGCGAGGGCGGCGTGCCCGAGGCCCGTGTGCAGCTCGCCCAGGTGCGCGAGCAGAAGCAGCTCGCGCGCAACGCGCTGGCCGCCTTGCTCGGCAAGCCGGCCGGTGCGGATGCGATCAGTGCCTCGCCGCTGGCCGCGCTGAAGCTGCCGGCACTGCCGCAGCAGTTGCCCGCCAACCTGCTGGGCCGCCGTGCTGATGTGGTGGCCGCGCGCTGGCGCGTCGAGGCCACGCAGCACGACATCGCCGCGGCCAAGGCGGCGTTCTACCCGGACATCAACCTCACGGCCTTCGTCGGCCTGTCGAGCCTGGGGCTGGACAATTTCATCCAGGGCAGCAGCCGCCAGTGGGGCGTGGGCCCGGCGCTGAGCCTGCCGATCTTCGACGCCGGGCGGCTGCGCGCCAACCTGCGCGGCAAGTCGGCTGACTACGACGCGGCCGTGGAGAGCTACAACCAGGCGGTGATCGAGGCCGTGCACGACGTGGCCGACCAGCTCGTCGGCGTGAAGTCGGCGCTGGCGCAGCAGGACGACCAGGGCGCCGCGGCGCAGGCCGCGCAGGGCGCCTACGAACTGGCCCGCCAGCGCTACGCCGCCGGGCTGGGCACCTACCTCAACGTGCTGTCGGCCGAAACCAATGTGCTGCAGCAGCGCCGCCTGGCGGTGGACCTGCAGGCCCGCATCCTCACCAGCCATGCCGCGCTGGCCCAGGCGCTGGGCGGCGGCTACGTCGACGCTGCTCCTGCCACGGCTCAGGTGGCCGCACACGGCAACTAAAGGCGGCTGACGGCATCCGCGAATCCATCCATAACTTTGCAAAAAACACTTCGCACGGAATCCAACATGTCCAACAACGCATCGAACCCCGCCAGCCCGGCAGCCGCTCCCGCATCGGAGCCGCCGAGCCGCAAGAAATGGCTGGTGCGCCTGACCGCGCTGGTCGTGATCGCCGGCGCCGCCTACGGCGCCTACGACTGGGTGGTCAGCAGCCACTTCGAGGAAACCGACAACGCCTACGTGCAGGGCAACATCGTGCAGATCACGCCGCAGACCGCGGGCACGGTGCAGGCCATCATGGCCGACGAGACCGACTACGTGAAGGAAGGCCAGGTGCTGGTGCGGCTCGATCCGGCCGATGCCAACGTGGCCTTCGAGCAGGCCCGGGCCAACCTGGCCCAGGCCGTGCGCCAGGTGCGCACGCTGTACGTGAACAACGGCTCGCTGAACGCGCAGATCGCGCTGCGCGAGGCCGAGGTGACCAAGGCCCGCAACGACGTGGACCGCGCGGCCAGCGACTTGAAGCGCCGCCAGTCCCTGTCGGGCAACGGCGCGGTGTCGAAGGAGGAGCTGAGCCACGCGCAAAGCCAGGCCGATGCCGCCAAGGCCGCGCTGGCGGCCGCGCAGGCCGCCGTGAAGACCGCGCGCGAGCAGCTCGCCAGCAACCAGTCGCTGACCGATGGCATCGCCATCCCCGACCATCCGAACGTGCAGGCCGCCGCGGCCAAGCTGCGCGAGGCCTACCTCGCCCAGCAGCGCTCGGCCCTGGTCTCGCCGGTGGACGGCGTGGTGGGCAAACGCCCGGTGCAGGTGGGCCAGCGCGTGGCACCCGGCACGCCGCTGATGACGGTGGTGCCCATGCATGCGCTGTGGGTGGAGGCCAACTTCAAGGAAAACCAGCTGCGCAACCTGCGCCTGGGCCAGCCGGCCAAGCTGGTGGCCGACCTGTACGGCAAGAAGGTGGAGTACACCGGCACCATTGAGGGCCTCGGCGTGGGCACGGGCGCGGCCTTCTCGCTGCTGCCGGCGCAGAACGCCACCGGCAACTGGATCAAGGTGGTGCAGCGCGTGCCGGTGCGCATCGCGCTCGACCCCAAGCAGCTCGACGAGCACCCGCTGCGCGTGGGCCTGTCGATGCTGGTGGACGTGGACATCCGCAACCAGGACGGCAAGCTGCTGGCCGAAGTGCCGCGCAAGGAGCCGCTGGCCCAGACCAGCGTGTACACCGCGCAGGACAAGGGCGCCGACGCCGTGATCGCCCAGGTGATCGCTGACAACGCGGGCAAGCGCCTGTAAGCGCGCGGGCGGAAAGCATATGGCTTCTCCCAACCAGGCTGCGCTGCCGCATCCGCCGCTCGAAGGCTCGGCGCGTGCGCTGGGCACGGTGGCGCTGTCGGCCGCCGTGTTCATGAACGTGCTCGACTCGTCGATCGCCAACGTCTCGCTGCCCGCCATCGCGGGCGACCTGGGCGTCAGCACCAACCAGGGCACCTGGGTCATCACCAGCTTTGCGGTGGCCAATGCGGTCTCGGTGCCGCTGACCGGCTGGCTGTCGATGCGCTTTGGCCAGGTGCGGCTGTTCATGCTCAGCGTGCTGCTGTTCGTGGTCTCGTCTTGGCTGTGCGGCCTGGCGCCGAACATGACGCTGCTGATCGCCTTCCGCGTGCTGCAGGGCTTCGTCGCGGGGCCGATGATCCCGTTGTCGCAGTCGCTGCTGCTGGCCAGCTACCCCAAGGCCATGGCGGGCACGGCCATGGCCTTCTGGTCGATGACCACGCTGATCGCACCGGTGATGGGGCCGCTGCTGGGCGGCTGGATCACCGACAACATGAGCTGGCCGTGGATCTTCTACATCAACATCCCGGTGGGCGTGCTGGCCGTGGTGGCCACCTGGAGCATCTTCCGCCACCGCGACACGCCGCGCCAGTCGCTGCCCATCGACGGCATCGGCCTCGGGCTGCTGGTGGTGTGGGTGTCGGCCATGCAGATCATGCTCGACATCGGCAAGGAGCACGACTGGTTCCAGTCGGCCCTGGTGGTGGGCTGTGCGGCGGTGGCCACGGTCGGCTTCCTGTACTTCCTGGTCTGGGAGCTGGGCGACAAGCACCCGGTGGTGGACCTGCGCCTGTTCAAGAACCGCAACTTCTGGGCCGGCACGCTGGCCATCTCGGTGGGCTACGGGCTGTTCTTCGGCAACGTGGTGCTGCTGCCGCTGTGGCTGCAGCAGTTCATGGGCTACACCGCCACCGACGCCGGCATGGTGATGGCGCCGGTGGGCCTGCTGGCCATCGTGCTGTCGCCGGTGGTGGGCAAGACCATCCACAAGGTCGACCCGCGCCGCTACGCCACGGCGGCCTTCCTGGTGTTCGCGCTGGTGCTGTGGATGCGTTCGCGCTTCAGCACCCAGGTGGACCTGGGCACGATCATGATCCCCACCATCATCCAGGGCGTGGCCATGGCCGGCTTCTTCATCCCGCTGATGACGCTGACGCTCAGCGAGATCCCGCCCGAGAAGATGGCCAGCGCCTCGGGGCTGTCGAACTTCGTGCGCATCACCTGCGGCGCCGTGGGCACCTCGATCTCGACCACGCTGTGGGAGCGGCGCGCCAGCCTGCACCACGCGCAGCTGACCGAGCACATCAGCCTGGGCGACGGCCCCACGCAGCTCGCGCTGAACGGCCTGCAGGCCGCCGGCCTGAGCCAGCAGCAGGCACTGGCTCAGATCGACCGCATGGTCAACCAGCAGGCTTTCATGCTCGCGGCCAACGACATCTTCTGGGCCTCGGCCATGCTGTTCCTGTTGCTGATCCCGCTGGTGTGGCTGGCCCACCGCGGCGGCAGCGGTGGCGCGGATGCGGCCTCGGCTGCGCATTGACGGGATTTTTATACTGCAAAAAAGAGAGCTGCTGGCGCTCAATATAAAAGGACTTCAGATGGTTTTCCATCTGAAGTCCTTTTGCATCAAGCGCCAGGCGCTCCTATATTTGCAGGGCTGAAATACTCAATCCAGCCGTATCGAGCCGCGCAGCCGCTGGTTGATGTAATCCACCAGCCACAGCAGGCTGCCGCGCCAGAAGCCATGCAGCCGCGCCTGGTGGCTGCGGTACAGCATCACGTGGCTGAGCTGCGCCAGGCGCCCCTGGATGGTCGTGCCCTCCAGAAAGCCGAACTGGCCCAGCGACGCGAAGGCGTCATATTCGCCCAGCGACACGACGGCGCCGAAGTTGCGGTTCTTGAAGTCCGGGATCGGCTTGCCCTGCAGCATGGCGCCGGGCAGATAGCGGATCAGGTGCTGCGCCTGCTGGTGCGCGACCTGCGCCGTCGGTCCCAGCGGGCGCTGCATGCCCGGCAGCGTGAGGCTGGCGCAGTCGCCCACCGCGTAGATGCGCGGATCGTTTGTGGTCTGCAGCGAGGGCTGCACCACCAGCTGGTTGTTGGGGCTGGTGGCCAGGCCGTCGAGCCGCGTCAGGAAGTCCGGCGCCTTGACGCCCGCGGCCCACACCGGCAGCGACACCGGAATGCGCTCGCCACTTTTCAGCACGAAACCCTCGGCATCCACCGCACCCACGAAGGCCTCCGTCAGCACGCGGATGCCCAGCGCCTCCAGCCGCGTGCGGGTGGCGGCCGAGATGTCCTCGGGAAACGCCGCCAGCAGGCGCGGCCCGCTCTCCACCAGCGTGACGGTCACATGCTCGCGCAGCCCATGCGCGCCATAGCCCACGCTGCTCTCCACCAGCTGCACCAGTTCGGCCGCCAGCTCCACGCCCGTGGCCCCGCCGCCGACGATGCCTATGCGCAGCTTGGACTGCTGCGATAGGCACTGCAGCAGGCGCAGCCGCACCTCGTCGTGGAAGGCGTCGGCCTGCTGGCGCGAGTCGATGCGGTAGCAGTGCTCGGCGGCGCCGGGCGTGCCGAAATCGTTGGCCTCGCTGCCGATGGCGATGACCAGGGTGTCGTAGCTCAGCTCGCGCGCCGGGATCAGCAGCCGGCCGTCGGGCGCATACAGCGGCGCCAGCCGGATCTCGCGCGTTGTGCGGTTCAGCCCCTCGAGCGCACCCGGCTGGAAGGTGAAGCCCGCCTGCCGCGCCTGCGCCAGGAAGGCGGTCTGCTGCTGCGAGATGTCGCTGGTGCCGGCCGCGATCGTGTGCAGCATGGGCTTCCACACGTGGGCCGAATCGCTGTCCACGAGGATCACGTCGAGCGCGCCCCGCAGGCGCCGCTGGCGCGCCAGCGTGCTGGTGATCTCCAGCCCGGCGACGCCGCCTCCGACGATCACCAGACGATGCGATGGGGGCTTGCCGCTCATGGAATTTCTCCTGGGATTGCAGTGTCCTGGCGAGGATAGCGCATCCCGCACCCCTGGCCGGCCAGGGCGCGCAAACCAGGTGCCGAAGTGCATCCGATTAGTACAAATGTCCCATGGACATTGTTAATAAGCCTATCTAAGCTTCACATTCGTTTGGTTACATATATCAAAAGCATAGCGGCCAGACATGGCTGCATCAGCACCGTTAGTTGATCCGATCCGGAAAGCAAGGCAGGTGCAGCGGGAGTGCAGGACATTTTTGTTTGCACTCTGTCTCAAAAAACACAAATTGATCTATTTGATGTTGGCGTTTCACCGAATGTCGACTGATTCAAATTGATTGGTTATCGACAAAAGGTATCTGAATCCATGCAAACCAAACCACCAACAGGCATGAGCGCGCCAGGGCGTTCAGGGTTGAGGCGGAAAGCAGCCAGCATGGCTTGCCTGGCGGGCCTGGCCTGCGCTGGAGCGGTGCATGCGCAGGGCTACACGGTGCCGGCCGAGACCACGTTCACGTGGGACGGGGCCATGAACCTGCAATGCGGGGACCTGATCGTCAACGGCACGCTGAACGCGAACGGCGCCACGTTCCAGAGCGTGAACAAGATCATCATCGGCGCGGGCGGGGTGCTCAATGCGGGCAACGCGAGCTTCGATGCGGCCCAGAGCAATGTGCAGAACAACGGCACCTTCAACCGGGGCACCAGCACCTTCGTGCCATCGCCCACCTGCGGCGGCAGCAACGTGCCGACCGAGCCGCGGGCAGCCACGCCGGTGCCGGCCAACAGCCCGCTGGGCCTGGCGCTAATGGGCCTGCTGCTGGGCGCAGCCCCGCTGGCGCGGCGCTGGCTGGGCAAGCGCCGCCAGGCCTGATGCCTCCTCTTTACCGAACACACCGAAATACGCAGGAAACCTCGATCATGAAAAAGCACATCTCCTCTCTTCGCACCGTCAGCCCCTTGCTCGCCAGCCTGCTGGCGTTGGGCGCAGCCCACGCCGCTCCCGCCACCATGTCGGGCACCGACGGGGTGGTGATCCAGCAGGGTTCGACCACCATCACGAGCTTCAGCACGAATGGCGTGACGATTCCTTCGCTGGGGCCGACGGGCGGTTTCGTGAGGGCCGATGGCAGTGGCAAGCTGTCGGTGGATTCGACCGGGCCGGTGGGGCCTACGGGAGCTACGGGAGATCCGGGTGCGCCTGGAGCATCTGGTGCACCCGGTGCACCTGGCCCGCAGGGGGCCACTGGCGATACAGGGCCCATGGGTGATGCGGGCCCCACAGGTGCTACAGGGCCTACTGGTCCTACGGGACCCACTGGCCCGAGCAATGTGCCGGTCCTCGGGAGTTCCGGAGATGATGCAATCAGCGGAGCTTTTGGTTCCCCTGTGACCAGGTATGTCGGTATTGCGAGTTCGGGTAGTTCTTCCGATGCCTACAGCTTTGTGATGCCCGTTGGCGGCACGCTGAAGAATTTGAGCGTTAAGACAAGCAATAACCCTGGTGGTGGTCAATCGTATGCCTTTACCGTGAGGGTAAATGGTGTCGATACCTCCATGCAATGCGCCATCAGCGGTAGCGCGACTTCTTGCTCGCATGCAGTCAATTCGGCTCCGATTGCTGCGGGCCAAGCCATCAGCCTCAAGGCGGTTGCATCCGGTTTGGCTGATGTCACGAGAATCACCTCTTGGACGCTGCTGCTCACTCAACCCTGACAGGTGGAGCAGACCGTAAGGCCTGCTCTGCCTAGTCTTGCCACCATGCCGCCTTGTGCGGCATTTTTCTTGCAGCCACGGTGAGTTTCTTGCAGACACCGCTCTGCTAACTCCCGGGGGATAGCAGTCAACCAATTGGCCTCAGCCCGGCTTGCGGGATACCTATGTCCCAAACCACGGTTGGGCTCGCAGCCTTGGTTAATTGGCGAATCGTCGACCCAGGCCGTGGGCGAGCGAATAGCTGCCAGCCCGTGCGCGGCCTGGATCAAGCCCGTTGCACCAGCCTGAGACTAGTACATCTGTGCCATAGACAGCCGGGATTGCGGCCTCTAAGCTTCGAATGCGCTTGGTTACATATTTCAATAAATGTAGCAATCAGTGCTTCCTACATCGGGATCAACCGTCGATTCGAACCAAAAGAATGCAGGCGATTTCGGTGTCTAGGAGCAATTTGTTATCTAAATGTCATTAAATTAACAATTTGTTCCAAATTTAAGAAATCGCGCTAGAATGCAATTGTGTTGATTTGTTAAATTATTAACAGAAGGTAAACTTCACCATGCGAAGCAGGCACTCAGGAGGGGCGGGTATGCCCAAGCGATCGGGAAGGGTGGGCCGACAGGCTGCCTGTTTGGTCTGGATGGCGGGCCTGGCCTGTGCAGGCGCGGTGCACGCGCAGGGCTACACGGTGCCGGCCGAGACCACGTTCACGTGGGACGGGGCCATGAACCTGCAATGCGGGGACCTGATCGTCAACGGCACGCTGAACGCCAACGGCGCCACGTTCCAGAGCGTGAACAAGATCATCATCGGCGCGGGCGGGGTGCTCAATGCGGGCAACGCGAGCTTCGATGCGGCCCAGAGCAATGTGCAGAACAACGGCACCTTCAACCGGGGCACCAGCACCTTCGTGCCATCGCCCACCTGCGGCGGCAGCAACGTGCCGACACAGCCGCCGGTGGCCACGCCGGTGCCGGCCAACAGCCCGCTGGGCCTGGCGCTGATGGGCCTGCTGCTGGGCGCAGCCCCGCTGGCGCGGCGCTGGCTGGGCAAGCGCCGCCAGGCCTGATGCCTCCTCTTTACCGAACACACCGAAATACGCAGGAAACCTCGATCATGAAAAAGCACATCTCCTCTCTTCGCACCGTCAGCCCCTTGCTCGCCAGCCTGCTGGCGTTGGGCGCAGCCCATGCCGCTCCCGCCACCATGTCGGGCACCGACGGGGTGGTGATTCAGCAGGGCTCGACCACCATCACCAGCTTCAGCACGAATGGCGTGGTGGTGCCGTCGCTGTCGGCGGGCGGGTTTGTGAAGGCCGATGGCACGGGCAAGCTGTCGGTGGATGCCGGCCCCACGGGCGGAACGGGTCCCACGGGAGCTACGGGGCCTGCAGGGCCGACGGGTGCCACTGGCGCAACCGGCCCCACCGGGCCGACAGGGGCCACGGGCGCGACGGGTGCTACCGGAGCAACGGGTGCCGGCGGAACAGGATCCACTGGTGCAACGGGTGCAACGGGTGCAACGGGTGCAACAGGGGCCACCGGAGCAACTGGTCCCGCTGGGGCAACGGGTGCAACGGGTGCAGCAGGCCCTGCCGGTGCAACAGGCCCGGCCGGTGCAACGGGCGCTACTGGCCCGATCGGTGCCACGGGGGCCGCCGGTGCTACTGGCGTAGCAGGTCCTGCCGGTGCAACAGGGTCTACCGGCGCAACGGGTCCTGCCGGTACCACAGGCTCCGCCGGTCCCACGGGTGCTACGGGTCCGATCGGTGCCACGGGGGCTACCGGTCCTGCAGGGGCGAATGGCGCGGTGGGTGCCGTTGGTCCGCAAGGCGTGCCAGGTGCTCCAGGCGCGCAAGGTCCGAAGGGGGACACTGGCGGGATTGGCCCGACGGGAGCCACGGGCCCGACCGGCCCTTCTGGTTCGGTCGCCAGTTCGGCGGTGGTTTACAAGAACAACACTGTGAGCACCGGCACTAATCCGAAGTCGAGCAGTGTGGCGTGCGATGCCGGCTACAAGGTCATTGGTGGTGGTGCGACCACGGGCGAGGACAATACGTACATCACGGACAGTTATCCTGATTCTGGCAGCAATGCTTGGATTACTACGCTTACCCGAAGCTTTGGTTCCGGCAACTGGTCCGTGACTTACCATGCGGTATGCCTGAAGGTCCAGTAAGATCGTTCACACTCAGGAAGACCCCGCGCTCCGGGGTCTTTTTTTATGTCTATTTCATACGCCTGCAGGATTTGCGGGCCATCGGTGCCATGCCTTCTCGCCCCCGCATCTGCCTGAACATGATCGTCAAGGACGAAAGCGCCGTCATCGAGCGCTGCCTGTCCTTGGTGCGCCCCTACGTAGACTCCTGGGTGATCGTGGATACCGGTTCCAGCGACGACACCATGGCCAGGATCGAGGCGGCGATGGCGGGCATTCCCGGCAAACTGCACCAACGGCCCTGGCGCGACTTCGGCCACAACCGCAGCGAGGCAGCGGCGCTGGCCTATGCGTCTGGCGCGGACTACCTGCTGTTCATGGATGCGGACGACAGCTTTGTGCCGCAGCCTGGGTTTGCCTGGCCCGCGCTGGATGCCGATGCCTATGCGCTGATGCTGGTGTCGGAGCAGATGCAGTACACCCGCTCTGCTTTGGTCTCGACCCGGCTGCAGTGGCGCTGGGTCGGGGTGTTGCACGAGTACCCTGACTCCACGCCGCCGGCAGCTTCGACCCCGTTGCTGGAGGGCCTGCACATCCTGAGCACCCGGGAGGGCGCGCGCTCACGCGACCCGGACAAGTACAAGAAGGACGCCGCCGTGCTGCGCGCGGCGCTGCAGCGCGAACCGGACAATGCACGCTATGCCTTCTACATGGCGCAAAGCCTGCGCGATGCCGGTGAATTGCAACAGGCGCTCGAAGCCTACCGCCAGCGCATGGCCATGGGGGGCTGGTATGAAGAGCAGTGGCGTGCCGCGCTGGAGGCCGCACGGCTTGAAGAGCGCCTGGGCAGCCCGCTTGCCGTGGTGCAACAAAGCTATCTGGCCGCGTTCGAGCTGCGCGTGCAGCGTGCCGAACCGCTGGTTGATCTGGCCCGGGTGATGCGGGGCCAGCAGCGTTTCGCGCTCGCTTATCTGTACGCCGGCCAGGCCTGTAAGTTGCCCATGCCGGACGACCGCCTGTTCGTCGAGAAGGCCGGTTATCACTGGATGCGCTGGGACGAGCTGTCGATTGCCGCCTACTACGTGGGCGAATACCAGGAGAGCCTGCGCCTGTGCGAGCAACTGCTCGCCAATCCGGTGCTGCCCGAATCGCAGCGTGCCCGGGTGGAGGCAAACCGGCAGTTTGCGCTGGGCCAGCTAGCGCCCGCGCAGAAATAATCCATCCAGCTCCCGCATACTCAGCTGCCGCCAGGTCGGCCGCCCATGGTTGCACTGGTCCGAGCGCTCGGTGCGCTCCATGTCGCGCAGCAGGGCGTTCATTTCGTCGATGGTGAGCTGGCGATTGGCGCGCACCGCGCCGTGGCAGGCCATGGTGGCGAGGATTTCGTTCTGCGCGCGCTGCACCACGGTGCTGGCGTCGTGCTGGGCCAGTTCGGCCAGCACGTTGCGCGCCAGTTCCACCGGGTTGCCCTGGGCCAGCGTGGTGGGCGTGGCGCGCACGGCCAGGGTCTTGGGCGAGAAGGGGGCGATCTCCAGCCCCAGCTGCAGCAGCGTGGCCTGGTGCTCTTCGGCGCAGGCCACTTCTTGCGGCGTGGCGGCGAAGGTGGCGGGGATCAGCAGCGGCTGGCTGGCGATGGCGTTGTCGCCCTGCATCTGGCCCTTGAGCCGCTCGTAGACGATGCGCTCGTGCGCGGCATGCATGTCCACGATCACCAGGCCCTGGGCGTTCTCGGCCAGGATGTAGACGCCGTGGATCTGTGCCACGGCCCGGCCCAGCGGCCAGGGTTCGGCGGCAGCCGATGATGCAGCTGCCGGTGCCGGGATGGTTGGCTGCGGGTCCACGCTCCAAGAGGCCGCTGGCTCCTGCGCGGCAGGGGCGAGTGCTGGCGCAGACGTCGGGGCCGCAGCCACGGGCGTGCCCCACAGCACGGCGGCTTGATCCAATGCCAGGCGCGAGTCGCTGGCGCGGGGGCTATCAAAATGCATAGCTGTCTGCGCTTGCCAGATGGGCGCTGGAGCCGGATTTGACTCCATATTCACCGGCGCAGCAGCGGCTTCGCCGGCGGCCGCGAGCGCCTGCGCGCGCGGGGCGGCGAGGGCGTTTTCCACGCCGTGGCGCACGGCCTGGTGGACTTCGCGGCTATCGCGGAAGCGCACCTCGATCTTGGTGGGGTGCACGTTCACGTCCACGCGCATCGGGTCGATGCTCAGGTAGAGCGCGTAGACGGGCTGGCGCTGGCCGTGCAGCACGTCCTCGTAGGCGGCGCGGGCGGCATGGGTGAGCACCTTGTCGCGCACGAAGCGGCCATTCACATAGCAGAACTGCTGGTCGGCGCGCGAACGGGCGGCATCGGGCAGGCCGGCGCGGCCGCGCACCACCACCGGGCCGGCGCGGTAGTGCACGGCGATGGACTGCTCCAGAAACTCCTGCCCCAGCACATCGGCCAGGCGGCGCTCCAGCGCGCGGTCGTAGATGGCGTTGCGCTCGGCCTCGTCGCCCTGCAGCTCATCCGGCTGCAGGGTGGCGCGCCACTGTTCCACCAGCTTGCCTTCGTGCCAGATGGCGAAGCCGACCTCGGGCCGGGCCAGCGCATGGCGGCGCACGGCCTCGATGCAGTGGGCCAGCTCGGTCGCGTCGCTCTTGAGGAACTTGCGCCGCGCCGGCGTGCTGAAGAACAGCTCCTTGACCTCCATGGTGGTGCCAACCTGGCGCGCGGCCGGCCGCAGCTCGCCGCTGCGCGCGTCGAGCAGCCAGGCACCGTCCTGGTCGGCCGGACGCGAGAGCACGCCCATTTCGGACACCGAGGCAATGGCGGCCAGCGCCTCGCCGCGAAAGCCCATGGTGGCCACCGATTCCAGGTCGTGCAGGTTGCGGATCTTGCTGGTGGCGTGGCGGCGCAGCGCGATCGCCAGCTCGCCCTGCGGGATGCCGCAGCCGTCGTCCTCCACCGTGATGAGGCGCACGCCGCCGGCCATCAGCCGCACGGTGATGCTGCTGGCGCCGGCGTCGAGCGCGTTGTCCACCAGCTCGCGCACCACCGAGGCGGGGCGCTCCACCACCTCGCCCGCGGCGATCTGGCTGACCAGTTCGTCGGGCAGGTCCTGGATGGGGCGGCGCTCGGCCACGGCCGGCGTGGCAAGATCGGTTTCGGTCGTCATGGAGCGGGATTCTAGAGTAGAGTAGCCAGCCTGCAGCGGCCGTGGATATGCAAAATATGTAGCTGCTGGCGCTTGTCTGTATTGGTTTTGAAGGAGATTTCGTTGGAATATGTTTCGTTGTTGATCGACTTCATCCTGCATGTCGACAAGTACCTGGAGGCTTTTGTCGCGAGCTACGGCATGTGGGTGTATGCGCTGCTGTTCGCCATCGTGTTCGTCGAGACCGGCGTGGTGGTGATGCCCTTCCTGCCGGGCGATTCGCTGCTCTTCATCGTGGGCGCGCTGTGCGGCGCGGGGCTGATGGAGTTCCCGCTGGCGGTGGCGGTACTGCTGGTGGCGGCCTTCCTCGGCGATCAGTGCAACTACCAGATCGGCCACCACCTCGGGCCCAAGGTGTTCCAGTGGGAGAACTCGCGCTGGTTCAACCGCAAGGCCTTCGACAAGGCGCATGCGTTCTACGAGCGCTACGGCGGCATCACCGTGGTGCTGGCGCGCTTCATGCCTTTCATCCGCACCTTTGCGCCTTTCGTGGCGGGCGTGGCGCGCATGAGTCGCGGCAAGTTCGTGGCCTACAACCTCCTGGGTGCGCTGGTCTGGGTGCTGGGCATCTGCACGGCCGGCTACTTCTTCGGCAACCTGCCACTGGTCAAGCAGCACCTGGAAAAGATCATCTGGGGACTGATCCTGATCCCCGGCCTGCTGGCCATCTGGGGCGCCTGGCGCGCGGGCAAGAACGAGAAAACCGCTGCCTGACAGGCAAAAAAGAGGCCAGCATGCTGCTGGCCAAGGAGGGGTTCGTTGCGGTATCGATGGGGCTCATCTTGCATGAGCCCGGCGTCCGAAACCCGAAGATTGTGTGTGCGAGCGTGTCAATTTGTCAGGGCTTCTTCGTCGCATCCTTGACGGCTTCCTTGATGTCGCCCGCCGCTTTCTGCAGCTTGCCTTCGACCTCCAGCGCCTTGCCCTTGGCCACTTCCGTCGGGCTGTCGATGGCCCGGCCCACGGTGGCCCGCACCCCGCCGGCCACGTCCTTGATCTTGCCTGCGACCTGGTCCTTGTTCATCCGAGCTCCTTTCGTTCGGTTGCGTGAAACGATGGCTTGATTGTTCCGCGAGCGGCGGCCTGCGGGTGTCGGCCAGCGCGGCACGCTGCTGTGCGGCCTGGCCGACAGCGCAATGCCTGCTTACATTTCAGGCGCCGTGCTTGAACGGCGTGGCCTGCTGCAGCGTCTGCAGGTAGTGCTGCATGCCGTCGCCCTCGCGGTCGAGAAAGCGCTCCACGGCCTCGGCAAAGCCGGGGTGGGCCAGCCAGTGCGCGCTGGGCGTGACGGTGGGCAGCAGCGCCCGGGCCATCTTGTGCTCACCCTGGGCGCCGCCCTCGAAGCGGCCAAAGCCCTGGGCGATGCACCACTCGAGCGGCTGGTAGTAGCAGGCCTCGAAATGCAGGCAGTCCACGCGCTCCAGCGCGCCCCAGTAGCGGCCATAGGCCGTTGCTGCTGTTGCCGCGGCTGGGGCGGCGCTGTCCTCGTCGATGGCGATCAGGCTGCTGGCGATGGGTTGGCCGTCGCGCTCGGCCACGAACAGCAGCCAGTTGCCGGCCATGTGCGCCGCCATGGCCTCGAAGAAGGCGGGCGTCAGGTAGGGTGGATTGCCATGCTCCAGGTAGGTACGCTCGTAGCACTGGTAGAAGAACTGCCAGTCGGCGGCGCTGATGTCCTGGCCGCGGGCGTGGCGGAAGCGCACGCCGGCCTCGGCCACCTTGCGGCGCTCCTGGCGGATCTTCTTGCGCTTGTCCTGCTGCAGCTCGGCCAGGAAGTCGTCGAAGTCGCGGTACGGCGCGGCCGCGCCGTGGACATGGCGGTTGCTCCAGTGGAACTGCACCGTCTGCCGCTGCATCAGGCCGGCGGCCTCGGCCGTCTGCAGGTCGGCCGCGCTGCCGAACAGCAGATGCAGCGACGAGATGCCCTGCGATTCGCAGAATTGCAGCGCCGCGCGCAGCAGCTGGCCGCGCAGTTCGTCGCCCTCGGCCAGCAGCCGGCTGCCCGGCACGGGGGTGAAGGGCACGGCGACCACCGCCTTGGGGTAGTAGGCCAGGCCGTGCTCGGCGTAGGCGCGGGCCCAGGCAAAGTCGAACACGTATTCGCCGTAGGAGTGCGTCTTCAGGTACAGCGGGCAGGCGGCCACCAGCGTGCCGTCCCGCTGCAGCGTGACATGGCAGGGTTGCCAGCCGGTGTCGGGGGCCACGCTGCCGCTTTCCTCCAGTGCCAGCAGGTATTCGTGGCGCATGAAGGGCGTGGCATGCGGCGCGGCGCGCCACAGCCGGTTCCAGGCGGCGGCGTCGATGGACTGCATGCGGTCGTGCACATGCGCGGTGATCGTTGGCATGGAAGGTATTGTGCCGATGCCAATCGGCCCCAGGATTTATGCGATAGTCCTGCGCTGGACGAAATCGGATGGATGGCACGATGACTTTCGCAATAGCCGTGGCCCAGCTGAACCTGGTGGTGGGCGATATGCAGGGCAATGCCCGCAAGATGGTGGAGGCGGCCGCGCAGGCCGCGGGGCAGGGCGCCAGGCTGCTGCTCACGCCCGAGCTGGGTGTATGCGGCTATGCCGCCGAGGACCTGTACCAGCGGCCGTCGTTCCTGGACGAGTGCGATGCCGCGCTGGCCAGCGTGGTGCAGGCTTCCACCCAGTGGCCGGGGCTGACGCTGGTCGTGGGCCACCCGGTGCGGGCGTCGGGGCAGGGCAGGCCGCTGTGCTACAACGCCGCCAGCGTGGTCCGCGATGGCGCCGTGCTTGCCACCTACTACAAGCGCGCGCTGCCCAACTATCGCGAATTCGACGAGGAGCGCTATTTCGCCACCGGCGACCAGCCCTGCGTGTTCGAGGTTGACGGCGTGCGCGTCGGCCTGCTGATCTGCGAGGACGCCTGGTGGCCCGAGGCCGCGCGCAGCACGCAGCAGGCCGGAGCGCAGCTGCTGGCGGTCATCAATGCCTCGCCCTTCCACATCGACAAGCCGCAGCAGCGCGAGGCCGTGATGGCTGAGCGCGTGCGCGAAACCGGCCTGCCCATGGTCTACGCCCACCTGGTGGGCGGGCAGGACGAGCTGGTGTTCGACGGCCACTCGTTCGCGCTGCAGGCCGACGGCAGCGTGGCGGCGCGGGCCCCGGGTTTTGAAGAAAATCTGCTGCTGGTGCAAGTGGATCAAGCGCAGGCTGCTATCAAATTGAGTAGCACCATCACCCCGCAGGGCGACACCAACAGCCAGCTCTGGCACGCGCTGGTGCTGGCGGTGCGCGATTATCTGGGCAAGACCGGCTTTCCCGGCGCGGTGCTGGGCCTCTCAGGCGGCATCGACTCGGCGCTGGTGCTGGCGATCGCCGTCGATGCGCTGGGGGCCGACAAGGTGCGCACGGTGATGATGCCGTCGCCCTACACCGCCGACATCAGCTGGATCGACGCCCGCGAGATGGCCGAGCGCCTGGGCGTGCACTACGAAGAGATCTCGATCGCGCCCATGTTCGAGGGCTTCAAGGCCGCCTTGGCCGCCGACTTCGCCGGCCGTGCCGAGGACACGACCGAGGAGAACCTGCAGGCGCGCATCCGCGGCACGCTCTTGATGGCGCTGTCCAACAAGTTCGGCACCATCGTGCTGACCACCGGCAACAAGAGCGAGATGGCCACCGGCTACTGCACGCTGTACGGCGACATGGCCGGCGGCTTCGCGGTGCTGCGCGACGTGCTCAAGACCCGGGTGTTCGAGCTGGCGCGCTGGCGCAATGCAAACGATCCGTACGGCACCGGCCGCGATCCCATCCCCGAGCGCATCATCACCCGCCCGCCCAGCGCCGAGCTGCGCCCCGACCAGAAGGACCAGGACAGCCTGCCGCCCTACGAGGTGCTGGACGCGATCATCGTGCGCTACATGGAGCAGGACGAGGGCATCGAGCCCATCGTGCAGGCCGGCTACGCGCGCGCCGACGTGGAGCGCGTGGTGCGCCTGATCCGCATCAATGAGTACAAGCGCCGCCAGGCGGCCGTGGGGCCGCGCCTGTCCGAGCGCGGCTTCGGGCGCGACTGGCGCTATCCGATCACCAACCGCTTCCGGGGCTGATGCCTGCCCATGCCACAATAGGCCAATCCGCCCTTTCGCAAATTCCAGGAGTGTTTCCATGAAGATGATTACCGCCGTTATCAAGCCGTTCAAGCTCGACGAAGTGCGTGAGGCGCTGGCCGAAGTGGGCGTGACCGGTCTGACGGTGAGCGAGGTCAAGGGCTTTGGCCGCCAGAAGGGGCATACCGAGCTGTACCGCGGCGCCGAGTACGTGGTCGACTTCCTGCCCAAGATGAAGATCGAGGTGGTGGTCAAGGAAGAGGACGTGGACCGCTGCGTCGATGCCGTGGTCAACGCCGCGCGCACCGGCAAGATCGGCGATGGCAAGATCTTCGTCACCGAAGTGCAGCGCGTGATCCGCATCCGCACCGGCGACCTGGACGAAGCCGCGGTTTAAGCCAAAACAGCCTCTAGCGCTTGTGCAGCAAGCGCGAGCTGCTATAAAAAATGCGCCTCTGGGGCGCATTTTTCATGTGGGGGGATCTTGTCGCGCCTACAGCAGCTTGCGCAGATCGTCCGAGACGGCGCTCAGGCCGGCGTTCTCCACCATCCGGGCCAGCAGGAGCGGCACCTCGGCATGGGCCTCGATCAGCCCCATCTGCCATTCGCCCATGAAACCATGGCCCACGCACTGCTGCAGGAACTGCAGCATGCTGTCGTAGTAGCCGCCGGCGTTGAGCAGGCCGATGGGCTTGTCGTGGTAGCCGAGCTGGCGCCAGGTCCAGACCTCGAACAGCTCCTCGAAGGTGCCGATGCCGCCGGGCAGGGCCACGAAGGCATCGCTGCGCTCGGCCATCAAGGCCTTGCGCTCATGCATGGTGCCAACCACGTGCAACTCGTCGCACAGCTCGTTGGCCAGCTCCTTGTCGACCAGCGCCTGGGGAATAATGCCGACCACACGGCCGCCGGCTTCGCGCGCTGCATGGGCCACCGTGCCCATCAGGCCGGTCTTGCCGCCGCCATAGACCAGCTGGCCGCCATGCTGGCCGATCCAGTGGCCCACCGCCTGCGCGGCCTGCGCATACAGCGGGTCGTTGCCCGGGCGCGAGCCGCAATAGACGCAGATGGAAAATGCCGGCACGTTGGGGGAAGTAGAGGGGGAGTTCATGCAAATCTCTCGTAAAGCGCCGCGCCCCAGACGGCGGCGCACAGGAGGATGGACAGCAGCACCGCGGCGCTGCCCATGTCCTTGGCGTTCTTGGACAACTCGTGCCACTGGGGGCCGAAGCGGTCGATGGCGGCTTCGACCGCGCTGTTGAGCAGCTCGACCACCAGCACCAGCACCACCGGCGCGGCCAGCAGCGCCCATTCGCGCCAGTCGCGCGCCAGCCAGGCGGCGGCGGGCAGCATCACCACGGCGGCCAGCACCTCCTGGCGGAAGGCCTTCTCGCGCCAGGCTGCCTTAAGCCCGGCCACGGAATAGCCGGCAGCGTGCCAGATACGACTCAGGCCGGTGCGGGCCTTCTGCGGGTTGACCTGGGCGTAGGGATCGGGAGTTGGCGGGCGGGACATAGGAGGAAATGCAGCCGGTTGCTATGGCTTATATAGCTGGTAGCGCTTGCTACTTCTTCACAACAGGCAGATTCTGCACCAAACAGGTGCCTGCCAGCGCGTCATGCCAGAACTGCTGCTGCGGATGCAGGCGGCTGGCCAGCGCCCAGACGGCAATCCAGCCGACCAGCAGCACGAAGGTTTCGAGCACTGGCAGGTGGAAGGGCAGGGTGACGAGCAGCGGCGGCAGGAACCACAGCCAGCTCAGGCAATAGCGGCCAAAGGCGCGCAACTGGCTCAGCGGCCGGCCCTGCCGGTCCACCACGCGGATGTGCCAGGTCTTCATCGCCAGGGTCTGGCCCTTGTGCCAGAACCAGCCGAAATAGATGCCGAAGACGACAAACAGGAACAGTTGCAGGCCATGGCGGTTGTCCATGGCGTTGCGGGTCTGGCTCAGCGTGCCGTAGAGGTAGCCGGCGATGAACACCACGCCGAACAGCAGCATGCCCTCGTACAGCCAGCACGCCATGCGCCGCGCCAGCCCGGGCGCCTGCAGTGCGGGTGCGCCTGCTTCAGGACGCAGGGTGATGCTTGGTTCTTGCATGGGCTGCTCAGGAGCCTTCGCCATAGGACAGCTCGGCGGAGGCGCCCTGGTGGCTGGCGGGAGGCAGCGGCGTCGGTGTCACCGACCCCGGCGTCTGCACCGGCGAGGTTTCCACCGGGGGCGGTGGTGGCGGAGGCGGCGGGCTGGCCGGGCTGCTGCCAGAAGGCGGCAACGGAGCCGGCGCGCCGATCTCCACCGTGGTCACCGGCGGGCGGGACTGGATCTTGATCTCCGGCGGCGGCAGGATCTTGGGCGGGTTGGCGCGGTTGGGATTGATGGCCGCGGCCGGGATCTTGGCCAGGCGCGACGAGGCCTTGGAGCTGGAGCGCAGCGCCAGCGCCACGCCGGGCGTGTGCAGGCCGACCTGGGCTAGGCGCTTGCGCTCGCGTGCGCTCAGGGCCTGGTACTCCTCCCAGAGTTCGCGCTTGCGCTCCGGCGAGAGGCTGTTGATGTTCGAATAGTTGAGCCGCGCCTGGCTCTGCTCGCGCAGGCCCAGCTTGGCCCATTCCTTCATGTGCTCGCCGATGCGGGCCTGCTCGTCGGCCGAGAAATCGTCGAAGCTGTCGGCAATCAGGATCCAGCGGCGCTTTTGCGGCTCGCTGATCAGGTCCCAGTGGGCCTCCAGCGGCTCGAGGACTTTCTGCTCGTCCGCATCCAGGCTGTCCCAGCCGGGGCCTTCACCAGCGCGCGGCGTGCCGCCACGGATCGTGGTGGGGGCGCTGACCCAGTCCGTCGGCGCGCTGCCGTAGATATTGCTGGAGTGCGAGACGGCCCAGAAGCCGCCCATAGCGAAAGCAGCCAGCAAGATGCTGGCTGTCGTGGTGAGAATCAGGGGAGACCTGGGACTCTCTTCAGGTGTTGGGGCGGGCTGATCGTGTCTCAATGCTTGTCAACAGACTTGGCGGCGGGCTGCGCCACCATCGCGTTTTTCAGATACTGGGCAAATCCAGGATCAGTATAGGCGCTGGGAGGCAGTTCGTCAGCAAGTAGCGTGGCATCGAATGCGGCCATTTCGCTGGCGCCTTCGTCGGCCTGCACGCCGTTGAAGAAGACCAGGCCGGCCATCAGCGCGCCCAGTGGCACGGCGGACACGGCCGCTCGCCACCATTTGCGCACGCCCGAGATCGCGGAGGCAGTCTCCGGCGCCGGGTGGCGGGCGATCGCGGGCTCGGCCACCACCTTGCGGCGGGCCAGGGCCTGTTCGCGGGCCGCTCGCAACCGCTCGGAGATGTCGTATCCGAGTTCGGATTCACCTTCCGTCAGGCGTGCTGCAAGGCGACGGGCGAATGCGTCGGCGCTGACGGTCTGAGAAAAAGTTGGTTGGTTGCGGTTCATAGCACGATTCCTTTGGCCTTGAGCACTTTGCTCAGGGTTTGGATGGCACGGAAGCAATGGGTCTTGACGCTCCCTTCGGAACAACCCATGGCTGCAGCAGTCTCTGCAATGTCCATCTCTTCCCAGTAACGCATGAGAAACGCTTCGCGTTGACGCGCTGGCAACTCTTGTATCTCTTTTTCGATCAGTGCAAGTGTTTGTACCCGGCGGGTATGGTCCTCGGCGCTCTGCTCGGTCTCGCCTGAGGAGGCATTGTACGTCTCGAGCAGATCGAAGTCGCCATCGTCGTCCGGCCGCTCGAAGTCGCTCATGTTGCTGAAGATGGCGTTGCGCGTCTTCTGGCGGCGGAACCAGTCCAGCGTGCTGTTGGACAGGATGCGCTGGAACAGCATGGGCAGCTCCTCGGGCGGCTTGTCGCCATAGTGCTCGGCCAGCTTGAGCATGCTGTCCTGCACGATGTCCAAGGCCGCATCCTCGTCGCGCACATGAAAAAGCGAGCGCTTGAAAGCTCGCTTTTCAACGCTTTTGAGGAAGTCGGAGAGTTCTCTTTCAGTAGCCAATCTCAGTCAAGCCTAGGCATTTCGGGATGCAGTGTTGTGCTTTTTGTACATCCAAAATGCACCGTGAAAACGTGCGATTATCGCACCGCAGGTAATTTTTTCCAGCTTAGTCGCACAAATGCGATGCTGCAGTGCGATAATGTATTTTCATCTTTACAAATGGCAAAAGGGTCACGGTCCGGCGTCGCAAGCATCTCGCCTATGTCCTTGGCCTCAAGTTCCGAGTGGGCTTCACAAGAGCTGCACAAGGAGCACCCTAGGTTTTTCGTCAGAGAAATTCACAAAGGTTGATCATGGAAATGTCCAAGGCTGAACTCTCGTCAGCAGCTGCCGCAGCGCAGCAACCCCAAGAATTGATGGGCGCTGAAGTGCTGATCAAGTCACTTCAGGCCGAAGGCGTCAAGTACATCTGGGGCTACCCCGGTGGCGCCGTCCTCTATATCTACGATGCCCTGTACAAGCAGGACACCATGCAGCACGTGCTCGTGCGCCACGAACAGGCGGCGGTACATGCGGCCGACGGCTATGCCCGTGCCACGGGCGACGTGGGCGTAGCGCTGGTAACGTCCGGCCCCGGCCTGACCAATGCGGTCACCGGTATTGCCACTGCTTACATGGACAGCATCCCGATGGTGATCGTCTCGGGCCAGGTGCCCACGGCGGCGATCGGCCTCGATGCGTTCCAGGAATGCGACACCGTCGGCATCACGCGTCCCATCGTCAAGCACAACTTCCTGGTGAAGGACGTGCGCGATCTGGCGATCACGATGAAGAAGGCCTTCCATGTGGCGCGCACCGGCCGTCCCGGCCCGGTGGTCGTCGACATCCCGAAGGACGTGTCGTTCAAGAAGACGCTGTACGCCGGCTATCCGCAGACGGTGGAGATGCGCTCGTACAACCCGGTGAAGAAGGGCCACAGCGGCCAGATTCGCAAGGCCCTGCAGCTGCTGTTGGCGGCCAAGCGTCCCTACATCTACACCGGCGGCGGCGTGCTGCTGAGCGGTGCCGAGCAGGAGCTGCGCACGCTGGTGGACATGCTGGGCTATCCGGTGACCAACACGCTGATGGGCCTGGGCGCCTATCCGGCGTCGGACCGCAAGTTCCTGGGCATGCTGGGCATGCACGGCACGATCGAAGCCAACAACGCCATGCAGAACTGCGACGTGCTGCTGGCCGTGGGCGCGCGCTTCGACGACCGCGTGATCGGCAACCCCAAGCACTTCATGTCGGTGCCGGACCGCAAGATCATCCATGTGGACGTCGATCCGTCCAGCATCTCCAAGCGCGTACGTGTCGATGTACCCATCGTCGGCGACGTCAAGGAAGTGCTCACCGAGCTGATCGCCATGATCCGCGAGGCCACGGCCCGCCCCGACGCCGCGGCGCTGGAAGCCTGGTGGAAGACTATCGAAGGCTGGCGCAGCCGCGACTGCCTGCGCTACGACCGCGAGAACACCGAGGTCATCAAGCCGCAGTTTGTCGTCGAGACGCTGTGGAACATGACCCGCGACGCCGACACCTACATCACCTCCGACGTGGGCCAGCACCAGATGTGGGCGGCGCAGTACTACCGCTTCGAGGAGTCGCGCCGCTGGATCAACTCGGGCGGCCTGGGCACCATGGGCGTGGGCATTCCCTATGCCATGGGCATCAAGCTGGCCAAGCCCGACAGCGAGGTGTTCTGCATCACCGGCGAAGGCTCGGTGCAGATGAACATCCAGGAGCTGGCCACCTGCCGCCAGTACGAGACGCCCATCGTCATCTGCTCGCTGAACAACCGCTACCTGGGCATGGTGCGCCAGTGGCAGGAGATCGAGTACTCCGGCCGCTACAGCCACAGCTACATGGATTCGCTGCCCGATTTCGTGAAGCTGGCCGAGGCCTATGGCCACGCGGGCATGCTGATTGAGAAGCCCCAGGACGTGGAGGCCGCGCTGCGCGAGGCGCGCCGCATCGTGCGCGAAGAGCGCAAGAGCGTGTTCCTCGACTTCCGCACCGATCCCACCGAGAACGTGTTCCCGATGGTGCAGGCGGGCAAGGGCATCACCGAGATGCTGCTGGGAGCCGAGGACCTGTAAGCGAATGGGCTGCTGGCGCTTGCCCCTCAAGCGTGAGCAGCTATTCTTTAAATAGCATTTTTTGACGAATCTATTGCCTGCCGAGCCCAGCACTTACCGGTGTCGGGGGAGGGCAGCGAAAAACGGCAGTTTTCTGCGACCACTTGTTGATCGTGCTGCCGTCGCAAAAAGAGGAATCTTCTCTCATGAAACACATCATTGCCGTTCTGCTGGAGAACGAACCCGGTGCGCTGTCCCGCGTGGTGGCGCTTTTTTCGGCCCGTGGCTACAACATCGAGTCGCTGACCGTGGCGCCCACCGAGGATGCCTCGCTGTCGCGCATGACCATCACCACCGCCGGCTCGGATGACGTGATCGAGCAGATCACCAAGCACCTGAACCGGCTGATCGAGGTGGTCAAGGTCGTGGACCTGACCGAAGGCGCCTACACCGAGCGCGAGCTGATGATGGTCAAGGTGCGCGCGGTGGGCAAGGAGCGCGAGGAGATGAAGCGCATGGCCGACATCTTCCGCGGCCGCATCATCGACGTCACCGAGAAGAGCTACACCATCGAGATCACCGGCGACCAGGCCAAGAACGATGCCTTCTTGAACGGCATCGACCGCAGCGCCATCCTGGAAACCGTGCGCACGGGCTCCAGCGGCATCGGCCGCGGCGAGCGTATCCTGCGCGTCTGAACCAGCGTTTCCGGCGCAGTTTTTTCTTTTTTCCACCCCCGAATTTTCCGATTCATCAGGAGCCAACATGAAAGTTTTCTACGACAAGGACTGTGATCTGTCCCTCATCAAGGGCAAGACCGTTGCCATCATCGGCTACGGCAGCCAGGGCCACGCACACGCCCAGAACCTGAACGACAGCGGCGTGAAGGTCGTGGTCGGCCTGCGCAAGGGCGGCGCCTCCTGGCCCAAGGCCGAGAAGGCCGGCCTGACGGTGATGGAAGTGAACGACGCGGTCAAGGCGGCCGACGTGGTCATGATCCTGCTGCCCGACGAAGACATCGCCAAGGTGTACTCCGAGAACGTCAAGGACAACATCAAGCAGGGCGCCTCGCTGGTGTTCGCGCACGGCTTCAACGTGCACTACAACCAGGTCATCCCGCGTGCCGACCTGGACGTGTGGATGGTTGCGCCCAAGGCCCCCGGCCACACCGTGCGCAACACCTACACCCAGGGTGGCGGCGTGCCCCACCTGATCGCCGTGCACCAGGACAAGACCGGCAAGGCCCGTGACCTGGCCCTGTCCTACGCCATGGCCAACGGCGGCGGCAAGGCCGGCATCATCGAAACCGACTTCAAGGAAGAGACCGAGACCGACCTGTTCGGCGAGCAGGCCGTGCTGTGCGGCGGCGCCGTCGAGCTGGTGAAGATGGGCTTCGAGACCCTGGTGGAAGCCGGCTACGCGCCCGAGATGGCCTACTTCGAGTGCCTGCACGAGCTCAAGCTCATCGTGGATCTGATCTACGAAGGCGGCATCGCCAACATGAACTACTCGATCTCGAACAACGCCGAGTTCGGCGAGTACGTGACCGGCCCCGAAGTCATCAACGAGCAGTCGCGCGTGGCCATGCGCAATGCGCTCAAGCGCATCCAGAACGGCGACTACGCCAAGATGTTCATCCAGGAAGGCCGCCTGAACTACCCGGCAATGACCGCCCGCCGCCGCAACACCGCCGATCACCCGATCGAAAAGGTCGGTGGCCAGCTGCGCGCCATGATGCCCTGGATCGCCAAGAACAAGCTGGTCGACCAGACCCGCAACTAAAAAAGAGAGCGGCTGGCGCTCGCTGTATAAAGGATTGCCATAGAAAACTATTGCAATCCATTGCAGAGCAAGCGCTGGCAGCTCCTTTTTTGATAAGCATCGGGCCTCTCACGAGGCCCTTTTTCATGGGCGGCCCGGAGCAAAACCGCTACACTGGCGCACGCATCCGCCCACCGCATGCCGTTGGTGGCGGACTATGAATTCGAGAGCTAGAAGCGCTTGCCGTGCCTGCGCTGGAGTCCTATTTGATGCTTGACAACCAACCGGATGCCGGTCTGCCGCAGCGCAAGCGGCGCAAAGGCATTTACGTGCTGCCCAACCTGTTCACGCTGGCAGCGCTGTTCGGCGGCTTCTACGCCATCGTGATGGCGATGAACGGCCGCTTCGAATCCGCCGCCGTCGGCGTGTTCTGCGCCATGGTGCTCGACAGCCTGGACGGCCGCGTCGCCCGCATGACGCATACCCAGAGCGCCTTTGGCGAGCAGATGGACTCGCTGTCCGACATGGTCTCCTTCGGCGCCGCGCCCGCGCTGATCGCCTACGAGTGGGCGCTGCGCCCGCTGGGCCGCTGGGGCTGGATCGCGGCCTTCGTCTACTGCGCCTGCGCGGCGCTGCGACTGGCGCGCTTCAACGTGAACACCGGCGTGGTGGACAAGCGCTTCTTCCAGGGCCTGCCTTCGCCGGCCGCGGCCGCCCTCGTGGCCGGCTTCATCTGGCTGACCAGCGCGCTGCTGGTGTCGCACCGCGATGTGCCGCTGTTCGGCGATGTCATCTCGCTGTTCGGCGGCTTGCCCACCAGCCGCGACGACCTGAGCTGGATCATGTTCGCCGTCACCATGTTCGCCGGGCTGACCATGGTCACCAACACGCCGTACTACAGCTTCAAGGATTTCGGCGGCCGCCGCAGCGTGCCCTTCGTGATCCTGGTGGTGATCGCGCTCCTGATCGGCGTGGTCAGCATCGAGCCGGCGACCATGCTGTTCCTGATCTTCGTCGGCTATTCGCTCTCGGGCTACGTGATCTACGCTTGGCGCAAGGCCAAGGGCCATCCGGTCAGCATCGTCGCCACGTCGAAGGACGAGCCCGACGAACGCGGCCTGCACGACGATTGATTTTTTCTCGCGCGGCTTGCGCAGTGCAGCAATTGTGATAAAGTGAACCGCATGCAAAACCTGTCGCTAGCACTACTACTGATGTCCCACGGGCAGAGGCGGTAGCGCGCGTACCAACGACAGACACAGGTACGGCAAGCAAGTACCAACCCCATCGGCCCGTTAGCACCAGCAACGGGCCGAATTGTTTTTGCAGGTTGCTGGTCTCCGAATCGCCACCCATGATTTGAGAAAGACCTTTCACCATGTTGAAGAACCCAGCAACCAAGTACCGTGCCTTCCCTGCCATCCAATTGCGCGACCGCACCTGGCCCGATGCCCAGATCACGAAGGCGCCGATCTGGCTGTCCACTGACCTGCGCGACGGCAACCAGGCCCTGATCGAGCCCATGGACCTGGCGCGCAAGCTGCGCATGTTCGAGTTGCTGGTGAAGATCGGCTTCAAGGAGATCGAGGTGGGCTTTCCGGCGGCCTCGCAGATCGAGTACGA
Organism: Comamonas humi; assembly: GCF_054782535.1. NCBI lineage: Bacteria > Pseudomonadati > Pseudomonadota > Betaproteobacteria > Burkholderiales > Comamonadaceae > Comamonas > Comamonas humi. The sequence goes on along the minus strand of NZ_BAAGSH010000010.1, from coordinate 88,131 downwards.
CTTTGTGCGCAAGCTCATCGAGGAAGACCGTATCCCCGATGACGTGACCATCCAGGTGATGACTCCGGCGCGCGCCGAACTGCTCGAACGCACCGTCGACGCCGTGCGCGGCGCGCCCCGCGCCATCGTCCATGTCTACAACGCGGTGGCGCCGACCTGGCGCAAGGTGGTCTTCAACATGTCGGTGCCCGAGGTGATGAACCTGGTGCAGACCCATATCAGCCAGTTGAAGGACTTGACCGATGCGCGGCCCGAGACTGAATGGGTGCTGCAGTATTCGCCCGAGTGCTTCTCGCTGGCCGAGCTCGAGGTATCGCTCGAGGCCTGCGAGACCGCCATCGCCGCCTGGGGCCCGGGCCGCCCCATCATCCTCAACCTGCCCACCACCGTGGAGAACGCCACGCCCAACGTCTTTGCCGACCAGATCGAGTGGATGGTGCGCCGCTTCCAGGACCGTCCCGAGGTCGTGCTCTCGGTGCATCCGCACAACGACCGCGGCACCGGCACGGCCGCCGCCGAGTTCGCCATCATGGCCGGCGCGCACCGGGTGGAGGGCTGCCTCTTCGGTAACGGCGAGCGCACCGGCAACCTCGACATCGTCAACGTGGCCTTGAATTTTTATGTGCAGGGCGTGTCGCCCGAGCTCGATTTCTCGAACATCGATGCCATCCGCGCCGAGGTCGAGCACTGCAACCAGCTGCCGCTGTCGCCGCGCCATCCCTATGTGGGCGAACTGGTCTACACCTCGTTCTCCGGCTCGCACCAGGACGCCATCAAGAAGGGCTTCGCGGCGCGCAAGGAGGGCGACATCTGGGAGATGCCCTACCTGCCCATCGACCCGAAAGACCTGGGCCGCAGCTACGAAGCAGTGATCCGCGTCAACAGCCAGTCAGGCAAGGGCGGCATCTCGTACCTGCTCGAGGAAAGTCTCGGCCTCGTGATGCCGCGCCGCCTGCAGATCGAGCTCAGCCAGGTGGTGCAGCGCGCGATGGACGTGGAAGGCAAGGAGTTCACCGCCGCCGACATCTGGCAGTTGGTGGATCGCGAATACCAGGTCAGTGCGACGCGCAGCCTGTCGCAATGCCGCATTGCGGACGATGGCGCGCAGGTGAGCATCTCGGGCGACATGCACTGGGGCGCTGCGACCCATGCGGTCCAGGGCACGGGCAACGGCCCGCTGGAGGCCTTCGTCAATGCCGTATCCGCGGTGTTCGGCATGCCCGTGGCAGTGCTCGACTACCACGAGCATGCGATCGCCTCGGGCGCCGGCGCGCAGGCCGCGGCCTATGTGGAACTGCGCATCGGCGACAGCGAGACGCTGTATGGCATCGGCCTGGACAGCAACATCACCCAGGCCGCGATCCGCGCCGTGATGAGCGGCCTGCAGCGCAGCGCACAGATTGCCTTGCCCCAGGAGCAGCCCGAAGCCGCCGAAGCCTGAAAACGCTTAAACTGCCGGGTTATGTTCGGCGTGGCCCGGCAGCCAACTGCAAGAGCACGGATACCTATTGGAGATTGACACGATGAGCGACCAACTGATTATTTTCGACACCACCTTGCGTGACGGCGAGCAGTCCCCCGGCGCGTCCATGACCAAGGACGAGAAGCTGCGCATCGCGCGCCAGTTGGAGCGCCTGCGCGTGGACGTGATCGAGGCGGGCTTCGCGGCCAGCTCGAACGGTGACTTCGAATGCGTGCAGGCCATCGCCGCGGCCATCAAGGACTCGACGATCTGCTCGCTGGCCCGTGCCAACGACCGCGACATCGCCCGCGCGGCCGAGGCGCTCAAGCCCGCCAACCGTGCGCGCATCCACACCTTCATCGCCACCAGTCCGCTGCACATGGAGAAGAAGCTGCGCATGTCGGCCGACGAGGTGTTCGAGCAGTCCAAGCTGTCGGTGCGCTTTGCGCGCAACCTGTGCGGCGATGTCGAGTTCAGCGCCGAGGACGCCTCGCGCAGCGATCCCGATTTCCTGTGCCGGGTCTTCGAGGCTGTCATCAACGAAGGCGCGACCACCATCAACGTGCCCGATACCGTGGGCTATGCCGTGCCCGAGCTGTACGGCGAGTTCATCCGCAGCCTGCGCGAGCGCATCCCGAACAGCGACAAGGCCATCTGGTCGGTGCACTGCCACGACGACCTGGGCATGGCTGTGGCCAACTCGCTGGCCGGCGTGAAGCTGGGCGGTGCGCGCCAGATCGAGTGCACGATCAACGGCCTGGGCGAGCGCGCGGGCAACTGCTCGCTCGAAGAGATCGTCATGGCGGTCAAGACCCGCAGGGACTATTTCGGCCTGGACCTGAACATCGACCCGCAGCACATCGTCGGCATCAGCAAGATGGTCAGCCAGACCACCGGCTTCGTGGTGCAGCCGAACAAGGCGGTGGTGGGCGCAAATGCCTTCGCGCACGCTTCCGGCATCCACCAGGACGGCGTGCTCAAGGCCCGCGACACCTACGAGATCATGCGCGCCGAAGACGTGGGCTGGTCGGCCAACAAGATCGTGCTGGGCAAGCTGTCCGGCCGCAACGCCTTCAAGCAGCGCCTGCAGGAGCTGGGCGTGGTGATGGACAGCGAGGGCGAGATCAACGCCGCCTTTGCGCGCTTCAAGGACCTGGCCGATCGCAAGAGCGAGATCTTCGACGAGGACATCCTGGCGCTGGTCAACACCGAAGGCGCAGAGGCCAGCGGCGAGATGTACCGCCTGGTGTCGCTGTCGCAGTCGAGCGAGACCGGCGAGCAGCCTCACGCCGAGGTGGTGTTCGTCGCCAACGGCACCGAGGTCAAGGGTGCAGCCACCGGCAACGGCCCGGTCGATGCATCGATGAAAGCCATCGAGTCGCAGGTGCACAGTGGGGCGGAAATGGTGCTTTACGCGGTGAACGCCATCAGTGGTTCCACCGAGAGCCAGGGCGAGGTGACGGTGCGCCTGCAGCGCAGCGGCCGCATCGTGAACGGAGTAGGTGCTGACCCCGATATCGTGGTGGCGTCGGCCAAGGCCTACATCAGTGCGCTGAACAAGTTACAAGATCAAACCGAGCGGGTGGCTGCCCAAGGCTGAGGCTTCGGAATATAATTTCACTTAAATAATTGAAGAGTCGCGTAAGTCTATGAAATTGCGCGATTTTTCAATTAACGAAATGTGATAGCAGCTCAGTTTTCTTGTTGGGGATAGCACCATGGCCACCCGTCATTGCAGCGTTTTACGTCGTTTTACGCAAATTTTTACAATTTTGGCGTTGACGGTGAGCATTTCGCTGCCGGCGGCACAGGCGGCGCAGAAAAAGAAGGCGGCGTCCACTGCTTCGCAGAAGACGCATGTGGCGGCCAAGCCGACCAAGAAGGCGGCCGTGGCCAAGGGCGAGCGCAATGGGCGCAGCAAGAAGGAAGTGGCTGCCAGCACCAAGAAAGGTGCCAAGCACACCCAGGTGGCCGAGCGTGGTGGGCGCAAGGGAGGCAAGGGCGAGAAGATGCTGACCGCCAAGCTGCGCAAGCATGGCGCGCACGCGGCCGTGGCGGCCGCGCCGGTGATCATTCCCGAGCGCCTGTCGTTCGGACAGATGGCCGGCCTGCACGACGTGAACGATCCGCTGTCGCTCAAGTCCAGCGTGGCGCTGGTGGTGGACCAGGACACGCATGAAGTGCTGTTCAGCAAGAACGACCAGGCCGTGCTGCCGATCGCTTCGATCACCAAGCTGATGACGGGACTGATCATCTCGCAGGCGGGTCTGCCGATGGACGAGATGATCACCATCACGCAGGACGACGTGGACACCGAGAAGAACAGCAGCTCGCGCCTGCGCGTGGGCACGACGCTGAGCCGCGGCGAAATGCTGCACCTGGCGCTGATGTCCAGCGAGAACCGTGCGGCCCATGCGCTGGGTCGGACCTATCCAGGCGGGCTGGCATCCTTCGTCTACCAGATGAACCTGAAGGCCCGCATCCTGGGCATGACTGATACGCGCTACGTCGAGCCTACGGGCCTGTCCAGCTCCAACCAGTCGAGCGCACGCGACCTGGCCACGCTGGTGAATGTGGCACATGCCGAGCCGGTGATGCGTGAGCTGACCACGTCGCCCTCGTACGAGGTGGAAGTGGGCCAGCGCACGCTGCAGTTCAACAATACCAATCGCCTGGTGCGTAGCCCCGAGTGGAACATCGGCCTGCAGAAGACCGGCTACATCTCCGAAGCGGGCCGCTGCCTGGTGATGCAGGCCCAGGTGGCCGGGCGCAAGCTCATCATGGTGTTCCTGGATTCCGCCGGCAAGTTCAGCCGCCTGGCCGATGCCGAGCGCGTGCGCACCTGGCTGGAGGCTCACCACGGCGAACTGGTGGCCGCCAAGCACTGAGATGCTGGCAGCGCAATGAAGAACGCGGGCCTGGGCCCGCGTTTTTTATTGGGAAGTCATCAGCGCGTGCGCTGGCGGCTGCGTTCGGCGCTGTAGCCCAGGGCTTCGGAGATTTCGCCGGCCGTGGCCTGCAGGCGCGGAATCCAGTTCTCATCGAGGCGATCGGCAGGCGCCGACACCGACAGCCCGGCCACCAGTCGGCCCTGGTCGTCGTAGATGCCTGCGGCCATGCAGCGTACGCCCAGTTCCAGTTCCTCGTTGTCGCGGCCGATGCCGTACTGGCGTGCCTTGGACAGTTCGCGCTCGAGCACGGCCAGGTTGGTGATGCTGTTCTTGGTGTTGCCGGCAAGGCCCGTGCGCATGGCGTAGGCGCGCACGCGTTCGGGGTCTTCCGCCGCCAGGAAGAGCTTGCCCGCCGAGGTCAGGTGCAGCGGCGCATGGCCGCCGATGGCGCGCACCACCTGCATGCCCGAGCGCTCGCTGAAGCTGCGCTCCACATAGACGATCTCATCGCCCTGGCGCATGCTCAGGTTCACCGCCTGCTGCGTGACCAGGTGCAGGTGGCGCATGGGTTGCAGGGCGGCCTCGCGCACGTTGATGCGGGCCTTCACCAGGTTGCCGAGTTCCAGCAGGCGCATGCCGAGCCGGTAGCTGCCGGACTCGGGGCGGTCCACGAAGCGGCCGATGGTCAGGTCGTTCAGGATGCGGTGTGTGGTGGACGGATGCAGGCCGGTGATTTCGCTCAGCTCCTTCAGCGAGACCGCCTCTTCGCGCGATGCGAGCACATCGAGCAGCGTGAACATGCGCTCGATCACCTGCACGCTGGGCTTGGTGGTCGGGGCTGGGGAGGCTTTGGTCATGGGGTACTGGTATTTATGAGTGAAATCAGGGCCTAGGCTTGATGTATCAAGCGCTACCTGCTTCTGAATTAATAGTATTTTGCGGGTTGATCCAACCGGATTGGCGGTAGATCTCGTAGGGGTGGAAGCCGGCCTTGTAGCGCATCTTGGGGCTTTCGGCGATCCAGTAGCCCAGGTACAGGTAGGGCAGGCCCATGGCGCGGCACTGCTCGATCTGCCAGAGCACGTTGAAGGTGCCGTAGCTGGCCCCTGGGTCGTCGGCGTAGAAGGTGTAGACGGCGGAGAGGCCGTCGTTGAGCACATCGATGATCGACACCATCTTCAGCGTGCCCAGTGCCGGGCCGGGGGCGGGCTCGCGGAACTCCACCAGCCGCGAGTTCACGCGGCTTTGCAGCATGAACTGCGAGTACTGGTCAATGCTGTCGTGGTCCATGCCGCCGCCGGCGTGGCGCGAGGCCTGGTAGGCCAGGTAGAGGTCGTAGTGCTCGCGCAGAAAGCTCAGCGGCAGCACGCGTACCTGCAGTTGGCGGTGCTTGTCCCAGGCGCGGCGCTGGCTGCGGCGCGGCGCGAACTCCAGCGCCTTGATGCGCAGCGGAACGCAGGCTTGGCAGCCGTCGCAATAGGGGCGATAGGTGAACAGGCCGCTGCGGCGAAAACCCTGCTGGATCAGGCCGGAATAGACGTCCTGCTGGATGGCGTGACTGGGCGTTGCCACTTGCGAGCGCGCAAGGTGCGAGTCCAGATAGCTGCACGGATAGGGGGCCGTTGCATAGAACTGGAGCGTCTGAAGGGGAAGCTCGTTCAGTCTACTCATCCACGATTGGAGATGTGATTTCGGATAGTGAGATTATGTCAGCCCAATCCGTGCGTGCAAACTCCCACCGTACAGGCGCTAGGGCGATGCCTTCGCGCACGGCTTGCAGGAACTGCCGGCGGGGTACTTCGGCCGCCCCCATGAAGGCCAGGTGCCGGGTGTTCTGCTGGCAGTCGATCATGGCAACCCCGTGGCGCCGGCACAGGTGCACCAGCGCTGTCAGCGCGATCTTGGAGCCGTCGTTCTCGGTGGTGAACATCGATTCGCCAAACACGGCCCGGCCCAGGGCCACGCAGTACAGGCCGGCCACCAGTCGTTCGCCTCGCCAGACCTCCACGCTGTGCGCCAGGCCCTCGCGGTGCAGTTGGGTGTAGGCGGCCTTGATGTCGTCGACGATCCAGGTGCCGTCCTGGCCTTCGCGCGGAATGCGGCTGCAGGCGTCGATCACCTGGGCGAAGGCGGTATCGATGCGGATCTGGGCTGTGTGGTCCTGCGCGAAGCGGCGCAGTGTCTTCTCGAGCGAGCGGTGAAGGCGGAAGTTGCCCGGCTGCAGCACCATGCGGGGATCGGGAGACCACCACAGCGGCGGCGAGTGCGGGCTGTACCAAGGGAAGATGCCTCGCGCGTACGCGGCCTTCAGGTGGGTGCTGTCCACCACGCCGCCGGCGGCCAGCAGGCCTGGGTGCGGGGTGTCGGGGCCCCAGGCCTCGTCTGCCTCGGGGAAAGAATCGTCTGCGGTCAGCCAGCGCAGCGAGGGAGACGCGGTTGTTGGAGGCATGCAACAGTTTGTGGTGCGATCGGCGGTAGCGGCCATTGTGCCCGATGGTCGGAGCAGGGCGGCTCGCCAAGGCATTCAGCTATCAGTTTTGTGCCTGCGGCTTCCCCTGGGCCTGAAAAAACCGCCTGCATTTGCAAATGCATGTCAACTGGGACCTTCCCAAGGTAATTGCTTACAGTCATCGCCAGGCTTTGCTGCAACCATGGAAACCGGGCCGTGCTTGATGGTGCGGCACCCCATAGGAGGTTGCCATGTTGTTTTCCAAAGGAGTGGGCAAGTTTTCCGACCCCAAGCACATCCGCCGTGCCAGGGCCTACCTGGAAGAGGCGCGGATGGCCGTGCTGGAGCATTCGATAGCCGCGGAGCACTACCAGGCCATGGCCGAGATGTATGCGCAGCGGGTCACCCGGCTCGAGCAGGAGATTGCGGCTTGGGAAGCTGGTGTGGAGGCGGTGGCTCCGCAGCAGGCCGCGCCCCGTGCCGCTGCCGGCGCGGCAGAGCATATGCCCAGTCCGCAGCGCCCGTCCGGCGTGGTCAAGCCGCTGGCATCGGAGGGTGGCAGTGATCTGTCCGGGCAGATGCGCGCAGCCTGAAAATAAAAAAGCCTGCACCGAAGTGCAGGCTTTGTACTGGCTCCTCAACCTGGGCTCGAACCAGGGACCTACGGATTAACAGTCCGGCGCTCTACCGACTGAGCTATTGAGGAATGTCGGTAACCTTGTGCACCTTGTTCGATTGCAAGGATTCAAGGCTTGAAAATTTTGGCTCCTCAACCTGGGCTCGAACCAGGGACCTACGGATTAACAGTCCGGCGCTCTACCGACTGAGCTATTGAGGAATGTCGGTGACCTTGTGCGATTGCAAGGCTTGAAAAATCTTGGCTCCTCAACCTGGGCTCGAACCAGGGACCTACGGATTAACAGTCCGGCGCTCTACCAACTGAGCTATTGAGGAATAAGACCGCGATTATACGATGAATTTTGGGGATGTTCGCCATGCCCGGCAATTTTCTGATCGGGACGCCGACGGGCCGGTGCGACAATGCGCCGCAGATCCTCAGCTCCACCCGCGCAAGACCTATGGCGATACTTCCAATCCTGAAAATGGGCGATCCGCGCCTGCTGCGCGTGGCCCAGCCCGTGACCGCGTTCGACACCGACGAGCTGCACCTGCTGGTGCAGGACCTGCTCGACACCATGCGCGCCGCCAGCGGGGCGGGGCTGGCAGCGCCGCAGATCGGGGTGGACCGGCAGGTGGTGATGTTCGGCTCGAACGAGCGCAATCCCCGCTATCCCGACCGGCCGCTGGTGCCGCCGACGGTACTGGTCAATCCGGTGATCACGCCGCTGTCCGACGTGGAGGAGAGCGACTGGGAAGGCTGCCTGTCCGTGCCCGGCATGCGCGGGCTGGTGCCGCGCTGGGCACGCATCCGCTACACCGGCTTCGACCAGTATGGCGACCCGATAGACCGCACGGTGGATGGCTTCCATGCCCGCGTGGTGCAGCACGAATGCGACCACCTGTGGGGCAAGCTGTACCCGATGCGCATGCGCGACTTCAGCCAATTCGGGTTCACCGAGGTGCTGTTCCCCGACATCAATGCCGCCGAGGATGATTGAAAATCATAGCTGCTGGCACTTGCTGCATAAGTGCTAGAGCCTGATTTTGCTTATTTTTCTGTGTGGTCGGCCAGCGCCCACAGCACCTCGGTTTCGAGGGCGATCTGGCGCACATTGCTCTGCAGCTCGGCACCCTGCAGCAGAAAAGTGTCTTCCACGCGCTCGCCCAGCGTGCTGATCTTGGCCAGCTCCACGCTCAGGTGGTGGCGCGCCAGGATACGGGTCACGGTGTAGAGCAGGCCGGCGCGGTCGGCGGCCGAGATCGACAGCAGCCAGCGCTGGCCCTTCTCGTCGGGCTGCAGCGACACGCGCGGCGCCACCGGAAAGCTCTTGACCCGGCGCGACACGCGGCGCTGCACCGGCTCGGGCAGCGGGCCGGCGGCGACCAGCACCTGGGTCAGATGGCTTTCCACCAGCGTGGCGAGTTCGCGGTAGTGCTGCTGCAGCGTCTGCGTGGCGACCTGGAAGGTGTCGAGCGCATAGCGGTTCAGCGCGGTGTGGATGCGCGCATCCAGCACCGACAGGCCGGCGCGGTCGAAGTAGCTGCAGATGCGCGCGAACAGGTCGGGCTGGTCGGCGGTGTAGACCATGACCTGCAGGCCGTCGCCGGCCAGCGACGGCCGCGCGCGCACGATGGGCGCGGCCGTTCCCACGGCACGCGAGAGCTGGCGCGTGTGCCAGGCGATGTCCGCCGCCTCGTGGCGCATGAAGTACTGCACGCCCAGCGTCTCCCACAGCGCCTTCTGCGACTCGAACGGCTGAGCCTGCAGCGCCAGCAGCACCAGGGCCTCGCGTTTGCGGGCTTCCACCTGCGAGGCAATGTCGGGCGCGCGGCCGCCCAGCATGCGCAGCGTGGCACGGTACAGGTCTTCGAGCAGCTTGCCCTTCCAGGCGTTCCACACCTTGGGGCTGGTGCCGCGGATGTCGGCGACCGTCAGCAGGTACAGCGCGGTGAGGTAGCGCTCGTTGCCCACGCGCTCGGCAAAGGCGCGGATCACGTCGGGGTCGCTGGTGTCCTGCTTCTGTGCGACCTGGCTCATGGTCAGGTGCTCGCGCACCAGGAATTCGACCAGCTGCGCATCGGCCTTGGCGATGCCGTGTTCCTTGCAGAAGCGCCGCACCTCGTGGGCCCCGATCTCGGAATGGTCGCCGCCGCGGCCCTTGCCGATGTCGTGGAACAGCGCGGCCACGTACAGCAGCCACGGCTTGTCCCAGCCCGCGGCCAGCTGCGAGCAGAACGGGTATTCGTGCGCATGCTCGGCGATGAAGAAGCGCCGCACATTGCGCAGCACCATCAGGATGTGCTGGTCCACCGTATAGACGTGGAACAGGTCGTGCTGCATCTGGCCCACGATGCGGCGGAAGGGCCACAGGTAGCGCCCCAGCACGGAAGTCTGGTTCATCAGCCGCATGGCGTGGGTGATGCCCGCGGGCTGCTGCAGTATGGCCATGAAGGTGGCGCGGTTGACCGGGTCCTTGCGGAACTCGGCGCCCATCACGTTGCGTGCGTGGTACAGCGCGCGGAAGGTGCGCGCCGACAGGTCCTTGACGCCCGGCGTGGTCTCGTACAGCAGGAAGGTGCGCAGGATGGCGTGCGGGTTGCGCCGGTAGAGGTCGTCCTCGGCCACCTCGATCATGCCGGCCTTCTCGAAGAACTCGTCGTCGATGCGGCGCGGGCTGTGGTTGCCGGGGTGCAGGCGCTCGTCGATGTTCAGCAGCATGATCTGCGACAGCTGCACCACGGCCTTGGCGGCCCAGTAGTAGCGCTTCATCAGCTGCTCGCTGGCGCGCACCGGAAAGCGGTGGCCCGCCGGCGTCTCGCTCGCGTAGCCGAAGGACTCGGCCACGGTGGTCTGCAGGTCGAACACCAGCCGGTCCTCGCGCCGCTTGGCCAGGATGTGCAGCCGCGCGCGGATCAGGCTCAGCAGCGCCTCGTTGCGCTGCAGGTTGCGCAGCTCGTAGGGCGTGACGATGCCGTTGGTGGCCAGCTCCTTCCAGTTGCGCCCGAGCCGCGTGGCGCGGGCGATCCACAGGATGAGCTGCAGGTCGCGCAGGCCGCCGGGCGATTCCTTGCAGTTCGGCTCCAGCGCGTAGGCGGTGTTCTCGTACTTGCTGTGGCGCTGCTGCATCTCCAGCGTCTTGGCGACGACGAAGGCCTGCGGGTCGAGCGCCCGGTTGAAGGCCTGCTGGAACTGCCGGAACAGCGCGGCGTCGCCGGTGACGCGGCGGGCCTCGAGCTGCGCCGTCTGCACGGTGATGTCGGCCGCGGCCTCGCGCACGCAGTCGGCCACGGTGCGCACGCTGGAGCCGATCTCCAGCCCCATGTCCCAGCACATGCCGATGAAGGCCTCGATGCTGCCGCGCAGCTGCTGGGCTTCGGGCGTGTTGCCGTGCATGTCCGCGTCGTCGGGCAGCAGCACCAGCACATCGATGTCGGAGTAGGGGAACAGCTCGCCGCGCCCATAGCCGCCCACGGCGGCCAGGCACAGCGGTGCGGGCACCCCGGCCCGCTGCCACAGCTCCTGCAGCAGCCCGTCGGCCAGCGCCGACAGGCGGCGCAGGTGGGCAGCGATGCCGCGGGTGCCGCTGCTGCTGTCCATGATGGTGGCGAACACCTGCTCGCGGTCTTGCTGGTAGCGCTGGCGAACCGTGGGAAGGGCAGAAAGGGCGGAGGGCTCGGGCGTGGCGGTCATTGTTCGGTCAGTTCGTGGAATCACACTGAGGCAAGCAATGACTATGCCATGTCAGCCCTGGTTCAGAGTGCTTTCAGCACTTGGTGGTGGTCACGAAGTCCGGCAGCGGCGGATAGCCTTCGGACAGCGTCAGCACCTCGAAGCCGGTGTCGGTCACCACCACGGTGTGCTCCCACTGGGCCGACAGGCTGCGGTCCTTGGTCACCACGGTCCAGCCGTCGTTGCCCCAGTCCTTGATCTCGCGTCGGCCCAGGTTCAGCATGGGCTCGATGGTGAAGATCATGCCGGTCCGCAGCTCGACGCCGGTGCCGGGCTTGCCGTAGTGCAGGATCTGCGGCTCGTCGTGGAACACCTTGCCGATGCCGTGGCCGCAGTACTCGCGCACCACCGACAGGCCGTGCCCCTCGGCAAAGCTCTGGATGGCGTGGCCGATGTCGCCCAGGCGGGCGCCGTTCTTCACCTGCTGGATGCCCAGCCACATGGCCTGGAAGGTCAGGTCGCACAGGCGCTTGCCGGCGATCGTGCCTTCGCCCACGACGAACATGCGGCTGGTGTCGCCGAAATAGCCGGCATCGGTGATGACCGTCACGTCCACGTTGACGATGTCGCCCTTCTTCAGCGGCTTGTCGTTGGGGATGCCGTGGCAGACCACATGGTTCACCGAGGTGCACAGGTGGCCCGGGTAGGGCACCATGCCCGGCGGCTGGTAGCCGATGGTGGCCGACTTGGTGCCCTGGCGGGTCATGCATTCCAGGCCCAGGCGGTCGATCTCCAGCGTGGTGATGCCGGGGCGGATGTGGGGGGTGATGTAGTCCAGCACTTCCGACGCGAAGCGGCAGGCCTCGCGCATATGTCCAATGTCTTCGGCGGAATTGATTTTGATGCTCATGGCGGCGAATTATCCCACCCGGCCGATTGGCATGCCGGGGAACTGGCTTAGTCCAGGGAGGGGGCACAGTAGAATCCCGGGTTGCCGACGCGCGGGCGCACCGCCTTGCAGCAGTCTCTTTCTTTTCGATCTCCTTTTTCTCCTCCATAGGCCGCCACGTGACCTTGCACCTGATTTCATTTGCGGGTGGGAATGCCCTTAGCGCTTTTCGCGCCCAGCAACTGCAGACCGCGCTCGCCGCGATCCATCCAAAGATAACGGGCATTGCTGCCCGTTTCGTCCATCTGGTGGCCACCCAGACCGAGCCGGCCGCCGCCGGGCGCGAGCGCTTGCAGGCGCTGCTGACCTATGGCGACCCGTATGCCGGGCCGGAGGACGGCGTGGCGCTGTTCGTCACGCCTCGCCTGGGCACGATCTCGCCCTGGGCCTCCAAGGCGACCGACATCGCGCGCAACTGCGGTCTGGAGGTGTTCCGCGTCGAGCGCATCACCGAATACCGCATCAGCCTGAAGTCGGGCTTGCTCGGCGGCACGCCCGAGCTGAGCGCCGAGCAGACCGCACAGATCGCCGCGCTGCTGCACGACCGCATGACCGAATCGGTCTTCGCCACGCAGGCCGAGGCCGAGCAGCTGTTCTCCACACTGCAGGCCCAGCCCATGGAGTTCGTCGACGTGCTCGGCGGCGGCCGCGCTGCACTGGAGACCGCCAACAAGCAATGGGGCCTGGCCCTGGCCGACGACGAGATCGAGTACCTGGTCGATGCCTTCAAGGGCCTCAAGCGCAACCCCACCGACGTGGAGCTGATGATGTTCGCCCAGGCGAACTCCGAGCACTGCCGCCACAAGATCTTCAACGCCAACTTCACCATCGACGGCGTGGCGCAAGAGAAATCGCTGTTCGGCATGATCCGCAACACCGAGCAGCTCTCGCCGCAGCACACCGTCGTGGCCTATGCCGACAACGCCTCCATCATGGAAGGCCATGCGGTGGAGCGATTTGTAGCCAAATTCGACTCCAAGGCAGGCGCAGCAAGCGCGCCAAGCTATCAAAAGACGAGTGCCACCAACCATGTGCTGATGAAGGTGGAAACGCACAACCACCCGACGGCCATCTCTCCGTTCCCCGGCGCCTCCACCGGCGCGGGCGGCGAGATCCGCGACGAAGGCGCGACCGGCCGCGGCTCCAAGCCCAAGGCGGGCCTTACGGGCTTCACCGTCTCCAAGCTCTGGGGCAGCGAGGTCGGCAAGCCCGAGCACATCGCCAGCCCGCTGCAGATCATGCTCGAGGGCCCGCTGGGCGGCGCCGCGTTCAACAACGAGTTCGGCCGTCCCAACCTGACCGGCTACTTCCGCGAGTACGAGCAGCAGGTGGGCGACATCACCCGCGGCTACCACAAGCCCATCATGATCGCGGGCGGCCTGGGCATCATCGACGCGGATCTCACCAAGAAGATCGAATTCCCGGCCGGCACGCTGCTGATCCAGCTCGGCGGCCCCGGCATGCGCATCGGCATGGGCGGTGGCGCGGCCAGCTCCATGGCCAGCGGCACGAACGCGGCCGAGCTGGACTTCGACTCCGTGCAGCGCGGCAACCCCGAGATCGAGCGCCGTGCGCAGGAAGTCATCAACCACTGCTGGCAGCAGGGCGCGGACAACCCCATCCTGGCCATCCACGACGTGGGCGCCGGCGGCCTGTCCAATGCCTTCCCCGAGCTGACCAACGACGCGGGCCGCGGCGCGCGTTTCGATCTGCGCGCCGTCAAGCTCGAGGAATCGGGCCTGGCTCCGAAGGAAATCTGGTCCAACGAATCGCAGGAACGCTACGTGCTGGCCATCGCGCCCGAGTCGCTGGCGCAGTTCACCGCCTTCTGCGAGCGCGAGCGCTGCCCGTTCGCGGTGATCGGCACGGCCACCGAGGAGCGCCAGCTGGTGCTGGAGGACACGGCGGTCGCCGCTGGCGACCAGAAATTCCCCGTGGACATGCCCATGAACGTGCTGTTGGGCAAGCCGCCCAAGGTGCACAAGGACGTGGCGACCGTCACGCGCGAGCTGCCGGCGATCAACCTCGACGGCGTACCGCTGGAAAAGGCCGTGATCGAGGTGCTGGCGCACCCGACGGTGGCCTCCAAGCGCTTCCTCATCACCATCGGCGACCGCGCCGTGGGCGGCCTCACGCACCGCGACCAGATGGTCGGCCCCTGGCAGGTGCCGGTGGCCGACGTGGCCGTGACGCTGGCCGACTTCAAGGGCTTTGCCGGCGAGGCCATGGCCATGGGCGAGCGCACGCCGCTGGCGGCCATCAACGCCCCAGCCTCGGGCCGCATGGCCGTGGCCGAGGCCATCACCAACATGCTGGCCGCGCCCATCGAGCTGTCCAAGGTCAAGATGTCGGCCAACTGGATGGCAGCCTGCGGCGAGCCCGGCGAAGACGCCGCGCTGTACGAGACCGTGAAGGCCGTGGGCATGGAGCTGTGCCCCGCGCTGAATATCTCCATTCCCGTGGGCAAGGATTCGCTCTCGATGCGCACGCAGTGGAGCGAGAACGGCGCGGTGAAGAAGGTCACCTCGCCCGTCAGCCTGATCATCACCGGCTTTGCCTCCATCGACGACGTGCGCGGCACGCTCACGCCGCAGCTCGACGCCGACGAGGAGAACACCACGCTGGTGCTGGTGGACCTGGGCCGCGGCAAGATGCGCATGGGCGGCTCCATCCTGGGCCAGGTGCTGAACCAGTCCGGCAACGAAACCCCCGACCTCGACAACGCCAAGGACCTGGTCGCGCTGGTCGATGCCGTGAACGCGCTGCGCGCCAAGGGCCAGATCCTGGCCTACCACGACAAGGGCGACGGCGGCCTGCTGGCCACGGCCGCCGAGATGGCCTTTGCCGGCCATGTGGGCGTGGCGCTGAACGTGGACATGCTGGTCACCGAAGGCGACGGCATCAGCGACAGCCGCATGGAATCGGGCGACGCCAAGAACTGGGCGCAGCAGGTCAGCGGCCGCCGCGAGGAGATGACGCTGCGCGCGCTGTTCAACGAGGAACTGGGCGTGGTGCTGCAGGTGCGCACCAGCGAGCGCAACGCCGTCATGCAGACGCTGCGCGAGCATGGCCTCGCCACCTGCAGCCATTTCGTCGGCAACACGCGGCCGCTGTCCAGCAGCATCGACGTGGGCAAGGGCGAGCTGCAGGTCTGGCGTGACGCCAAGAAGGTGTTCGGCGCCAGCCTGTCCGACCTGCACCAGGTCTGGGACGCCGTGAGCTGGAAGATCGCCCAGCAGCGCGACAACCCGGCCTGCGCCGACAGCGAGCACGCCGCCGCCGGCGAGCCGTCGGACCCCGGCATGCACCTGCGCCTGGGCTTCGACCCGCAGGACAACCCGGCCGCGCCGTTCCTGAACCTCGCCGCCAAGCCGGGCGTGGCCGTACCGTCCCTGGGGGCAGCACGACCACGAGTGGCCGTACTGCGGGAGCAGGGCGTGAACTCGCACGTGGAAATGGCCTATGCCTTCACCGAGGCTGGCTTCGACGCCGTCGACGTGCACATGACCGACCTGCAGACCGGCCGTGCGCAACTCAAGGACTTCGCGGGCGTTGTGGCCTGCGGCGGCTTCAGCTATGGCGATACGCTGGGCGCCGGCATCGGCTGGGCCCGCTCCATCACCTTCAACGAGCGCCTGTCCGAGCAGTTCCAGCAGTTCTTCGGCCGCACCGACACCTTCGGCCTGGGCGTTTGCAACGGCTGCCAGATGTTCGCCGAGCTGGCCGACATCATCCCCGGCGCGCAGGACTGGCCGCGCTTCACGCAGAACCAGAGCAATCGCTTCGAGGCGCGCCTGTCCATGGTCGAGGTGCTGGAGTCGCCCAGCCTGTTCCTGCAGGGCATGGCCGGCAGCCGCCTGCCGATCGCCGTGGCGCACGGCGAGGGCTACGCCAACTTCAAATACCGCGGCAATGCCGGCAAGGCCATCGCCGCGATGCGCTACGTGGACAACCACGGCAAGCCCACCGAGCAGTACCCGTTCAACCCGAACGGCTCCGCCGGCGGCCTCACGGCCGTGACCACGGCCGATGGCCGCTTCACGGCCATGATGCCCCACCCCGAGCGCGTGTTCCGCAACGTGCAGATGAGCTGGACTTCGGGCGACCAGTCCGAGTTCAGCCCCTGGATGCGTGTGTGGCGCAACGCGCGCAAGTGGCTGGGGTGATGCCCTGTGGCGCCGCTCCTGCATGCCGGGGGCGGCGTCGCAAGGTTTTTGCTATTTAATAAATAGCTATTGGCGCTTGCTGTATAAGCGCTAGAGGCCAATTTTCCTTGATTGCTTGCGGATGGCGGCAGCCCGTCAGGCTGCGCCGGGTTCGAGGCCGAAGGCGGCTGGTGCCGGTGCGCGGCCCAGCTCGCGCAGCACCTTGAGCGCAATCGCCATGCCGGTGTTGCCCGCGGGCACGCCGGCGTAGACGGCGGTCTGCAGCAGCACTTCCTTGATGGTGTCCACGTCCAGCGGTGCGGCTTCCGCGTCGCTCGGGTCGGCCAGCAGGCCGGTGCGGATGTGCAGCTCGAACTCTTCCCAGCGCCCCATGGCGGCGGTGGTGGCCAACACCATGAGGCGGCGCGTGCGCCGGTCCAGGCCCGGGCGGCTCCAGACCTGGTCCCAGGCGTAGGAGGTGATCAGGCGCTGGAACTCCACGTTCAGCGCATTGGCGTTGGCGATGGACTGGTCCACCCAGGCGTCGCCGAGCACGCGGCGGCGGTTGGCGAGGCCTTGTTCGATGGAGTCGGGCGACAGGGGCATGGTTTCTATTCCTTCAGCAAATCGTGGCAGGCGGCAGCCGAGGCAAGGACGGCGCGCTGCAGGTCGGTGGCCTCGGCCAGCGCACGGCGGGCCTCGGGCTGGGCGGCATGCTGCATCAGCAGCTCGCTTAAGGGGCGCGATGCCGCCAGCGCGATTTCCGACTGCTGCGCCACCAGCGAGGCCGCCTGGTCCGCACCCACGAAGGGCGCCAGCGCCTGCGCCAGGCCTTCGGAAAAAATCACCTGCTGCAAGGCATCGATGTTCGCCTGCATGCGGCCCGCATGCACCTGCAGGCCCGAGGTGGCCAGCGCCAGCGCCTGGCAGGCCGCTATCGCATGCTGCCAGAGCGAGGCCCAGTGGGCAACCTCGGCCTGCCATTCGCCCAGCGCGCGTTCGTGCGCCTGAGCCATGCAGGACAGCAGCAGCGAGGCGATGTGCGGCACGGCCTGCGTCTGCGCGACGGCCTGCATGCAGTGCACGGGATTGCGCTTGTGCGGCATGGCGCTCGACGTGGCGCCGCGCGCGGCCTCGCTGATCTCGCCCACCTCGCACTGCGCCAGCAGCGCCCAGTCCTTGGCCAGTTTGGCGAGGCCGCCGCTGCAGACCGCGACTTCCATGGCCAGGCGCATCCAATGGTCGCGCTGCGTGTGCCAGGCGTGGCCGGCGGGGTGCAGCTGCAGGCGCCGGGCCAGCGCGGCCTCGAGCTTGGCGCCGTGCTGGCCGAAAGCCGCGCGGTTGCCGATCGCGCCGCCGAGCTGCACGCACAGCGCCGAGGCCGACAGGCCCCGCAGCGCCTCGCGCGAGCGCCGCAGCGCCGCCAGCGCCTGCGCGCACTTGAAGCCGAAGCTGGTGACCTGCGCCGGCTGCAGCAAGCTGCGCGCCAGCATGGGCGTCTGCGCATGCTCGCGTGCGAGGCGTTCGAGCGGTGCGCAGAGCGACTCCAGCGCCGACTGCAACTGCGCCAGAGCATCGCGCGTGAGCATGGCATGCGCGGTATCCACCGCGTCCTGCGTGGTCGTGCCCCAGTGCAGCCAGGGCAGCGCCTGCGGCGCGTGCGCGACCAGCCACTGCTGCAGCGGCCGGGTCAGCGCCAGGCCCACCGCGCCGCTGTGGCGGGCTTGCGTGGCAAAGCTGTCGCGGTCCAGCGCCACGCTGTCGCAGGCGAGGGTGATCGCATCGGCCGCGGCCTGCGGGATCAGCCCGCATTCGGCCTGCGCCTGCGCGAGCTGCGATTCAAAGGCGAGCAGGGCGGCCAGCCATTGCTCGTCGGTGAAGACGGCGGCCTCGGTCTGCGGCGCGAGGTAGTCCTGCATCAGGTACATGGCGGGCCTCAGACCTGCACCTTCGAGGCCTTGATCACCGCGGCCCACTTGGCGTTTTCGGCGCGCATGCGCTGGCCGTAGGCGGCCGCGTCGCCCAGCAGCGGCTCGGCGCCTTCCACGCCCAGCTTGGACTGGAAGGCCGGCGTGGCCGCCACCTGCAGGATCTGGCCGCCCAGGGCCTTCACCGTGTCGGCGGGCAGGCCCTTGGGCCCGAGGATGCCATAGGTCAGCGTGCTCTCGAATTTGGCCAGCTCGGGCACGCCCGATTCGGCCACGGTGGGCACGTCGGGCAGCAGCGCGTGGCGCTTGCCGCTGGTGATGGCCAGTGCGCGCAGCTTGCCGGACTTCACCAGCGCCATGGCCGAGGGGATCACGCCGAAGCTGAAGTCCACCATGCCGCCGACCAGGTCGGTGAGCGACGGCGCGGTGCCCTTGTAGGGCACGTGCGTCGCCTGGGCCTGCAGCTCGTGCATGAACAGCTCGCCCGTGAGGTGGCCGCCGGTGCCCGAGCCGCTGGAGGCATAGGTGAAGTGCCTGGACTTGTCGGTGCGCAGCGCCTGCGCGAGCTGCTTCACATCCTGGTAGGGCGACTGGGCCGGCACCACGAGCAGCAGGGCCGACGAGGCGAACATCGCCAGCGGCTGCAGGTCGGTGGCCGCATTGAACTTGAGCCCCTGGTAGAGCGATGGATTGATGGACACGGTGCCGGTGTGGCCGAGCAGCAGCGTGGTGCCGTCGGCCGCCGCGCGCACGACGAATTCCGTGCCCAGGTTGCCGCCCGCGCCAGGGCGGTTCTCGACGATCAGGTTGCGCTTGAATTGCTCGCCCAAACCATGCGCCATCTGGCGCGCGAACACGTCGTTGCCGCCGCCCGGGGCGAAGGGCACGATGAGGCGCACCACCTTGCCGGTGGCCTGCGCCCACAGGGGCGGGTGGGCGGCGCCGGCCAGCAGGGCTGTGGCCGAAGTGGCCAGCAGCTTGCGGCGCGAGAGCGGGAAATGCATGGGCGGGTCTCCTGGGGGCGGTTTTGGGGAATCGTGGATACCGAGTGTGCGGCAGGGCCAAGCCCGGTGCCGCTGGCATGCCTATCTTCAATTTGAAGAAAATGTGTTGAATGGAGACACGTTACCTGCACAATTTCTTGAAAGTCGTGAAGCTGGGCTCGATGTCCGACGCGGCGCGCGAGCTGGACCTGAGCCCTGCCGCCATCGCCCAGCAGATGCGCACGCTGGAGCGCGAGCTGGGCGCGGCGCTGCTGGTACGCCATGGCCGGCGCGTGCGGCCCACGGCGGCGGGGGAGCGGCTGTTCGAGAAGGGCCGGCACTTGGTGCAGGAGTGCGACGAGCTGCGCAGCTGGGTCGCCTCCGATGCCGACCAGGGCGAACTGCGCCTGGGCACGCTCAACACCGTGCTGCACGGCTTTCTGCCCGATGTGCTGCAGCGCTTTCTGCGGCTCCATGGCGGCGTGCAGGTCACTGTCCATGTCGATAGCACGCCCAAGCTCTACACCGAGCTGGCGCAGGACGAACTGGACGTGGCGATCTGCCTGAAGCCCGCGTTCGAGCTGCCCAAGACCATCTGCTGGTCGCCGCTGCGCGAGGAGCCGCTGGTGCTGCTCTGCCAGGCCCGGGATGCGCAGCTTCCGCCGCTCGACCTGCTGCGCACGCGCCCGCTGGTGCGCTACGACCGCGCCCTGGTGGGCGGCCGGCTGGCGCAGCGCTACCTCGAGGCCCACGACATCCGGCCCAGCGTCTGCCTCGAACTGAATTCGGTGGTTGCCGTGGCGATGATGGTGGAGCGGGGCCTGGGCATAGGGCTGGTGCCCGATGTGGGCGAAACCCTGGTGCGCGGCCGCGAGCTGCGCAAGCTCGCGCTGCCGCCCGTCAAGGGCCAGGGCGCCGCACAGCCGGTGCGCGAGCTGGGGCTGCTGTGGCAGCGCACCTCGCCGCGCCTGCGCTGGGCGCACAGCCTGATGGAATGTGCCAAGCAGGTGGTGCAGCAAGAAGATTCCGCGCTCAGTTGACGGTGATGTGGTTGGTCTTCACCACCTGCTCCCAGCGGGCGCGCTCGGCCGCGACGAAGCTGGAGAACTGCGCCGCATTGCTGCCCACGGGCGTGAGGCCGAGCTTTTCCAGGCCGCTCCTGGTGGCGGGCAGGGCCAGGGCCTTCTGCACCAGCTCCTGCAGCCGCGCGACCACGGCGGGCGGCGTGCCGGCCGGCACGAAGAAGCCATTCCACTCCTCGACCTCGAAGTCCTTGATGCCCGATTCGCGCACCGTGGGCACCTGGGGCAGCTCGGGCATGCGCTCGCGCGAGGATACGGCCAGCGCCTTGAGCTTGCCGGCCTTGACGTAGCTCAGGCTCGACGCCGCGTTGGCGAAATACACGTCCACCTGGCCGCCCATCACGTCGACGATGGCCGGCGCGCCGCCCTTGTAGGGCACGTGGATGGCATCGATCTTCGCGCCGATCTTCAGCAGTTCGCCCGCCATCTGCGCCAGGCTGCCCGGGCCGTAGGAGGCATAGGTGTGCTTGCCGGGCTGGGCCTGGGCGGCGCGCACGAAGTCGGACAGGTTGTTGTACGGCGAGGCCGGCGCCGCCACCAGGATGTTGGGCACGCGGATGGCCTGCGACACCGGGATGAAATCCTTGGCCGGATCGTAGGGCAGCTTGCGCAGCGCCGGGTTGATGGCGAACGACGAGGCGTCGTACAGCACGGTGTAGCCGTCGGCCTTGGCGCGGGCCACGAAGGTCGCGCCGATGGAGCCGCTGGCGCCGGCGCGGTTGTCGATCACCACGCTCTGGCCGGCCACCTGGCTCAGGCCCTGGGCGATGATGCGGGCCGCGTTGTCTGCGCCGCCGCCGGCCGAGAAGGGCACGACCACGGTGAGAGTCTGTTCGGGGTAGCCGGCGGCCTGGGCGGCGCCGCATGCCAGGGCCAGTGCGGCCAGCGTCAGGCAAAACTTCTTCATCTCATGTCTCCTCGTTTCAGTGAAATCCATAGAGTTGCGCCGCGTTGTCCACCAGCACTTGCTGGCGGGTGGCGGCATCGGGCACCCAGCGCTGCAGCAGGGCCAGCAGCTGGGCGGTGTCCGGCGGGTCAGCCTTTTCGGTCACGTGGGGCCAGTCGCTGCCCCAGACCAGGCGCTCGGGGGCCTCGCGCACCCAGGCCTGGGCCAATGCATCCACCTCGGGATGGCCGGTGCCGCCGTTGAGGTAGGGGCCCGAGAGCTTGACCCAGGCACGGCCCTGTTGCAGCAGGCTGCGAACCACGCCGAAGGCGGGGTGGCGCGTGCCTTCGCCAGCGGGCAGGCGCGCCATGTGGTCGAAGACGATGGCGCAGGGCAGGCGCTGCAGCAAGGCGTGCTGGGCCACGATCTGGTCGGCGCGCCAGTGCAACTGCACATGCCAGCCCAGCGCGGCCACGCGGCGGGCCAGCGGCTGCAACATGTCCAGGCTGACCATCGCGTCGCGGTCGGTGTAGAGCGAGAAGCGGATGCCGCGGATGCCGCCGTCGTGCAGCGCGCGCAGCTGCGCGTCGTCAACGTCCGGGCGCAGCACGGCGATGCCGCGCGTGTGCTGCGGCCCCAGCGCGCGGATGGCGTCGAGCGTGACGCGGTTGTCGGTGCCGTGCGCGCGCGGCTGCACGATGACGGCGCGCTGCAGGCCCAGGCGCTGGCGCAGCGCCAGGTAGTCGGCCGCGGTGGCGCCGGCCTGCATGGCATGCGGCGCCTCGGCCGCAAAGCGCGCATCGAAGACGTGCAGGTGCGCATCGCAGGCGCCGGCCGGCAGCGCGGGGGATGCCAGGCTCATGCACCGGATTCCTTCAGCGCCGCTGTGTGCTGGCCCAGCGTGGGCGCGGCAAAGGGCGCGGGGCCGGGCGTGCGGCTGAAGTCTATGGGGCCGGCAAAGCCGCGGTAGCTGCCCAGCGTCGGGTGCTCGAAGCGCTCGATCAGCCCCTCGGCCTGCACCTGGGGGTGGTCGAACATGTCCTCGACGGCGCGGGCCGCGGCGCAGGGCACTTCCTCGCCGAACAGGGCTTCCCATTCGAGCGCGGTGCGCGCGGCCAGGGCCTGGCGCAGCACGGGCACCAGCTCGGCATGGTGCTGGGCGCGCTTGCGCACGGTGTCGTAGCGCTCGTTGCTGGCCAGCTCGGGCAGGCCCACCTTGTGGCACAGCGCGGCCCAGAAGTGCTGGGTGTTGGCCGACAGGTACAGGTGCCCCGCCTTGGTGGGATGGATGCCGGTGATGCCGCCCGAGCGCATGTCGCGCCCGACCTCGCGCGGCTCGCCCTCGGCCCAGACCAGGCGCGCCGACTGCATGGTGAGCGCGGCGCGCAGCAGCGACACGCCCACATGCTGGCCCAGGCCGCTCTTCTCGCGCTCGTACAGCGCTGAGGCCACGCCGCCGGCCACCAGCGCGGCCGCGTAGTAGTCGACCACCGAG
The DNA here is from genome assembly GCF_054782535.1 of Comamonas humi. Taxonomy (NCBI): domain Bacteria; kingdom Pseudomonadati; phylum Pseudomonadota; class Betaproteobacteria; order Burkholderiales; family Comamonadaceae; genus Comamonas; species Comamonas humi. The sequence goes on along the minus strand of NZ_BAAGSH010000010.1, from coordinate 65,570 downwards.
CCGTAGAGGATCTCGGGCGGGCCGCCGGCCTTGCCCTGCATGGCGCACATGCCGGTCAGGGTCTGCAGCACCTGGTCGTAGCCGGCCTTGGCCTTGAGCGGGCCCTGCTGGCCGTAGCCGGTCACGCTGCAGTAGATGAGGCGCGGGTGCAGCGCGGCGAGCTGCTCGAAGCCTATGCCCAGGCGCTCGGGCACGCCGGGGCGGAAGTTGTGCACCAGCACGTCGGCCTCGCGCACCAGGCGCAGCAGCGCGGCGTGGTCGGCCTCGTTCTTGAGGTCCAGCACCATGCCCCATTTGCTGCGGTTGACGCCGACGAAGGCGCGGCTCTCGGTCTCCAGCGTCGAGGGGTACTTGCGCAGGTTGTCGCCCACGGGCGGCTCGATCTTGACGACCTCGGCGCCCTGGTCGGCCAGCAAAGAGCAGCCGTAGGGCCCGGCGATGTAGGCGCTGAGGTCGAGCACGCGCACGCCGCTGAGCGGGCCGCGCGGGCCCTGGCGCTGGATGGATGGTTGGCTCATGATTCAGGATGAAATTGGCCGCTGGCGCTTATGTATCAAGCGCGAGAAGCTATTGTTTTTGATAACTCAATCGGCCACGATGTTGCGCGCCTTGGCCAGCGCCTGCCAGCGCTTCACGTCCTGCTCGATGGTGGCTGCGAACTGCGCCGGCGTGACCGGCGTGGCGATGGCGCCTTCGCGCAGGAAATTGGCCTTGATCTCGGGCTTGGCCAGCACCTGGTTCACCGCCTGGTTGAGCTGGCTGACGATGGCCGGCGGCGTGCCGGCGGGCGCGAGCAGCCCCCACCACAGGTCGAACTCGTAGCCGGGCACGACCGTGGCCATGGGCGTGAGATCGGGCGCGATCGGGCTGGGCGCGAGGCTGGTGATGCCGATGGCGCGCAGCTTGCCGTTGCGCACCATGGGCAGGATGGACGGGCCGCTCGAGATCATCAGCTGCACCTGGTTGCCGATCACGTCCGTCACCGCCGGGCCCTGGCCCTTGTAGGGCACGTGGGTGATGTCGAAGCCGGGCACCATGGAGCGCAGCAGCTCGGTGGCGAAGTGGTTCACGCTGCCGGTGCCCGAGGTGGCGTAGTTGTATTTGCCGGGCTCGGCCTTGACCACGCGCAGCAAGTCGGCCGGCGTCTTCGCGGGGAAGTCGTTGTTCACCGCCACCACGAACGGCCCCTTGGCGAACATGGCGACCGGCGCGAAGCTCTTGACCGGGTCGAAAGGCAGCTTGGTCTGCACGGCCGCGTTGGTGGTCATGCTCGACGACACCGCCACCAGCGTGTAGCCGTCCGGCGCGGCCTTGGCCGCCATGGCGGTGCCGGTGTTGCCGCTGGCGCCGGGGCGGTTGTCCACCACGATGGGCTGCTTGAGCAGGTCGCCCAGCTCCTTGGCCACCTGGCGCGCGAACACGTCGTTCGAGCCGCCCGGCGGGTAGGGCACGACCATGGTGATGGGCTTGGCTGGATAGGGCGCGTCGGCGGCGTGGGCGGGTGCCGAGACCGCTGCGGACACGGCAAGTGCGCAGGCAGCGATGGCGAAATGGCGACGGCTTGGCGTCATGGTTTGTCTCCTGTGTCTGGAATGGAAAAAACGGTTGGCGCTCACTCGCCCAGCAGGCCGGCAGCGCGCGCGCCGGCCACGATGGCCTGGGCACGCAGCACGAAGGGGCGGTCCACCATCTTTCCGTCGACCACGTAGGCGCCGACGGCCGCGTCGCTGGCCGCATCGGCGGCCTGCAGCACGCGCAGCGCCTGCGCGATCTCGGCCTCGGTGGGCTGGTAGACGGCGTTGGCCAGCGCGATCTGGCTGGGGTGGATGCAGCTCTTGCCCAGGTAGCCCAGGCGGCGCGACAGCTCGGCCTCGGCGCGAAAGCCCTCGGCATCGCGGATGTCGGCAAAGGCGCCGTCGTAGGCGAACACATCGGCCTCGGCGGCCGCCATGCGCATGGTGAACAGCGCTTGCTGCAGCGCGCTGGGCTCGCGGCGGTGCACGCCGTAGGGCTCGAACAAATCGCCTAGGCCCAGCTGCAGGCCGGCCACCGACGGGTGGGCGCAGGCCAGCGCGGCGGCGCAGCGCAAGGCCTTGGGGGTTTCGATGTTCAGCAGCAGGCGCGGCGGCTGTTGCACGCCATTGGCGCGGGCGGCCTCGGCAACCAGGGCCGCAGCCTCGGCCACGGCCTCGGGGCTCTCGGGCTTGGGCAGGTTGACCAGGTGCAGGCCGGGCTGCACCACGGCGGCGATGTCTGCGGCGAAGTGCGGCGTGTCCATGGCGTTCACGCGCACGATCAGGGTCTTGGCGTGGCCTTGCGATTCAGGGCTTTGCAGAAAGCCGCGCAGAAGGGCACGCGCCTCGTCCTTGCGCGGCTCGGCCACGGCGTCTTCCAGGTCGAAGGAGAGTGCATCGGCCGCGCTGGCCAGGGCCTTGGCGAACAGCTCGGGGCGGGAGGCGGGAACGAACAATTTGCTTCTCATCCAGCGATTGTGGACAGCAAACACCAAAGCAAAACACAGCTAATATTGCTTCAAACGATAGAAAAACTATGGAAACAAGCTACCTGACGAGCTTCCTGCTGGTGGTCGAGACCGGCTCCATGGCCGAGGCGGCGCGGCGGCTCAACATCACCGCGGCAGCGGTCGCGCAGCAGATCCACAGCCTGGAGCGCGAGTTCAGCGCGCCGCTGCTGGCGCGCGCGGGCCGTACCGTGCAGCCCACGCCGGCCGGCCACCGCCTGGCGCAAAGCGCGCCGGCGCTGCTGCGCGAGCTGGCCAATGCCAAGACGCTGGTGAACGACGCTGGCGCGGCGGGCGAACTGGTGATAGGCACCATCAACACCGCGCTGCACAGCCTGCTGCCCGACATCCTCTCGGGCTTTGTCGCGCGCTGCCCGGATGCGACGGTGTTCCTCGAATCGGGCACCACGCGCCAGCTCTACCAGGCCGTGCAGCAGGGCCGGCTCGATGCCGCCGTGTGCCTGTACCCGCCGTTCGCGCTGGCCAAGACCTTCGACTGGGCGCTGCTGCGCGAGGAGCCGCTGGTGCTGCTGGCGCCGCGCCGCCTCGCGCACATCGATCCGCACGAGCTGCTGCGCCGCCAGCCGCTGATCCGCTACGACCGCACGCTGGGCGGCGGCCAGATGGTGGAGCGCTACCTGCGCGCGGCGCAGATCGTGCCGCACGAGCGCTTCGAGCTCAGCTCGCTGGTGGCGATCGCGATGATGGTGGACAAGGGCCTGGGCGTGGCCCTGGTGCCCGACACCGCACTGGCCTGGCCCGACGGCCAGGGCGTGGTGCGCCTGGCGCTGCCGCAGATGCAGACGGAAGTGCGGCGCTTCGGCGTGATCTGGCTGCGCGCCTCGGCCCGGCTGCCGCTGATCCACCACCTGGTGGACTGTGCCCGCGCCGTGGTGGCCGAGCGCGGCGGGACACAGGCGCCGCCGCGGTAACGCCCGGTTACGCGGGGGCAGGGCCTGGGCCGTCATCCATTGCAGGCATGATGGCGGACATTTCAAACCGGAGGAGATGCGATGGCGAGTGCAGGCCTTTTGATGCTGCTGGACGATATTGCGGCGCTGCTGGACGACGTGGCCCTGATGACCAAGACCGCGGCGGGCAAGAGCACCGCGATCCTCGACGACGTGGCCACCCAGACCAAGGTGGCCGTGCAGAAGACGGCCGGCGTGCTGGGCGACGACCTGGCGCTCAATGCCGAGCAGGTCACCGGCGTCAAGGCCAACCGCGAGCTGCCGGTGGTCTGGGCCGTGGCCAAGGGCTCGCTCATGAACAAGGCCATCCTCGTGCCGGCGGCGCTGCTCATCAGCGCCTTCGCGCCCTGGCTGATCACGCCGCTGCTCATGCTGGGCGGCGCCTTCCTGTGCTTCGAGGGCGTGGAGAAGATCCTCGAACTGGTGCACAAGCGCCGCCAGCATGGCGTGCCCGAGGTGGTGGCCGATGCCGGCGAGGCCGAGCAGCGCGGCGTGGCGCCGTCGTCGGTGCGCGCCGCGCACGAGAAGCAGATGGACCCGGTCGAGTACGAGAAGCTCAAGGTCAAGGGCGCCGTGCGCACCGACTTCATCCTCTCGGCCGAGATCATGGCGATTGCGCTGGGCACGGTGTCGGCCAAGCCGCTGGCGGAGCAGTTCGCCGTGCTGGTCGCGGTGGCGCTGGCCATCACCGTCTTCGTCTACGGCCTGGTGGCCTGCATCGTGCGCATGGACGACGTGGGCGAATGGCTGATGCGCAAGGCCAGCAGCGCCGCGCAGGCGCTGGGCCGCGGCCTGATCGCCTCCACGCCGTGGCTGATGCGCGGCCTGTCCATCGTCGGCACGGCCGCCATGTTCATGGTGGGCGGCAGCCTGCTGGTGCATGGCATGGGGCCCATCGAACACTGGATCGAGCAGACCCTGGTGCCCATGGGCGGCGTGGCCGCTTTCCTGGGGCCCGTGCTGGTGCATGTGGTGGTGGGCGCCATCATTGGCGGCATCGTGGTGCTGGGCGTGGAGCTGTGGCACAAGCTGCGGCCGGGTAAGGCGGTGCACTGAAAAAGCATAGCTAGCATTCACTGTGGTGTGGCGCATTGCGCTGCATCAGCGGCAGGGCGGACGTGGTCACAGGGCAACGTCCGCCTTTTTCATAGGCGGGTTGCCGGAAGGGGTTGACCTGGGACAAACCCGCGGGGGAGGGGCTTTGCTTCAATCAAGTTCATGGAGTGCACGCTGCTCCACGACTTTCTTGAAGGAACAATAGATGAAAAAGACCCTGATCGCGATTGCAGCCGCTGCCAGCGCCCTTGCCGCCGGCCCGGCCCTGGCCCAGACCGCCGACGGCACCAGCCCGTGGATGGTGCGCGTGCGCGCCCTGCACCTGGACAGCGCCAACAAGGACAGCACCGGCCTCGACCTGTCGATCAACAACAAGTGGATGCCCGAGGTCGACGTCTCGTACTTCTTCACGCCCAACCTCGCGGCCGAGCTGGTGTTGACCTATCCGCAGAAGCACGATCTGCGCGCCGGCGATGCGAAGATCGGCTCGCTCAAGCACCTGCCGCCCACGCTGCTGGCGCAGTACCACTTCACCGGCTTCGGCAACTTCAAGCCCTATGTGGGCGCGGGCCTGAACTACACGCGCTTTTCCAATGTGAACCTGCCCGCCGGCGTGGACGTGGACCGCAACAGCTGGGGCGGCGCGCTGCAGCTCGGCATGGACTACCGGCTGTCGAAGAATCTGTACCTGAACGTCGATATCAAGAAGGTCCAGATCCGTACCGACGTGAGCGCGGCGGGCAGCCGGATCGGCCGCTTCAAGGTCGATCCGGTGCTGGTGGGCGTGGGCCTGGGTTGGCGCTTCTGAACTCCTGAAACAATAGCTGCTGGCGCTTGCTGTATAAGCGCCAGACGCCGATTTCATTGAGAAACCGGTGCCTGGGAGAAGCGCTGCTGTCCTACCCGCAGGTCAGTGGGGACTGCTACGCTGGAGGCTTCGTGGGTTGAGGAGAGCCAGCCATGCTCCGTACCGTTGACGATGCCGCGCCGCCCGCGGTGGTGGTGCCGGCCCTGCTGGCCGCGCGCGCCGATCTGCTGCAGGGCCTGCAGCAGCCGCAGGCGCGCATTTCGCCCAAGTACCTGTACGACGCGCGCGGCTGCGAGCTGTTCGAGCAGATCACCCGCCTGCCCGAGTACTACCCCACGCGCACCGAGGCCGCCATCCTCGCCGACGCCGGGCCGGACATGGCGCGGGCGCTGCGCGGCTGCGAGGTGCTGATCGAGCTGGGCGCCGGCAACTGCGAGAAGGTGCGCGCGCTGTGCCGCAGCCTGAGGCCGCGCCACTTCGTGGGCGTGGACATCGCCGGCGACTTCCTGCGCGAGGCGGTGCGCCGGCTGGCCGACGAGTTTCCGGGCCTGGATGCGCGCGCGGTGCAGGCCGACATCACCGGCCCGCTGCAGCTGCCGCCCGACTTGGCGCGCCGCGGGCGGCTGCTGTTCTACCCCGGCTCGTCCATCGGCAACTTCGACCCGGCCGATGCGCTGGCCATGCTGGAGCGCATGCACGGGCTGCTGGGGCCGGACGGCGGATTGCTGATCGGCATCGACCTGCCCAAGCCACGGCAGTGGCTGGAGCCCGCCTACGACGATGCCCAGGGCGTGACGGCGCGCTTCAACCTGAATGTGCTCAGCCATGTGAACACGCTGCTGGGCAGCGATTTCGACCCGGGCGACTGGGCCCACCACGCCTTCTTCAACACCCGCCATTCGCGCATCGAGATGCACCTGCGCGCGCGCCGGCCGCTGGCCGTGGCCTGGCCGGGCGGCGGGCGGCGCTTTGCCGAGGGCGAGACCATCCACACCGAGAACAGCTACAAATACCCGCTGCCGCGGTTCCAGGCGCTGCTGGCCGAGGCCGGCTTCGGCGCCTGCCAGGCCTGGACCGACGAGCGGCAGTGGTTTGCCATGGTGCACGCCCATGCCTGACCTCGCTTCACCCGTACTCGCCCAACGCTTCGACGCCGTCCGCCAGCGCACGCTGCGGCTGGCCGCGCCGCTGTCGGCCGAGGACGCCTGCGTGCAGTCCATGCCCGACGCCAGCCCGGCCAAGTGGCACCTGGCGCACACCACCTGGTTCTTCGAGACCTTCGTGCTGGGGCAGGAACTGTCGTTCGACCCCGACTTCCGCGTGCTGTTCAACTCGTACTACCAGCAGGTCGGCGACCGCCATCCGCGCGCGCAGCGCGGCCTGCTCACGCGGCCGCCGCTGGCGCGGGTGCTGGACTACCGCACCGCCATCGATGCGCGCATGCATGCGCTGCTGGCGCGCGAGCTGCCCCTGCCGCTGGCCGAGATGGTCGAGCTGGGCCTGCAGCACGAGCAGCAGCACCAGGAGCTGCTGCTCACCGACATCAAGCACCTGCTGTCGTGCCACCCGCTGTGGCCGGCCTACCAGCCGCTGGATGCCATGCCCGAGCCGGTGCCGCAAGCCGTTCCCTTGACTTGGCTGCCGGTGGCGCCCGGACTGCAGGAGATCGGCCACGCGGGCGCCGGCTTTGCCTTCGACAACGAGCGGCCCCGGCACCCGGTGTTCCTGGCCGGTTGCGAGATCGCCAGCCGGCCGGTGAGCAATGCCGAGTTCCTGCGCTTCGTCGAGGCCGGCGGCTACGCCCAGCCGCAGTGGTGGCTGGCCGAGGGCTGGGACTGGTGCTGCGCGCAGCGGCTGGAGCACCCCTGGTACTGGCGCAGGACCGGCCAGCCCGAGCAGACCACGGCCGGCTGGCAGGAGTTCAGCCTGCACGGCGCGCTGCCGCTCCTCGATAACCGCCCCGTGGCGCACCTGTCGTACTACGAGGCCGATGCCTTTGCGCGCTGGGCCGGCGCCCGGCTGCCGACCGAGGCCGAGTGGGAAGTGGCCTGGGCGGCCGCGATGGCGGGCCAGCCGGGGCAGGAGTCCTTGCACCCCGCCGGCATCGCGGGCGACGGCCTGGGCCTGGTCTGGGAATGGACCCAGTCGTCCTACGCGCCGTACCCGGGCTTTCGCATCGCCGACGGCGCGGTGGGCGAGTACAACGGCAAGTTCATGGTCAACCAGTACGTGCTGCGCGGCGGCTCGTGCCTCACGCCACCCGGCCACGCGCGCGCCAGCTATCGCAACTTCTTCCCGGCGTCGGCGCGCTGGCAGATGACGGGGCTGCGGCTGGCGCGGAACCGGTAGCGCTCATGCGGTGGGGCGAGCCTGCGCGCCCGCGTCTGCAGCCAGCTGCCTTTCCGCACGGACGATGCCCAGCGCCGCGGCGCCAGACAGCAGCGACGCGACCAGCATCGTGCCCAGCACGGCCCCGTGCGCATGTGCCGGCTGGACGACCAGGCCCGAGAGCAGCGAGATGAGGCCGGCGCCGGCCACCGTCAGCGCCGAGGCCAGGCCCGATGCCGTGCCCGCCAGCCCGGGGTGGATCGACAGCACCCGGGCGTTCGCCGCCGGCATCGTCAGGCCGTTGCCCAGGCCCACGGCCATGCAGGGTCCGAAGAAGGCGAGGGGGTGCGTGGCGCCCAGCGCAGCCAGCCCCAGGCCCAGCAGCAGTCCCAGGCCGGTGAGCGCCCGCCCGGCGACGATGAAGCCGGTGGCCGTGCAGCGGCCGCTGGCATGCCCGACCACATAGCTGCCGAGCATGAAGCCGGCCGGCACCAATCCCATGTAGAGCCCGAGCACCGTGCCCGATGCCAGGCCGAGCTGCGCCGCCACCAGGGGCGCGCCGCCGAGAAAGGCATACAGCGTGCCGATCGCGCAGGCCATGCAGGCGGCATAGGCCCAGAACCGCGTCGAACGGGCCAGCTCGGCATAGCCGCGCAGCTGCCGCGCGAAGGTGCTGCTGCGGTGCCGGTGGGTCTCCGGCAGGCCGAAGACCGCCAGGCACAACGCCGCGGCGCCGAGGCCGGCGAACACAAAGAAGTTGGCACGCCAGCCGAAGTGCGCATCCAGCGCCCCGCCGATCGCCGGGCCGACCATGGGCGCCACCGCCCACGCGGAGGACAGGTAGCCGATGCGGCCCGCCACCATCCGCTCGTCGCAGGTGTCGCGGATCGCCGCGAGCGACACGGCATACCCGGCAATCACCACGCTCTGCAGGCACCGGAACAGCAGGAAGCTGCCGATGCTGCCGGCCAGGCCGCAGCCCAGCGAGGCCAGCGTGAAGATGGCCAGCGCCGCCAGCGCGACGGGCCTGCGCCCGAAGCGGTCGGACAGCGCACCGGCGGCGAGGTGCGCGAAGGCGGTGGCAACGGCATAGCCCGCGACGGCCAGGTTGGCCAGCGCGAAACCGGCGTCCAGGTCCTCGGCAATGCGCGGCAGCGACGGCACGAACATGTTCAGCGGCAGCACGGCGAGCGCGGACAGGAAGATCAGGATCGAAAGGCGCGGCGTGGCGGGCGAGCCGGGTGGCGTGGAAGGGGGCATGGCGGTTGAGTCCTGGTGCACGGCGCCGCTGCGGCAAGGGCGGCAGCGCCCATGGGGATTGCGGGAGAGGCCGCCCGGTGGGTGGTGCAACCTCGGTCTGCCCGTGCTGGGTTCAACAGGATTCAACGCATCGCCGGCCCTGGTGGTGCGGGCCGGCAGGCAGCGAGCCGGTGGGAGGTCGCTGAGTCGGGGCGTTTCGCGGCCCATCATAGTGCATCCGCTGGATGGACAGCCACCGTCAAAAAGAATAGCTGCCAGCGCTTGCTGTGATACGGTTTTGCAATGAAAAAAGCTGGAAGTGCTCTGGGAATGAGCGCTGCCAGCTATCTTTTTTACAGGCGGGATCAGTCGTTGGGACGGAAGCCGATGTCCAACTCGGGCGGCACGCGGCCGTCGATGTCCTTGGGCAGGGTCTCGGTCTTCTGCAGCGCGCGCACCACGGCGTTGTCCCAGGCCGGGTTGCCGCTGGACTGCACGATGCGCGTGCCGACGATGGTGCCGTCCGGCGCGGTACGCACCCGCACCACAGCGCGCGGGTTGCCGGCGATGGAGTCGGGGAAGGTGATGTTGGGCTTGACCTTGGCCACCACCTTGCCGGCATAGCCGGCCGAAGGACCGCCGCTGCCCGCAGCCGAGCCGCCGGGCGAGCCGCCGCCGGCATGGCTGCCGCTGCCTGCACTGGCCGAGCCGGCCATGGCCTGCATGCGCGCCAGGTTGGCCTTGCGCTGGGCATCGGCCTCCTTGGCATCCGCGGCGGCCTTGGCCTTGGCGTCGGCAGCCGCCTTGGCCTTGGCTTGGGCCTCGGCCTGCTTGCGCTTGTCCTGCTCGGCCTTTTCCTTTTCCGCCTTTTCAGCCTTCTCCTTCTCGGCCTTTTCCTTCTGCAGGCGCTGCTGCTCGGCCTTTTCCTGCGCGGCTTTTTCCTTGGCGGCCTTTTCCTTGTCCGCCTTGGCTTTCTCGGCCTTGTCGGCCTTGTCCTGCTTCAGGCGTTCCTGCTTCTCGCGCTCGGCCTGTTCGGCCTTTTCACGGCGGTCGTCCTCGCGGCGCTCGCGTTCGGCCTGCTCGCGCTGTTCACGCTGCTTCTTCTCGCGCTCCTTCTTCTTCTGCAGCGCGATCTCGGCCTCGTGGTCGTCATCCGGCTGCACGGCCGCCTTCGGGGGCGGCGCAGGGGCCGGCGTGGGCGCGGGGGCTGGCGGAGGAGGGGGCGGTGGCGGCGGCTGGTGCACCGGCGGAGGCGGGGGCGGCGGTGTAGGCGCGGCCTGCTGCGGCGTGGGCGACCACAGCTCGGCCTCCACCGCGGGCTGGTCGGCGTCCCGCGGGTTGCGCACCGTCCACAGCAGGGCCATGACGGCCAGCAAATGGGCCAGCAGCGCGATGGCCCAGGACTTGAACCTGGACTTCGGTGCCGGCGGGGCGAACTGGTCGCGTTCTTGGCGAGGGGACATGGATATCTGGGGGCTACTTGGCGCTGCCGCCTGCTACGTTCAGGGCCACCCGCTTGACGTTGGCGCCCTGCAGCACGCCCATGGCCTCCATCACCTTCTGGTAGCTGAGGTCCTTGTCGGCGACGATGAGCACGGCGCTGTCCTCGGCGCCCAGGCCATCCTGCCAGGACTTGGCCTGCCGGCCCAGCTCCTGCAGCGAGATGGGCTGCTCGACGCTGCCCATCTTGAGGCTGAGGCTGCCGTCCTTCTTGATGAGCACGTGGGCCACGTTCTTGGTGGGCGGGCGCTCGCTCTTGCCGGCCTTGGGCACGTTGATGGCGCCGGGCGTGAGCATGGGCGCGGTCACCATGAAGATGATGAGCAGCACCAGCATCACGTCGATGAAGGGCACCATGTTGATTTCGTTGAAGCTGCGGCGCTTGCGGCTGCCGCGCGAGGCCGAGGATGGCATGTCTCGGCTCCTCAGTGGGCAGGATGGGCGTGCGCGGGGACCGGGTGGGCGCCCAGGTTGCGCTGCACGATGTTGGAGAACTCCTCGATGAAGGTCTCCTGCTGGCTGGCGATGCGGTCGATGCCGGCGGCGAAGCGGTTGTAGCCGGTCACCGCGGGAATGGCGGCGAACAGGCCCATGGCTGTGGCCACCAGTGCTTCGGCGATGCCAGGCGCCACGGTGGCGAGCGTGATCTGTTCCATGTTGGCAAACCCGGTGAAAGCGTGCATCACGCCCCAGACGGTGCCGAACAGGCCCACGTACGGAGCGACGGAGCCGATGGTGCCCAGCAGCGACAGGCCGCCCTCGATCTCGTCCATCTCGCGCTGGAAGCTGGCGCGCATGGCGCGGCGCGTGCCGTCGAGCAGGGTGTCGGGGTTGGTGATGCTGCGCTCGCGCAGCTTCTGGTATTCGCGCATGCCGCTGGCGAAGATGCGCTCGAGCGGGCCGCAGTGCTTGGCGTTGGCCGACGCGGCGGCAAACAGCTCGTTGAGGCTGGTGCCCGACCAGAAGTCCTGCTCGAACTCCTCGTTCTTGGACTTCACCGACTTGAGCATGCCCACCTTGCGCAGGATGGTGGCCCAGCAGGCCACCGAGGCGGCGACCAGAATCAGCATCACGAGCTGCACTACCCAGCTGGCATGCAGCACCAGGCTGAAGATCGACATGTCTTGGGAATTCATGGGAGCTTTTCTAGCAATGACGAGGGAATACGGGTGGGGCGCATCGTGTCGGCCTGGACCCAGCCGATGCGGATGGTGCCTTCGCTCAGCAATACGGCGGCGCCGCTTTGCGAGCCATCGGGCGAATGCTTTGATTTTAGGAGCGCTTGCTGATGTATTGTCAACGACGCCCGGCCTTTTTCTGTGAGCGTGGCGGTAACAATAAGTTCATCATCGAGCCGCGCCGATTGCAAATATCTGATGCGTGCCTCGGTCACCACGAAGATGCCGCCGCTTTGCTCGCGCAGCGACTGCTGCTCCACGCCCAGCGAGCGCAGCCATTCGGTGCGCGCGCGCTCGAAGAACTTGAGGTAGTTCGCGTAGAAGACGATGCCGCCGGCATCGGTGTCTTCCCAGTAGATGCGGATGGGGTGGCTGAAGGGCGCGGCCGTGGTCATGGGTCAGCCCAGCAGCTGTTGCAGCCGGTGGATCGATTCCTGCAGCTGCGCCATCGAGTTGGCGGTGGAAAAGCGCACGAAGCGGGCAGTCTCGGCGGTGCCGAAGTCGCGGCCCGGCGTGATGGCGATATGGGCCTTTTCCATCAGCGCATAGGCGAAGTCCCAGCTGCCCTGCACGCCCAGCCGCTCGGCGGCTTGCTGGCAGTCGGCCCAGGCGTAGAAGGCGCCGTCGGGGAACACCGGCACGTCGAGGCCGAGCTGCTGCAGCGCGGGGATGAAATAGTCGCGCCGGGCGCGGAACTCGGCGCGGCGGCGCTCGTACTCGGCGATGCTCTGGGGGGCGAAGCAGGCCAGCGCGGCAAGCTGCGACACGGTACTGGCGCAGATGAACAGGTTCTGCGCCAGGCGCTCGACCACCGGCACCAGCGCGTCGGGCACGACCATCCAGCCCAGGCGCCAGCCGGTCATGTTGAAGTACTTGCTGAAGCTGTTGATGCTGATGATCTGGTCGTCGATGGCCAGCGCCGTCTGGCCGTAGGCCTCGTCGTACGAGAGGCCGAGGTAGATCTCGTCGATCAGCGTGATGCCGTCATGGGCCTTCACCACCTCGTGGATGGCGCGCAGCTCCTGCGGGGCGATCGAGGTGCCCGTGGGGTTGGACGGCGAGGCCAGCAAAACGCCACGCGTTTTCTCGTTCCAGGCACTGCGCACCTTGTCGGCCGAGAGCTGGTAGCGCTCGGCCGCCGTGGTGGGCAGCAGCACGGCCCGGCCCTCGGCAGCGCTCACGAAGTGGCGGTTGCAGGGGTAGCTCGGGTCGGGCATCAGCATCTCGTCGCCCGGGTTGATGAGCGCCAGGCAGGCCAGCTGCAGTGCCGCCGATGCGCCAGCGGTAATGACGATGCGCCGCGCCGGCACCTGCACGCCGAAGCGCTCGGCGTACCACTGGCTCAGCGCCTCGCGCAGCGGGGCGATGCCCAGCGCCGGCGTGTACTGCGTGGCGCCGTCGTGGATGGCCTTGGCGGCCGCTTCCTGCACCAATGGCGGGGCGGTGAAATCCGGCTCGCCGATGTTCAGGAAGATCATCGGGTTGGCTGAGCCCGCCACCTGCGCGGACAGAGCCTGGGCCGCCTTGGCCACTTCCATCACGTAAAAAGGCTCGATCCGGTCCGCGCGTGTGGAGATTTTCATGGATTGCGTAATACCAGTGAGCGCAAAGCGCTATCAAAAACAGAGTATTTTCAAGCGGCGGGGGCCGGGTCGGCGGGGCCATCGCTGGCGGGGCCGCCATCGGCTGGGCGGCGGTCCGACTGCACCTCGACGCTGCGCAGCTTGGGCGCCAGGCCGTTGAGCACGGCGTTGACGTACTTGTAGCCATCGGTGCCGCCGAATTCCTTGGCCAGCTCGATGCTCTCGTTGATCACGACGCGCCAGGGGATGTCGAGGCAGTTCTGCATCTCGTAGGCACCGATCCACATGCACACATGCTCGATGGGTGAGATCTCGGCGAGCGGGCGGTCGAGCACCGGCACGATCAGCGCGTCCAGCTCGGCACCGGTGGCAATGCAGCCGTGCAGCAGCGCGTCGTAGTGCGCCGCGTCGGCCTTGTGGAAGCCGCTGAGATCGCGGGTGAACATGTCGATCGAGGTCGCGTCGTTGCCGCTGAGCAGGTGCTGGTACAGCGCCTGCAGCGCGAACTCGCGCGAGCGGCTGCGGGCCGACTTGGAGGCGGCCTTGCGCGCGCCGGTGGAGGTCAGGCCCTTGCGCGGCGGGCGCGAGGCGGGATTGGTGGATTCGGTCATGTGCTTGTAGTTATAGGTTTTCGAGCAGCAGGGCCATCTCGACGGCCACGGTGGCGGCGTCGCGCCCCTTGTCGGTCTGGCGGGCCACGGCCTGCTCGAGGTTCTCGGTGGTCAGGATGGCGTTGGCGATCGGGATCTGGCAGTCGAGGCCCACGCGCGTCACGGCGGCACCGGATTCGTTGGCCACCAGCTCGAAGTGGTAGGTCTCGCCGCGGATGATGCAGCCCAGCGCGACCAGCGCGTCGTACTCGTCGGACTCGGCCATGGCCTGCAGGGCCACCGCCACCTCCAGCGCGCCCGGCACCTTGACGAGGCGGATGTTGCCCGGCTGTACGCCCAGCGCCTGCAGCTCGGCCACGCAGGCCTCGGCCAGCGCGTTGGTGATGCTTTCGTTGAAGCGTGCCTGCACGATGCCGATGTGCAGGTCGGAGCCGTTCAGCGGGCCTGCGCTGCCTTGTTCTGCGTTTTGCATGGTTGTTTCATTCCTTGGGGATGTAGCCGGAGATTTCCAGGCCGTAGCCGGCCATGCTGGGCATGCGGCGAGGCTGGCCCATCAGGCGCATCTTGTGTACGCCGCAGTCGCGCAGGATCTGCGCGCCGATGCCATAGGTGCGCAGGTCCATGCGGCCGCGCTCTGGCGCCTGGGAGGCGCGGGCCTTGCCGTCGAACTGGCTGAGCAGCTGCTCGGCGCTTTCGCCGCAATTGAGCAGCACGGCCACGCCGCGGTTCTGCTCGTGCAGGTACTGCAGGCTGGCGTCCACGCTCCACGAGTGCATGGAGCGGGTGGATTCCAGCAGGTCCATCAGCGACAGCGGCTCGTGCACGCGCACGGGCACTTCGTCGTCCGGCTGCCAGGCGCCCTTGACCAGGGCCATGTGCACCGACTGCGTGGGCCGGTCGAGGTAGAGGTGGGCGGTGAATTCGCCGTGCGCCGTCTGCAGCGGGCGCGAGCTGACGCGCTCGACCAGCGACTCGTTGCGGCTGCGGTGCTCGATCAGGTCGGCGATGGTGCCGATCTTCAGCCCGTGCTCGGCGGCGAAGAGCTGCAGGTCGGGCAGGCGGGCCATGGTGCCGTCGTCCTTCATGATCTCGCAGATCACGGCCGAGGGCGAGCAGCCGGCCATGCCGGCCAGGTCGCAGCCGGCCTCGGTGTGGCCGGCGCGGATCAGCACGCCGCCATCGACGGCCTGCAGCGGGAAGATGTGGCCGGGCTGCACCAGGTCGGTGGGCTGGGCGTTGCGGGCGACAGCGGCCTGCACGGTGCGGGCGCGGTCGGCCGCCGAGATGCCAGTGGTCACGCCCGTGGCCGCCTCGATGGAGACGGTGAAGGCCGTGCTGTAGACGGTGCCGTTGCGCGCCGCCATCGGGGGCAGCCTCAGGTATTCGCAGCGCTCGCGCGTGAGCGTGAGGCAGATCAGGCCGCGGCCGAACTTGGCCATGAAGTTGATGGCCTCGGGCGTGACGTGGTCGGACGCGAGCACCAGGTCGCCTTCGTTCTCGCGGTCTTCTTCATCGACCAGGATGACCATGCGGCCAGCGCGCAATTCCGCCACGATGTCTTCCACGGGGGAGATCGGGACTGGCGACAATGAGGTGTTCATGGAGTGCCTTGGTTGGAGCGGGGAAGGCCGGGCCGGTTCGGGCCGGCTTTCTGGGAAAACCCTGAATTTTAGACCATCAGCGGTGCTCCAGCCGCCTGCGCAGCTCCAGCACTTCCTCCATCAGGTCCACGGTCATCGCGGCCAGTTGCGGATCGGCGTCGAACATGTGCTCGAGCTGCGCCACGCGGCGCGCCCGTACCACCGTGGTGCAGCTGAAGCGCCACTGCAGCGGCTGCGTCCCATCGTCGGGGCTGAAGATGCCTTCCGTCACGCGGGTCTGCACCCAGTCGGCATCGCGCTGGCAGGCGCGGGCCAGCGCCAGGGTGTCCAGCGCCGCTTCGTCCAGGAGTTCTATCGAGGCAAGCAAATGGTTCATGGTCAGGCTCCTGAAGCCGTGTTCTGGCGTGGGTTGTAGGCGGCAAAGGCCTGGGCGAAGGCCTGGTAGGCGGCACGACCGGCCTCGTCGGTGGCCGGCGGGGTGTGCAACTGCAGCTCCAGGTACAGGTCGCCCGGCGCGGCGGCCGGCAGGCCCTTGCCCTTGAGGCGCACCTTGCGCCCGGGCGACCAGCCGGCGGGGATGTTGACCTCGAAGGTGCCGGCCAGCGTGGCGACCTCCACGGCGCCGCCCAGCGCGGCCTCCCATGGGGCCACCGGCAGCGGTTGGTACACGTCCTTGCCCTCGGCGCGCCAGCGCGGGTCGGCGCGGAACTGTACTTCGAGCAGCAGGTCGCCCGCCTCGCCACCGGCAAAGCCCGGCCCGCCCTGGCCGGCCAGGCGGATCATCTGCCCAGCGCGCACGCCCTTGGGGATCTTCACCTGCAGGTGGCGTTCCTGCATCTGCAGCCCGCCCTGGGCATCGAAGCCCTGGACATGCAGCGTGAGCACGCGCTCCACGCCCTGGTAGCTGTCCTGCAGGTCGAGTTCGATGGCGGCGTGCTGGTCGTCGCCGCGCACCGGCGGCATGCGGCCGGGGCCTTCGCCGCGCTGGCCGCCAGCTTGGCGCGAGCGTGCGGCCTGGCTGAACATCTGCGAGAAGAACTCGCTGTAGTCGGCATCCGAGTCCATGCCGTGGCGGGTGAAGCCGGCGCCGCCGGGGTCGAAGCCTTCGCCCGGGCGCGGGCCCTGGGCGCCGGCGCGAAAGCCGCGCGGCGCCGCCAGCTCGGCGTCGTATTCGCTGCGCTTGTCCGTGTCGGACAGGACGTTGTTCGCCTCGTTGATCGCGGCCATGCGGGCCGAGGCATCCTTTTCCTTGCTGATGTCGGGATGGTATTTGCGCGCCAGCTTGCGGTAGGCCTTCTTGATGTCCTCCGCCGACGCCTGCTTGTCCACCCCCAGTATGTCGTAGTAGTTCTTGCTGTCCATGTGAGAGCTCCTGATAGGGTATCCAAGAAACGTGGTGCCTGCGGCCGCAACTTCAAGCCAGCATAGCGTGCATTGCCGCATCCATGGCACCGGTGGCATGGACAATTTGTCAGTGGGTTTCACCGCATGGTGGCCGCGGCGCGGGCTTGGTACGCTGGCCTGCCCGGGGGTGTGGTGCCAAAATAAGATGAAAATGGCCTCCATCCCTTGATGGTATTGCGCAAGAAGCTATAAAAATGAGAGTTTTTGAAACCCCGTTGAAAGGCCTGCTCGGCATGGTGCTGCTGGCAGCCTGCGCGGCGATGGCGCAGCCGGCGCCCGGGGCGGTGGACATGGCCGCCCGCGTGCAGGCCTGCACCGCCTGCCATGGCAAGGAGGGGCGCTCCACGCCCGACGGCTACTTTCCGCGGATCGCGGGCAAGCCGGCCCAGTACCTGTACAACCAGCTGCTGAACTTCCGCGACGGCCGGCGCCACTACCCGGCGATGAGCCATCTGCTGCAGTGGATGAGCGACGACTACCTGCGCGAGATCGCCCGGCACTTTGCGGCGCTGGACCTGCCCTATGCCCCGCCGCCGCAGGTGGCGGCCACGCCGCAGGTGATTGCGCAGGGGCGCGAGCTGGCGCTGCGGGGCGACGCCGCCCGCAACCTACCCGCCTGCGTGCAGTGCCACGGCGAGCAACTGACCGGCAATGCGTTTGGCGTGGCCGGCCTGGTGGGCTTGCCGCGCGACTATCTCAACAGCCAGCTTGGCGCCTGGCAGAACGGCCAGCGCCACGCCCAGGCACCCGACTGCATGGCCCAGGTGGTCGAGCGGATGACGGCCAGCGACATCGTCGCGGTGACGGCCTGGCTGGCCTCGCAACCCGTGCCGGCCGGGGCCCGGCCCGCCACCGAGGCACCGCGCGGCACCATCGCCTGCGCCGGCTGGCCGGATGGCGCCAAGGAGCAGCCATGAAGCGCTGGCTGGGCAGGCTCTTGGTGGCAGCGCTGGCCTTGCTGGCGTTGGTGGCGGCCGCGGTCTACGGGCTCAATGTGCGCGGCGAGGCCGAGGTCGCTCCCCGGTCGGCCTCCGATGCCGCGCCGTCGGCCGACCTGGTGGCCAAGGGCGCCTACATCGCCCGGCTGGGCAACTGCATGGGCTGCCACACGGCGGTCGGCGGGCCGGCCTACGCCGGTGGGCGCGGCGTGGAAACCCCCTTCGGCACGGTCTTCGCGCCCAACATCACGCCCGATGCGCAGCACGGCATCGGTGCCTGGAGCGCATCGGAATTCTGGCGGGCGCTGCACCATGGGCGCTCGCGCGACGGCCGCCTGCTGTACCCGGCGTTCCCGTACCCTGACTACACCCGTGTCGCGCGCGAGGATGCCGATGCGCTCTACGCCTACCTGCAGAGCCTGCCGGCTGTCTCGCAGGCCAACCGGCCGCACCAGCTGCGCTTTCCCTACGGCACCCAGGCGGCGCTGGCGGTGTGGCGGGCGCTGTATTTCCGGGCTGGCGAGGAGGTGGCCGCGGCGCCAACGGTGCTGGACGAGGGCGATGGGCCCGGCACCACCGAGCAGCTGCGCCAGCGCGGCGCCTACCTGGTGCACGGCCTGGGGCACTGCGCCGCCTGCCACACGCCGCGCAACGCGCTGGGCGGCAGCCGCGACGGGCAGCCGCTGGCCGGCGGCATCCTCGGCGGCCAGGCCTGGTATGCGCCGGCGTTGAACGACCCTTCGGAAGCCGGCATGCAGCACTGGCGGCCCGAGGACATTGCCATGCTGCTGCATGCGGGCGCCAGCCAGCACGCGGGCGTCTCCGGCCCGATGGCCGAGGTGGTGTTCGGCAGCACCCAGTACTGGAATGCGACGGACCTGCGGGCGGCGGCCATCTACCTGCAGAGCCTGCCCGTGGCCGAGGTGGCGCGGCAGCCGGCGCAGGAGCCGAGGAGGCAGGTCATGGAGCTGGGCCGCTCCGTCTATGCCGGGCATTGCGCCAGCTGCCATGGCGATGCGGGTGAGGGGCGCCCGCCCGGGTTCCCGCCGCTCGCGGGCAACCGGGCGGTGCTGCTGTCCCATGCCGGCAACGTGGTGCAGATGGTGCTGCGCGGCGGCTACCTGCCCTCGACGCTGGGCAACCCATACCCGCTGGGCATGCCGCCCTTCCAGCAAAGCCTGGGCCTGGAGGAGGTGGCGGCGGTGTCCACCTTCATCCGCAACAGCTGGGGCAACCAGGCGCCGGCGGTCGATGTGGTGCTGGTCGACCAAATACGCGAGAGGCGCTGACCCTTGGCGTTGGTGGTACAAACACGGCTTTGCTTTCGGGAAACGGTCCTTATGTCGGGAAATGCGGCGCCTTCATGGCTGGTGGTGTGCCTGTGCGCGCAGTGGTGCGACGTCTGCAAGCTGTACCAGCCGGCCTACGAGGCACTGGCGGCGCAGCTGCCGGGCGTGCGCTTCGCTTGGGTGGATGTCGAGGACGACGAGGAGGCGCTGGGCGAGCTGGACATCGAGACCTTCCCCACGCTGCTGATCGGGCAGGGCGACGGCGCCGTCTTCCTGGGGCCACTGCTGCCGCAGATCGGGGTGTTGCAGCGCATGGTGGAGAACTTCACCGGGCAGGCCGCCGATCCCCTGCCGGTCGGACACGAGGCGCATGCGTTGTTGGAGCGCGTCCATCGCCTTCTGGTAGAGCGTGGCTAGTTGCCAGCATGCTCGTTTGCCCTTATAATGGAGGGCATACGACCAGACGGGCGGTACCCACCGCCCGTTTTTTTTGGGTCTTGCATTTGGAGCTCGAAGCCGCCGCAAATGTGTTTGTGGGTGGCTGTCGAGTTTTTTGTATTGGCTTTTTGCATTGTGCAGGAGTGGCATCGCACGTGGCGCTTCAGGAAATCGTTGAGCAAACCGTGAGCGGACTGGGCTATGACCTGGTGGAGATCGAACGCTCCGCCGGCGGCCTGCTGCGCATCACCATCGACCTGCCGTGGAACCCGGATGCGGTGTTGCCCGAAGGCGCACCGGAACAGTTCGTGACGGTGGAGGATTGCGAGACGGTGACGCGGCAGCTGCAGTTCGCGCTGGAGGTCGACGGCGTCGACTACCGGCGCCTGGAAGTGTCGTCTCCCGGCATCGACCGCCCCTTGCGCCACGAGCAGGATTTCATCCGCTTCGCTGGCGAGGTGATCGACCTCACGCTGAAGCAGCCGATCGGCGCAGCCGCCGACGGCAGTGCGATCAACGCCAACCGCAAGAAATTCCGCGGCACGCTGGAGCGCACGGCCGAAGGCGGCTGGCAGATCGTCTGGAGCGACGAGCCGCCGGTCAAGCCCGGCCAGCGCGTGAGCAAGAAGCGCGTGCCCGCACCGCTGCAGAGCATGGGCTTCACCCTGGACGAGCTGCGCGAGGTGCGCCTGGCGCCGATCGTGAGCTTCAAGGGCCGCGGCGCACGCAATGCCAAGGCGCAGGAACAGTCGGAAGACTGATGAATGAATGCCGGAAGGCGCATGGGCTACGGGCGCCATGCCTTCCATCGAGATTGGAATAGGAGAGTCGTCGCATGAATCGCGAATTGTTGATGCTGGTGGATGCCATCGCCCGCGAAAAGAACGTGGAGCGCGATGTGGTCTTTGGCGCGGTGGAGTCCGCCCTGGCCCAGGCCACGAAGAAACTGTACGAAGGCGAAGTGGATGTGCGCGTGGCCATCGACCGCGATACCGGCGACTACGACACCTTCCGCCGCTGGCTGGTCGTGCCCGATGATGCCGGCCTGCAGAACCCCGATGCTGAAGAGATGCTGATGGACGCCGTGGAGCGCCAGGCCGGTGTCGAGGTGGGTGACTTCATCGAAGAACAGATCGAATCGCTGCCCATCGGCCGCATCGGCGCGATGGCTGCCAAGCAGGTCATCCTGCAGAAGATCCGCGACGCCGAGCGCGAGATGCTGCTCAACGAGTTCATGGCCCGTGGCGACAAGATCTTCACCGGTACCGTCAAGCGCATGGACAAGGGCGACCTGATCGTCGAGAGCGGCCGCGTCGAAGGCCGCCTCAAGCGCGGCGAGATGATCCCCAAGGAAAACCTGCGCAGCGGCGACCGCGTGCGCGCGATGATCATGGATGTGGACCTGACGCTGCGTGGCGCTCCCATCCTGCTGTCGCGCTCGGCGCCCGAGTTCATGGTCGAGCTGTTCCGCAACGAGGTGCCCGAGATCGAGCAGGGCCTGCTCGAGATCAAGAGCTGCGCCCGCGACCCCGGCAGCCGCGCCAAGATCGCCGTGCTGTCGCACGACAAGCGCATCGACCCAATCGGCACCTGCGTGGGTGTGCGCGGCTCGCGCGTCAACGTCGTGACCAACGAGCTGGCCGGCGAGCGCGTGGACATCGTGCTGTGGTCCGAAGACCCGGCGCAGTTCGTGATTGGCGCGCTGGCGCCGGCCAACGTTTCTTCCATCGTCGTGGACGAGGAAAAGCACGCCATGGACGTGGTGGTCGATGAGGAGAACCTCGCGATTGCCATCGGCCGCGGCGGCCAGAACGTGCGCCTGGCCTCGGACCTGACGGGCTGGAAGATCAACATCATGGACGCGGCGGAATCGGCACAGAAGCAGGCCGAGGAAACCGACACGGCACGCCGTTTGTTCATGGAGAAGCTGGATGTGGACGAGGAAATCGCCGACATCCTGATCGCCGAGGGCTTCGCCAGCCTGGAAGAAGTGGCCTATGTGCCGCTGCAGGAAATGCTCGAGATCGAGAGCTTCGACGAAGACACGGTGAACGAGCTGCGCTCGCGCGCCAAGGATGCGCTGCTGACGCTGGAGATTGCTCGCGAAGAAAGCGTAGGCCGGGTGTCGCAGGAGTTGCGCGACCTCGACGGCATGACGCCCGAGCTGATCACCAAGCTGGAAGAGGGTGGCATCCACACGCGTGATGACCTGGCCGATTTGGCCATTGACGAATTGACTGAACTGACCGGCCAGCCGGCTGATGAAGCGAAAGCCTTGATCTTGAAGGCACGTGAGCATTGGTTTGATGGACAGGCATAAAGGTCAGGAGGCACGGAACAAGATATGTCGAGCAATACAGTCGCTGAGTTCGCAACCGAACTGAAAAAATCGCCCGAGATGCTGCTGGAGCAGCTCAAGGCCGCCGGCGTGGTGAAAAATTCCGCATCCGACGCGCTGAACGAATCGGACAAGCACAAGCTGCTGTCGCACCTGCAGGCCGCGCACGGCTCTGCGGGCGCCGACCGCAAGAAGATCACGCTGACCAAGAAGTCCACCAGCGAAATCAAGCAGGCGGACGCCACGGGCAAGGCGCGCACCATCCAGGTGGAAGTGCGCAAGAAGCGCACCTTCGTCAAGCGCGACGACGTCGCTGACCAGTCGCCCGAGGAGGCCGCGGCGCATGCCGAAGCCGTCGAGCACGAGCAGCAGAACGCCGAACTGGCCAAGCGCGAGGAAGAAGCGCGCCGCCAGGCCGAGATGATCGGCCGCCAAGAGGAAGACCTGGCCCGTTCCCGCCAGGAGCGCGAAGAGCGCGAGCGCAAGGAGCGCGAGGCCGAGGAGCGTGCCGCTGCCTACATCGCCAAGGAAGAAGAGCGCAAGGCGCGCGAAGTGGCCGAGCAGAAAGAGGCTTCGCGCCAGCATGCCCTGGAAACGGCCGAGCGCGCTGCCGCGCAGGCCGATGCCAAGGCCAAGGCCGATGAGGAATCCAAGGCCCGTGCGGCCGAGGAGTCTGCGCGCGCCGCCGATCTGGACGAACGCCGCCGCAAGGCCCTGGCCGAGGCCGAGGCCATCCGCGCGATGATGAATGCGCCCAAGAAGGTGCTGGTGGCCAAGAAGCCCGAGGAAAAGCCCAAGGCGGCCGATCCCAAGAAGGGCACGCTGCACAAGCCGGCCACCACGGCTGCTGCCGGTGCTGCCAAGACGGGCGGCGCAGGCGCGCCCGGCGGCAACAAGGAGGTCAAGTCGGCCAAGCTGTCGTCGAGCTGGAGCAACAACAACGGCGGCGGCGACGGCAACAAGCGCAAGGAAATCAAGACCCGCGGCGACACCGGTGCCGGTGGCCGCGGCGGCAACAACTGGCGTTCCGGCCCGCGTGGCCGCCGTGGCAACGACCGCCACCACGACCAGCACCAGCAGGCCGCGCCGGTCGAGGCACGCGTGCTCGACGTGCATGTGCCCGAGACCATCACCGTGTCCGAGCTGGCGCACAAGATGTCGATCAAGGCGTCCGAGGTCATCAAGTCGCTGATGAAGATGGGCCAGATGGTCACCATCAACCAGCCGCTGGACCAGGACACCGCGATGATCGTGGTCGAGGAAATGGGCCACAAGGCCCACATTGCGGCGCTGGACGATCCGGAAGCCTTCACCGACGACGAAATGCTGCAGTCGGATGCCGAGGCGCTGTCCCGCGCACCGGTGGTCACCGTCATGGGCCACGTGGACCACGGCAAGACCTCGCTGCTGGACTACATCCGCCGCTCCAAGGTGGCGTCGGGCGAAGCCGGCGGCATCACGCAGCACATCGGCGCCTACCACGTCGAGACGCCGCGCGGCATCGTCACCTTCCTGGACACCCCGGGCCACGAGGCCTTCACGGCCATGCGTGCCCGCGGCGCCCAGGCGACCGACATCGTCATCCTGGTGGTGGCGGCGGACGACGGCGTGATGCCCCAGACCAAGGAAGCCGTCAAGCACGCCAAGGCGGCTGGCGTTCCTATCGTCGTGGCCATCACCAAGTCCGACAAGCCCGATGCCAACCCCGAACGCGTGAAGCAGGAGCTGGTGGTCGAGCAGGTGGTGCCCGAGGAATACGGCGGCGAATCCCCGTTCGTGGCCGTGTCGTCCAAGACCGGCATGGGCATCGACGACCTGCTCGAGCAGGTGCTGCTGCAGGCCGAAGTGCTGGAGCTGAAGGCTCCGGTGGACGCCAACGCCAAGGGTATCGTGATCGAAGCCCAGCTGGACAAGGGCCGCGGCTCGGTGGCCACGGTGCTGGTGCAGTCCGGTACGCTGAAGGTCGGCGACGTGGTGCTGGCAGGCCAGACCTACGGCCGCGTGCGTGCCATGCTCGACGAGAACGGCAAGACGGCGAAGGAAGCCGGCCCGTCGATCCCGGTCGAGATCCAGGGTCTGTCCGACGTGCCGCAGGCCGGCGACGACTTCATGGTGCTGCCCGACGAGCGCCGTGCCCGCGAAATCGCGACCTACCGCGCCGGCAAGTTCCGCAACACCAAGCTAGCCAAGCAGCAGGCTGCGAAGCTGGAGAACATGTTCGCCGAAATGGGCTCGGGCAACGTGCAGACGCTGCCGATCATCATCAAGGCCGACGTGCAGGGCTCGCAGGAAGCGCTGGGCGCCTCGCTGCTCAAGCTGTCGACCGACGAGGTCAAGGTGCAGCTGGTCTACTCCGGCGTGGGTGGTATCTCGGAATCCGACGTCAACCTGGCGATCGCTTCCAAGGCCATCGTCATCGGCTTCAACGTGCGTGCGGATGCGCAGGCACGCAAGACGGCCGAGTCCAACGATGTCGATATCCGCTACTACAACATCATCTACGACGCCGTGGATGAGGTGAAGGCGGCCATGTCCGGCATGCTGGCGCCCGAGCAGAAGGAAGAGATCATCGGTATGGCCGAGATCCGCACCGTGTTCGTGGCTTCGAAGATCGGCACCGTGGCCGGCTCGTACATCACGCAGGGCCATGTCACGCGCAACGCGCATTTCCGCCTGCTGCGCGACAACGTGGTCATCTACACCGGCGAGATCGAATCGCTGCGCCGTATCAAGGACGACGTCAAGGAAGTCAAGGAAGGCTTCGAGTGCGGTATCAAGCTCAAGAACTACAACGACATCCGCGAAGGCGATATGCTCGAAGTGTTCGAGATCAAGGAAATCGCCCGTACCTTGTAAAACCATAGCGGCTGGCGCTTACCCTGCAAGGGTTTTGGATAGAAAGATATCTGAAGCCCAAGCAGAATGAGCGCCGGCAGCTCCTATTTCTGATAATGCCAAAACGCAAAGCCGCTGCACCGAACCGCAGCTTCAAGGTGTCCGACCAGATCCAGCGCGATCTGTCGGAGCTGATCGCGCGCGAGTTGAAGGACCCGCGCGTGGGCATGGTCACGCTGCAGGCCGTCGAGGTCACGCCCGACTACGCCCACGCCAAGGTCTTCTTCAGCGTGCTGGTCGGCGACCCCGATGCCACGCAGGAGGCACTGAACCAGGCGGCCGGCTTCCTGCGCAACGGCCTGTTCAAGCGCCTGCACATCCACACCGTGCCCACGCTGCACTTCGTCTACGACCGCACCACCGAGCGTGCGGCCGACATGAACGCCCTGATCGCCAAGGCCGTGGCCTCGCGCGGCCCCGAAGAATAAGCCTATGAACGCGCCACGCACCAGGGTGCAACGGCGCCCTGTGCATGGGGTGCTGCTGCTCGACAAGCCGATAGGCCTTTCCAGCAACGATGCGTTGCAGAAGGTCAAGTGGCTGCTGCGCGCCGAAAAAGCCGGCCACACCGGCACGCTCGACCCGCTGGCCACCGGCGTGTTGCCGCTGTGCTTCGGCGCCGCCACCAAGTTCAGCCAGCTGCAGCTTGACGCGCCCAAGACCTACGAGGCCATCGCCCAGCTGGGCGTGACCACGACCACCGGCGACGCCGAGGGCGAGGTGCTGGAGCGCCGCGCCGTCGATGCCGCCGCGCTGACGCCCGAATTGCTCGATGCCGTGGCCGCGCGCTTCACCGGCGAGATCTCGCAGGTGCCGCCGATGTACAGCGCGCTCAAGAAGGACGGCAAGGCCCTCTATGAGTACGCCCGCGCCGGCCAGACGGTGGAGCGCGAGGCGCGCCAGGTCACGATCTTTCAGCTGAATCTGGCTTTGGATCAATCAGACCCAGCGCAAGCAGCTATCAAAATAATAGTTCAGTGCAGCAAGGGCACCTATGTGCGCACGCTGGCCGAAGACATCGGCGCGGCGCTGGGCGTGGGCGCGCACCTGACCAGCTTGCGCCGCACCGCAACCGGCGGCATCGGCCTGGCGCGCTGCGTCACGCTGGCCCAGCTCGAAGCCACGCCCGAGGCCGAACGCCTGCAGCACGTGCTGCCGGTGGACAGCCTGCTGGCCGCGCACACGGCTGTCACGCTCGACAGCGATAATGCGGCGCGGTTCCTGTCGGGCCTGCGCCGCCGCGGCGACTGGGCGGATGCCGAGGCCGTGGCCGTCTATGGCGACGAGCCCCGCGCGCTGCTGGGCGTGGCGCACATCCGGGCGCGCGAACTCATCCCCGACCGCTTGCTGAGCCCCATCGAAATTCAACAAATCTTGGAAGCAACGCCGCATCCACAAGCCAGCGGCATTTTGGAAACCCTATGAGCAAACAAATCCGCAACATCGCCATCATCGCGCACGTCGACCATGGCAAGACCACCATGGTGGACCAGCTGCTGCGCCAGTCGGGCACCTTCGCCGAGCACGAGAAAGTCGTGGACACGGTGATGGACAACAACGCCATCGAACGCGAGCGCGGCATCACCATCCTGGCCAAGAACTGCGCCGTCAGCTGGCAGGGTACGCACATCAACATCCTCGACACGCCCGGCCACGCGGACTTCGGCGGCGAGGTGGAGCGCGCGCTGTCCATGGTGGACGGCGTGGTGCTGCTGATCGACGCGCAGGAAGGCCCCATGCCCCAGACGCGCTTCGTGACCAAGAAGGCCCTGGCCCTGGGCCTCAAGCCCATCGTCGTGGTCAACAAGGTGGACAAGCCCGGTGCCCGTCCCGACTACGTGATCAACGCCGCGTTCGACCTGTTCGACAAGCTCGGCGCCACCGACGAGCAGCTCGACTTCCCCGTGGTCTATGCCTCGGGCATCAACGGCTGGTCGTCCAAGGAAGAGGGCGCGCCCGGCGAGCAGTGGGGCCCCGACATGTCGGCCCTGTTCGAGACCATCCTCGAGCACGTGCCCTCCGTGGAAGGCGATGACGCCGCACCGCTGCAGATGCAGGTTTCCGCGCTCGACTACTCCACCTTCGTGGGCCGTATCGGCGTGGGCCGCATCACCCAGGGCACGCTGAAGGCAGGCCAGAACGTGATGGTCATGGCCGGCCTGGACGGCAAGGGCTACACCGGCCGGATCAACCAGATCCACAAGTTCCAGGGCATCGACCGCGTGCAGGTGACCGAGGCCGGCCCGTCGGACATCGTGCTGATCAACGGCATCGAGAACATCGGCATCGGCGAGACCGTGACCGACCCGGTCAATCCCCAGCCCATGCCCATGCTGAAGATCGACGAGCCCACGCTGACGATGAACTTCTGCGTGAACAACTCGCCGCTGGCCGGCCGCGAAGGCAAGTTCGTCACCAGCCGCCAGATCTGGGACCGCCTGCAGAAGGAGCTGCGCTCCAACGTGGCGCTGCGCGTCAAGGAAACCGATGAGGACGGCATCTTCGAAGTGTCGGGCCGCGGTGAACTGCACCTGACCATCCTGCTGGAAGAAATGCGCCGCGAAGGCTACGAGCTGGCCGTCTCCAAGCCGCGCGTGGTGTACCGCGACGTGGACGGCGTGCGCCACGAGCCCATCGAAATGGTGACCGCCGACATCGAAGAAGGCCACCAGGGCGGCGTGATGCAGGCCCTCGGCGAGCGCAAGGGCGAGCTGGTGAACATGGAGCCGGACGGCCGTGGCCGCGTGCGCCTGGAATACCGCATCCCGGCGCGTGGCCTGATCGGCTTCACCAACGAATTCCTGAACCTGACCCGTGGTTCCGGCCTGATCTCCAACATCTTCGACAGCTACGAAGCCCACAAGGGCGAAATCGGCGGCCGCAAGAACGGCGTGCTGATCTCGATGGACGACGGCGAGATCTTCACCTACGCGCTGGGCAAGCTGGACGACCGCGGCCGCATGTTCGTGAAGGCCAACGACCCGGTGTACGAAGGCATGATCAT
This sequence comes from Comamonas humi, assembly GCF_054782535.1. Lineage (NCBI taxonomy): Bacteria > Pseudomonadati > Pseudomonadota > Betaproteobacteria > Burkholderiales > Comamonadaceae > Comamonas > Comamonas humi. The sequence goes on along the minus strand of NZ_BAAGSH010000010.1, from coordinate 37,868 downwards.
CGGCATCCACAGCCGCGACAACGACCTGGTGGTGAACGCCACCCGCACCAAGCAGCTGACGAACTTCCGCGTCTCCGGCAAGGAAGACGCAGTCAAGATCACGCCGCCCATCGAGCTGTCGCTGGAATACGGCGTGGAGTTCATCGAGGACGACGAACTGCTGGAAATCACCCCCAACAGCCTGCGTGTGCGCAAGCGCTTCCTGAAGGAACACGACCGCAAGCGCGCCGCGCGCGAAGGCGCATGATGGCCCAGGCCTGATCCCGCAAGAAACCCGGCTCCCTGGAGCCGGGTTTTTTTGTGCCCGGTCCGGCCGTCCGGCCGAGGCCGGCGGACTGGCATCAGTGGCGGTGGTCGGCCCGCCGCGCCAGGCGTTCGCCGGCGAACTGCAGCAGCGACACCAGCGCCACCAGGATCACGATCACCTCGAACATCACGCGGGTCTCGTAGCGTTCGTAGCCGTAGCGGATGGCCAGATCGCCCAGGCCGCCGGCGCCCACTGCGCCCGCCATGGCGGAGGCATTGACCATGGCGATCACGCTGACCGTGATGCCGCCGATGATGCCGGGCAGGGCTTCGGGCAGCAGCACATGGCGCACGATGTGCCAGCGCTTGCAGCCCATGGCGCGGGCGGCTTCCACCAGGCCCCGGTCCACGTCCTGCAGGCTCACCTGCGCGATGCGGGCGAAGAAGGGGATGAGGTTGACCGACAGCGGCACCACGGCGGCCCAGGTGCCCAGCGTGGTGCCGACGATGGCGCGCGTCACCGGCAGCAGCGCCACCAGCAGGATGATGAAGGGCACGGCGCGGAAGACGTTGACCGTGATGGACAGCGCCTTGTGCAGGCGCGGCCGCGCATACAGGCCCTGCGGCGCGGTCACGGTCAGCACCACGGCCAGCAGCAGCCCGGCGGCGATGGCGATCGCCGCCGACACGCCCACCATCAGCAGCGTTTGGCCCAGGGCCTGCACATATTTTTCAAGCGGCGCTGCCGGCATAACCCATGACCTCCAGTTGATCGGCGCCGATGCGCTGGCGCAGTTGTTCCAGCTCTGCCGCACCACCCAGTAGGGCGGAGGCCGGCAGCGACACCAGCAGCCGGCCCTGGGCATGGCCGCGGATGCGATCGAGCCCGCCGTGCAGCAGCGTGGCCCCGGGGCCCAGCACGGCCAGCGCCTGCAGCGGCAGGCCCGTTGCATGGCGCGCGCCGTTGAAGCCCAGGCGCAGCACGGCCTGGTTGGCGTAGTCGTCGGGCCTGGCCTGCAGTGCGCGGGCCAGCTCGGGCGGAAAGTCTTCGCGCAGCGGCTGCAGCAGGGCCTGCGTGGCAGCGGCCTGCGGCGTGGCGAACACGCGCCAGACCTCGCCCAGCTCCTGCATCTCGCCGCGGTCCAGCACCAGCACGCGGTCGCACACGGCGCGGATCACGGCCATGTCGTGCGTGATGAGCACGATGGTGAGCCCCAGCTTGCGGTTGATGTCGCGCAGCAGCGCCAGGATGGACTGCGTGGTCTCCGGGTCGAGTGCGGACGTGGCCTCGTCGCACAGCAGCACCTCGGGCTCATGCACCAGCGCGCGGGCGATGCCCACGCGCTGCTTCTGCCCGCCCGAGAGCCTGGCCGGGTAGGCCTGGGCCTTGTCGGCCAGGCCCACCAGGTGCAGCAGCTCGTCCACCCGCTGCTTGACCAGGGCGGGGCGCACGCCGGCCACGCGCAGCGGCAGCGCGATGTTCTCGAACACCGTCTTGGCCGACAGCAGGTTGAAGTGCTGGAAGATCATGCCCACCTTGCGGCGCAGCGCCACCAGCGCGTCCTCGCCCAGCGTGGCGGGATCGACGCCGTGGATGGACACGCTGCCCTGCGTGGGCAGCTCCAGCGCGTTGATGGTGCGCAGCAGCGTGGACTTGCCGGCGCCGCTGCGGCCGATGATGCCGAACACCTCGGCGGGACGGATGTCGAAGCTCACGGCGCGCAGCGCAGGCGCCTGCGCGCCGGGGTAGGACTTGCCCACCCCGTCGAACACGATGTGCGGTGCGACCTGCACCGGTGGCGGCATGGTGGTCATGGTCGTCAAAAGGCCGGTACCAGCGAGCCCTGGTACTGGCTCAGGATGTACTGGCGGATGGTGTCGTTCTGGAACGAGGCGAGCAGCGGGCGCACCCACGGTGCCTGCCGGTCCGCGCTGCGCACGGCGATCACGTTCACGTAGGGGTTGTTTTCCAGCCGCTCGACCGCGATGCCGTCGCGCGTGGCGATCAGCCCCACCTGGTACGAGAAGGTGTTGATGATGGCGGCGGCATCCAGGTCGGGCAGCGCGCGGGCCAGCACATTGGTGGCGCTCTCCACGATCTCGACCTTGCGCGGGTTGGCCACGATGTCGGCCAGCAGCGCCGTCTGCGCGCGCGGGTCGAGCCCGTCGCGCAGGCGGACCACGCCGTGCTCCTGCAGCAGCGCCAGCGCGCGGGTCTGGTTGCTGGGGTCGTTGGGCACGCCGATGCGGGCGCGCTCGGGCAGGTCCTTGAGCGAGCGGTGGCGGCGCGAGTAGAAGGCCAGCGGCGCGAACAGGGTGTTGCCCACCGGCACGACCTGGTAGCCGCGCTGGCGCACCTCGTCCTTCAGAAAGGGCACGTGCTGGAAGGCGTTGGCGTCGAGGTCGCCGTTGTTCAGCGCTTCGTTCAGGCTCACCGAGCCGGCCAGCACCACCAGCTGCAGATCGAGGCCCTGGGCCTTGGCGATGCGGGCGACTTCGGCCCAGATCTCTTCGCCGGTGCCGCCGCGGATGCCTACGCGCAGCTTGTGGTTGGCGGCGTGGCCCGCCAGGGGCAGGGCGGCCAGGCCCGCCAGCAGCCGCCGGCGGTTTGTCGAGGGGATGGATGTCATGGCTTGCCTCAGAACGCCGGGATCACCGAGCCCTGGTACTTGGACTGGATGAACTGCCGCACTGGCTCGGACTGGTAGGCCGCGACCAGCGGCTTGACCCAGGACGCCTGTGCGTCCTTGGCGCGCACGGCGATGATGTTCACGTAGGGGTTGCGCTCGCGCCTTTCCACGGCGATGCCGTCGCGCGTGGCGATCAGGCCGGCCTGGTAGGCGAAGGTGTTGACGATGGCCGAGCTGTCCAGGTCGTCGAGCGAGCGGCTGAGCACCACCGAGGCGGCCTCCACCAATTGCACCTTCTTGCGGTAGGCCGTGATGTCCGCGAGGCCCGCCGTGCCCTTGAACGGGTCGAAATCGGGCCGCAGCTCCAGCACGCCCTGGTCGCGCAGCACGACCAGCGCGCGCGTCTGGTTGCTGGGATCGTTGGGGATGCCGATGCGCGCGCCCTCGGGCAAATCGGCCAGGCGCTTGTACTTCTTCGAGTAGAAGGCGATCGGCGAGATGTAGGTGTCGCCCGCCGAGACGAGCTGGTAGCCGCGCTGCTGGTTCTGGTCGCGCAGGAAGGGAATGTGCTGGAAGGAGTTGGCGTCGAGGTCGCCGTTGTTCAGCGCCTCGTTCGGGCTGGCGGCGCCGGAGATGACCACTGCTGACACGCGCAGGTCCTGGTCCTTGGCGACGCGCGTCACCACCTCCCAGATCTCCTCGTCCACGCCGCCGCGCACACCGACGCGCAGGGTCTGCGGAGCGGCCGCGAAGGCGCGGGTGGCAGGCAGGCCGGCCGCCAGCACGAGGCTGCCGGTGCTGCGCAGGAAGGTTCTTTTGTCCATGGCTGGGGGGCTTTCTTTGCTTCGATGGCTGCAGTATCGAAGCGCCGCCCCGGGCGGAACAACAAAGCTTTTCAGGTATGCAAATGCGCCGGCTGCATATCGGCAGGGGCCTGGCTGCGCAGCGCATCGACCATCCACTGCCCTGCCGGGCCGAGCGGCGCGCTGCGCCGGTGGATGGCGAACAGCGGCATGTGCAGGCCGCGCTCGCTGAGGTCGATTTCGCGCAGCGTGGCGTTGCGCAGATCGTCCTCGATCAGGCTGCGCGGCATGAAGGCCCAGCCCAGCCCGGCGCACAGCAGGGCGCGCTTGGAGCCCATGTCGGTCGTGAGGATCCGCTGCTCGGCGAACACCGAGAACATGCGGCCCGGCGTCAGCCCGCTGTGGTCGGTGAGCACGATCTGCGTGTGTTCGCGCAGCGCCTCGCTGGCGATCCTGCGTTCGGCGGCCAGCGGATGGTTCGGCGCGACGACGGGCACCAGAGGGGCTGCGGGCAAGGCATGGCTGGCCAGTTCGGGGGCGATCTCGGTGATCGCGGCCTGGATGCCCAGGACGTACTCCCCCGCCAGCACCCGCTGGGGCACGCCGTTCAGCACATCGGTACACAGGCGCAGCGCCACGCCGGGAAAGGCCTGGCGGAAGCGGGCCGTCAGTTCCACCAACTGGGCTGCGGGAAAGATGACGTCAAGCACCACGGACAACTCGGCCTCCAACCCCTGCGCCAACCCCTGGGCACGGGATTTGAGCTGGTCGACGCGGGCGAGGATGGCGCGCGCATCGGCCAGCAGGGCGTTGCCGTGGACCGTCAGCAGGGGCTTCCAGCCGCTGCGGTCGAAAAGCTCCACCTCGAGCGCGGCCTCAAGCTTGGCGATGGCATGGCTTACCGCCGACTGGGCTCGGCGCAGGTGGCGTGCGGCGGCCGAAAAACTGCCCTGGTCGGCAATCGCGACGAACACGCGCAACTGATCCAGGTTCAAAAGGTCCAGCATGATCGATGGAGTGGATTAATTCAATCTGAATTTTATCTCTTCCGTAGATTAAGAAAGGACCGCATCATCGGCGCATGTCCACTGAAAGCACAACCCTCCAGCGCTCCCAGGCGGAACGGACCCTCGCGCACCGCATGCCCGCCGACATCGTCATCGATGACGGCGACATGCGGCTGCTGCGCGCCTTGCCGCAGGCGCAGCAGACGGCGGTCGGCCCCTTCGTCCTCATCGACCACTACCGCCACCAGGGCCTGCAGGGCATCGGCGACCGGCCGCACCCGCATGCGGGCATCGAGGTGGTGAGCTACCTGCTCGAAGGCGGTGTGGCGCACCGCGACAGCCTGGGTTTCCAGGACCGGCTGGCGGCGGAGGATGCCCAATGGATCCGCGCCGGCCGCGGCATGCTGCATGCCGAGCAGCCGCTGAGCGGCCGCCATGGCCTGCAGCTCTGGGTCAGCCTGCCGCCAGAGCTCAAGCTGGCCGAGCCCAGCTACACGGCGGTGCGCGCGGCCGATATTCCCCGCGTCGACAGCGACGGCGCGTGTTTGTGGACTATCGCCGGCGAGGTGGGCGGCCTGCTCGGGCCGATGGCGCTGAGCGGCGGCGCCGTCTTCGCCCGCCTGCGGCTGGAGCCCGGGGCCGCGAGCACGTTCGATGTCGATCCGGCGCTGGAACTGGGGCTCTATGTGCTGGAAGGCTCCGTCGAGGTCGGCGGCGCCCGCCTGTGGGCCGGCGAGCTGGGGCTGCTCGGCGCCGGCCCGCAGCTCAGTGTTGCGGCACTGGGCGGCAGCGGTGCGGAGCTGGCCCTGATCGGCGGCCTGCCGGTGCAGGGCGACCTGCTGTTCTCCGGGCCTTTCGTCATGGACACGCCCGAGCGCCTGGCCCAGGCCCGGCTCGACTATGTGTACGGCCGCATGGGCCGCATGGATGGCGTGCCGTTCTGAGGCCCGCTACGGCAGGTTGGAGAGTTCGCGCAGGATCTGGCGCAGTTGCAGCGCCGTGGCCGGCTGCTTGGTCGGGTGCAGCGCCAGCGCGATGCCTATGGACGGCAGCACCTGTGCGTCCGACAGGCTGCGGAACACCACGTTCGCCGCCGCCGCCTTGGTGACCACGGCCGGCACCAGGGCCACGCCCAGGCCTGCGCCGACCAGGCTCACCAGGGTCTGCGCCTGCACCGCCTGCTGCTTGATCTGCGGCATGAAGCCGGCGTTCTGGCAGGCCAGCATCACCAGCGCATGCAGCCCCGGCACTTCGCCTGCGCGGTAGGTCACGAAGGGCTCGCCCGCCAGGTCGCGCAGCGCCAGCGCGGGCAGCTGCGCCAGCGGGTTGGTGGCCGGCAGCGCGGCGACCAGCATGTCCTTCTCGACCGGGATGATGTCCAGCCCGGTGGCCTCGGACACCGGGTAGCGCAGCAGCCCCGCGTCGAAATCGCCGCTGGCCACGCGCATGCCGATCTCGCGCGTGGTCGATTCGGTCAGCACCAGGTCGATGGCCGGGAAGCGGCTGCGGAAGATGGGCACCAGCGCTGGGATCATCGAGAACGTGGCCGAGCCGATGAAGCCGATGTGCAGCCGCCCGCGCTCGCCCGAGGCCGTGGCCTGCGACACGGCCTGCACCTGGCCGGCATGGTGCAGCGCGAGCCTGGCGCTCTCGAGCGCCGCGATGCCGGCGGCGCTCAGGCTGGTGCCGCGCCGGTCGCGCTCGAAGAGCTGCACGCCCAGGCTGTCTTCGAGCCGGCGGATCGACTGCGACAGCGGCGGCTGCGACATATGCAGCTGCTCCGCCGCCTGCCGGTAGTTCAGGGTTTCCGCCAGGGTCACGAATTGGCGCAGCTGGCGCAGTTCGATTGATATATTGGACATATCAGGTAAGCGCTAAATAGTCATAGACCTGGATGTGGAACATATCAAATAATGGCCCATTCGGCCAGAGTGCCGATCCCATAGAAGTAGCCATGGAGACGCAATTGCAAGGTCCTTTGTCAGGCGTGCGGGTGCTGGACCTGTCCAGCGTGGTGTTCGGTCCGCTGGCCAGCCAGGTGCTGGCGGACTATGGCGCCGAAGTCATCAAGATCGAGCCGCCCGGCGGCGACTCCACCCGCCACACCGGCCCGGCGGTCGAGGCGGGCATGGCGGCCATGTTCATGGGCTGCAACCGCAGCAAGAAAAGCGTGGTGCTGGACCTGAAGCAGCCCGCCGCGCAAGAGGCGCTGCAGGCGCTGCTGGCCACGGCCGACGTGTTCATGCACAGCATGCGGCCGCAAAAGCTCGCCAAGCTGGGCCTGGACCAGGCCAGCCTGCGCAGCCGCTACCCGCGCCTCGTCTATGCCGGCCTGCACGGCTTTGGTGAGGATGGCCCCTACGCCGGCATGCCCGCGTATGACGACGTGATCCAGGGCATGAGCGGCCTGGCCGACCTGATGCAGCGCCAGACCGGCGAGGCCCGCTACCTGCCAACCATCGCCGCTGACAAGACCTGCGGCCTGGTCGGGGCGCATGCCATCCTGGCGGCGCTGTTCGCCCGCGAGCGCACGGGGCAGGGCAGCTTTGTCGAGATCCCCATGTACGAAACCATGGTGGGCTTCAACCTGGTCGAGCATTTCTACGGCATGCACTTCACGCCGGCGCTGAGCGGCGCCGGCTACCCGCGCGTGATGGCGCCCTGGCGCAAACCCTACAAGACGCTGGACGGCCATGTCTGCATGATGCCGTACACCGATGCGCACTGGCGTCGCTTCTTCGACGCCGTGGGCCAGCCCGAGCTGGCGGGCGATGCGCGCTTTGCCGACCAGGCCAGCCGCACCCAACATATCGCCGAGCTGCTGGAGATCCTCAGCCAGCAGGTGCAAAAGCACGACACCCGGCACTGGCTGCAGACCTGCGAGCGCCTGGAGATCCCGGCTGCCCCGGTGGCACGCATGGACGAGCTGCCGCAGGACCCGCACCTGCAGGCCACGGGCTTCTTCGCCAGCGTGGCCGACCCGGCCATGGGCGAGGTGCGCTTTCCGCGCTCGCCGGTGCGCTTCGACGGCGCGCAGGCACCGATCACCATGCCGCCGCGCCTGGGCCAGCACACGGCCGAACTGCTGCGCGAGGCGGGCCTGAGCGATACCGACATTGCCCAACTTTCATCCTGACAAGACCATGAATATCACCAACGACATTCCCCGCATGGGCCAGGGCGTGTACTGGCAGGACCTGCAGGTCGGCCAGCGCTGGCGCACCTTCCGCCGCACCATCACCGAGACCGACCTGGTCAACTTCATCAACACCACCGGCATGCTCGAAGCCATCTTCATCGATGCCGAGTACGAGGGCGCCGCCATGCAGGGCCGCGCCGTGCCGGGGGCGCTGACCTACACCTTCATCGAAGGCTTCATCCTGCAAAGCATGATCCAGGGCACGGGCCTGGCCATGCTGGAGCTGCACCAGAAGATCCTCGCGCCGGTGCTGGTGGGCGACACCATTTCCGCGGTCGTTGAGGTCACCGGCGTGCGGCCCACGTCCAAGGGCAACCGCGCGGTCGTCACCTCGCTGATCCAGGTGTCCAACCAGCGCAGCGAGCCGGTGATGGAGTACACGGCCGTGCGCCTGCTCGCCGGCCGCCCCTGAAAGACAACAAGACCCCAGGAGACAAAGACATGACGATGCACCTATCCCGACGCCTGGCCACGGCCAGCTTGCTCACCCTGGCGGCGTTCGCTGTCATCCCAGCCCAGGCGGCCGACTGGCCCGCCAAGCCCATCACGCTGGTCGTGCCGTTCCCGCCCGGCGGGCCCACCGACATGGTGGCGCGCGTGCTGGCGCAAAGCGTGGGCGAGCAGCTCGGCCAGTCGGTGGTGGTGGACAACAAGCCCGGCGCCAACGGCAACATCGGCAACGCCTTCGTGGCCAAGGCGCCGGCCGACGGCTACACGGTGCTCTACAACACCTCGTCGATCGCGCTCAGCCCCTCGCTGTACAAGAAGCTGAGCTACGATCTGGGCAAGGACCTGGCGCCGGTCGCACTCACCGCCGTGGTGCCGCTGGGCCTGGTGGTCAATCCCAAGCTGCCGGTCAAGACGGTGGCCGAGCTGGCGGCGTATGCGAAGAAGAACCCCGGCAAGCTCTCATACGGCTCGGCGGGCAACGGCAACGTCACGCACCTCGCGGCCTTCCAGGTGGTGCAGCACTTCGCGCTGGAGGCCAGCCACGTGCCCTACAAGGGCAGCGCGCCGGCCGACGTGGACCTGGTCGCGGGCCAGATCGACTTCATGACCGACACCATCAACTCGGTCGCGCCCTTCATCAAGGACGGCAAGCTGCGCCTGCTCGCGGTGTCCACCGCCCAGCGGATGGCCAACTTCCCGCAGGCGCCCACGCTGGCCGAGAGCGGCATGGCCGGCTTCGAGGCCGGCGCCTGGCAGGGCGTGATGGTGCCGGCGCAGACGCCGCAGCCCGTGGTGGCGCGGCTGAACCAGGCCTTCCTGCACGCCTTGAAAGACCCGGCGGTGCTGGAGAAGCTGCGCGTGCAGGGCACCGAGCCGCTGGGCTCGACCCCGGCCGAGTACGGCGCCTACCTGCAGAAGGAGCTCAAGCGCTGGGCCGCGGTGGTCAAGAGCACTGGCGTGTCGCTGGATTGAGGCTTCAAAAAACATAGCTGCTGGCGCTGGTTATCACTGGGTTTCAAATATAAAAATATATGAAAACCAATATAGACAAGCGCGAGCAGCTATTCTTTTAGATAAAGGAGACAAGGCATATGTCGGTCATGGATTCACTGGCGCTCACGCGCATTCCCGCCGAGGGCGAGGCCCTGCGCGCCGAGATACGCGCGTTCCTGCAGAGCACGGTCACGCAGATCCCGGCGCACATCCGCGCCAAGTCCTGGGGCGGCTACAGCCCCGAGTTCAGCCGCGCGCTGGGCACCAAGGGCTGGCTGGGCATGACCTTTCCCAAGGCCTATGGCGGCAGCGAGATGGGCCCGTTCGCGCGCTACGTGCTGGCCGAGGAGCTGCTGAACTTCGGCGCGCCCGTGGGCTCGCACTGGATCGCCGACCGCCAGAGCGCGCCGCTGATCATCAAGTACGGCACCGAGGCGCAGAAGCAGCGCTACGTGCCCGGCGTGGCGCGCGGCGAAACCTATATGTGCATCGGCATGAGCGAGCCGGGCGCGGGCTCCGATCTCGCCAGCGTCAAGACCCGCGCCGTGCCCAACGAGCAAGGCTTTGTGCTCAACGGCCAGAAGATCTGGACCACCAACGCCCAGCACTGCCACTACATGATCGCGCTGGTGCGCACCTCGGGCAGCAGCGAGGACCGGCACAAGGGCCTGTCGCAGGTCATCGTCGACCTGAAGCTGCCCGGCGTGACGGTGCGGCCCATCGAAGACCTGTCGGGCGACAGCCACTTCTGCGAGGTGTTCTTCGACAACGTGCAGCTCGCGCCTGATGCGCTGATCGGCGCCGAGGGCCAGGGCTGGGAGCAGGTGACGGCCGAGCTGGCCTTCGAGCGCAGCGGGCCCGAGCGGCTGTTCTCCAGCATCGTGCTGTTCGACGAGTGGCTGGCCTTTCTGCGTACCGAGCAGGCGCCGCGCGCGGAATCGCTCAGGCTCGCGGGCCAGGTCTTCACGCGGCTCGCGCCGCTGCGCGCCATGTCGGTCGCGGTGCAGGAAAAGCTGGTGCAGGGCCAGAGCCCCATCGTCGAGGCCGCGCTGGTCAAGGACCAGGGCACGGTGCTGGAGCAGTACATCGCCACGGCCATCGCCGACGACGTGATGTCGCGCGAGGCCGAGGAGGGGGCGGCGCAACTGCCGCCCGAGCTGCTGCGCACGCTGAACTACGTGAGCCTGGTGGCACCGAGCTTCACGCTGCGCGGCGGCACGCGCAGCATCCTGCGCGGCATGATCGCGCGCGGCCTTGGATTGCGTTGAAGGAGCACGAACATGGACCATTTGATTGTGGATGCGCTGCGCGACCTGCTGGCGGACCAGTGCACGCCCGGCGCGGTGCGTGCTATTGAATCGGAAGCTGCCAGCGCAGATACAGCGGGCGCTACAGGCCAAAATGCCTTGAAACTCTGGCAGGCGATCAGCGAATCGGGCTTTGCCGACCTGCTGGTGGCCGAGGAGGCCGGCGGCGCCGGGCTGGCGCTGCGCGACGTGTTCGCGGTGCTTGAGCTGCTGGGCCAGCACGCGCTGCCGCTGCCGCTGGCCGAGACCCTGCTGGCGCGCGCCTGGTGTGCGCAGCAGGGCGTGGCCGCGCCCGATGGCGTGAATGGCCTGGTGGCCTTCGCACCGCAAGCCGTGCTGTCGGCGCAGGAGCTGCTGGCGCCCGCCGTGCGCGGCGCGCGCTGCGCCGGCTGGGTGTTGGCCGCGGCCGGCGGCGAATGGCGCTTGCTGTCGGTGGCGCAGGCCCAGGCCGCGCCGGGCATCTTCGCACTCGACGCCGAGCTGCGCTGGCCGCGCGCCGCGTGGGATGCCGCGCCGGTGCTGAGCGCGGCCGCCGACCTGCACACCGCGCAGGCCGGCCTGTATGCGGCCCTGCTGGCCGGGGCGCTGCAGAACGTGTTCCACCGCACGCTGCAGTTCGCCAACGAGCGCCAGCAGTTCGGCCGCGCCATCGGCAAGTTCCAGGCCATCCAGCACGAGCTGAGCATCATGGCCGAGCATGTGTCGTCGGCACGCATGGCGGCGCAGATCGGCTGCGAGTCCGCCGACCTGCGCTTCGACGCGCTCAAGGTCGCCGTGGCCAAGGCCCGCGCCAGCGAGGCGGCGGTGGAGGTGGCCTCGCTCGCGCACTCCATCCACGGCGCCATCGGCTTCACCGCCGAGTTCGACCTGCAGTTGTTCACACGCCGCCTGCACCTGTGGCGGCAGACGGCCGGCGCTGAATCGTTTTGGCAGCTGCGCGCCGGGCAGGCCCTGGTCGCGCACCCGGGCATGACGCTGGACCTGGTCCGCCAGGTGACGGACCGCATCGCGGCCTAGGGCCTGTTCGCCTAAAACTGGGAGTGCGAAGGATGAATGCCGGGATGCAGCGCTAGACGCGGTGCCCAGCCAATAGCCGTCGCTATTGGTTGGGTGCCGTAACAACGCGATGCGCCCGGCATTCATCCTTCCCTTTGGGTTGCCCCGCCGTGGGGCGCCTGCTTTGTCGCCCGGTATTCCCCATAGCTACGGCTATGGGGAATACCGGGCTTCGCGCATCCATCCCCACGGCGGGGCAACGCATCTCCCAGTTTTAGGTGAACAGGCCCTAGTCGGCCTGGTCGGCCGATGCGGGCCGTGGCTCCAGCTTGCGGCGCAGCAGCAGCTGCAGGGGCCGCTCGAAGCCGTGGTAGATGGGCCAGGCCAGGCCCATCACCACGGCGATGAAGCCCAGCAGGAACCAGCCCGAGTCCACGGCCGCCCGGCTGCCCACCACGCCGTCGAGCACCAGCAGCGCGACGAGCTGCACCGGGATGTGGATCAGGTACGAGGCATAGGACAGGTTGCCCAGGCCGGTGCCCCACCGGCCCACCGAGATACGGCTTTGCTCCAGCGCGGCGGCCAGCCAGGTCAGCGCGGGCAGCAGCATCCTCTGCAGCACCGCCGACACCGGCAGCTGGTCGCTGGCCAGCGCCGCCACCGCGATGCACGAGGCCAGCGCCGCGGCCGCCAGGTTCAGCCCCGGGCCCCAGCGCTGCACGAAGCCCTGGTTCCACTGCTGGACCACGCCGCCCAGCGTGAACATCACCATGCACAGGAAGAGGTCGATCGGCGCCAGGCGGCTGCAGACCCAGGCGGCGACCAGCCACGCCAGGCTGCTGGCCAGCGTCACGCGCACGTTCCTGAGGTAGACGAGGAACAGGCCCAGCACCAGCAGCTCCACCGACAGCGACCAGACCGGGTAGTTGAACGAAAACCCCGTCTGCAGGCCCCAGGCCGACGCGAAGAACACATGCAGCGTGAAGTGGTAGGCGTCGTTGGCCGGGTAGATCTGGAAATGCCCCAGCCACTGCTGGCTGGCCACCTGCAGCGCCGCGACCAGGCACAGCGTGGCGAAGTGCAGCGGGTACAGGCGCGCGAAGCGCTGGCCCAGGAAGACGCGCACGGCGATGTCCCTGCGCTGGCCGTAGATGTGGAAGAAGGTGAAGCCCGACAGCAGCCAGAACCACTGCACCCGCCACAGGCCACCATAGGAGTAGGCCCACTCCAGCCAGGCGAACCAGGGCTGCTGGCTGGGCTCCCAGTCCACTGGCAGGCCCTCTGCCGTGGGGTAGTAGAAGTGCTGGTAGTGCCAGATCAGCACCGAGACCGCGACCAGGCCGCGCAGCAGGTCGATGTTGCAGATCCGGGCGGGAGTGGAGGGCGGCTGCACACGGGGCTTTCGTCGGGAAGGCGTCCAGGCCGGGCCGCGTAGCAGGCGGGCAGGAATGGAGTTGCAGATTTTGCCAGCGAAGGCGCCATTTCTGCGGCCGCGACGCCCAGGCTGCGGGTTTTCAGCTATGGTTCAGCCTGTCGCAAAAAGCAGAGGAAACCTCCATGAGCCAGAACGCAGAAGTGCTTGCCCAGATCCAGGGCCGCATCGGCATGATCACCCTGAACCGGCCCAAGGCGCTGAATGCGCTGTCGCTGTCCATGGTGCGCGACCTGATGGCGGTGCTGCGCGCCTGGCAGCACGACGATGCGGTGCGGGCGGTGGCGATCCGCGGCTCGAACAAGGACGGGGTCTTCGGTGCCTTCTGCGCCGGCGGCGACATCCGCTTCCTGCACCAGGCGGGCAGCCAGGGCGATCCGCAGGTCGAGGACTTCTTCACCGAGGAGTACGCGCTCAACCACCTGATCCACAGCTTCGGCAAGCCCTACATCGCCTTCATGGACGGCATCGTCATGGGCGGCGGCATGGGCATCAGCCAGGGCGGCACGCTGCGCATCGTGACCGAGCGCACCAGGATGGCCATGCCCGAGACCCTGATCGGCCTGTTCCCCGACGTGGGCGGCGGCTACTTCCTGTCGCGCTGCCCCGGCCATGTGGGCGAGTGGCTGGCGCTGACCGGCCATGCCATCGCCGCGGGCGACGCCATCCGCTTCGCGCTGGCCGACGGTTACCTGCCCGCGGAGCGCCAGCAGGCGGTGTGGGACGGCTTGGCGCAGGGCACGTTCGCCAGCGGCGCCGAGGCCGAGGCCTGGGTGCGCTCGCAGCTGGCCCCCGCGCCGCAGGCGCAGACCACGGCGCTCGACGAGATCGAGCACTTCTTCGCGTTGGACTCGGTGCCGGCCATCATCCGGGCGCTCGAAGCCGCCGGCGGCGAATTCGCCCAGCACACGGCCGCCGCGCTGCGCGCGCGCTCGCCGCTGATGCTGCACGTGGTGCTGGAGCAGATCCGCCGCGCGCGCGGCCTGCCGCTGGCCGACGACCTGCGCATGGAGCGCGACATGGTGCGCCACTGCTTCTACCTGCGCCCCGGCCAGAGCGAGACCATCGAAGGCATCCGCGCGCTGGCGGTGGACAAGGACCACAGCCCGCGCTGGAGCCCGGCGCACATCGAGGACGTGACGGATGCCATGTGGCAGGCGTTCTTCGAGAGCCCCTGGCCCGCCTACGCGCACCCGCTGGCGCATCTGCAGGATTGATCTGCAAGAATGATAGCTATCAGCGCTTGCCCTGTATGGGCTAGAGGCTGATTTGGCTTGATATTCTCGTCAGGGTCTCACCACCTTCCACAGCCCGCCGGCCATGCCATCGCCCAGCTTGTCGCCGGGCTTGCTGTCCTTGGCGAAGTAGTACAGCGGCTGTCCCTTGTAGGCCCACTGGCGGGTGTTGTCGGTGCGGGCGATGATGGTGTAGTCGCCCGTGGGCTGGGCGGCGGGCGCCACGGTCAGCGGAGGCCAGTTGGTGGCGCACTGGCTGTAGCAGGCCGAGGTGCCGCTGCCGGCCATATCCTTGGTGAAGACATACAGCGTGCGGCCCTCGGGGCCGATCAGCGTGCCATCGGCGGCGCGCGTCGGCGTACTGGTCTTGGGGGCCGAGCCGAACATGCTGCAGCCCGCCAGCAGCGCGGCGGACAGGGCGACGGTCGAAAGGGTGAGCGGACGGACCATGGCGAGGCTCCTTGGGAGTGGACGACCCCTTCACTGTAGGAAGGCGCGCCGCAGCCCGGTGTCGGACATGGGCCCGACATGGACGGTGCGCGGCCGCTCAGCGGTTGCGGCTCTTCATCGCGCGCTCGACCTCGCGCTTGCCTTCGCGGTCCTTGATCACGTCTCGCTTGTCGTGCTCGGCCTTGCCCTTGGCCAGCGCGATCTCGCACTTGGCGATGCCGTTCTTCCAGTACAGGTGGGTGGGCACCAGGGTGTAGCCCTTCTGCTCGACCTTGCCGATCAGGCGGCGGATCTCCTCCTTGTGCATCAGCAGCTTCTTGAGCCGGGCGGCATCGGGGTTGACGTGCGTGGACGCGGTCTTCAGCGGGTTGATCTGGCAGCCGATCAGGTACAGTTCGCCGTCCTTGATGACCACGTAGCCGTCGGTCAGCTGCGCCTTGCCGTCGCGCAGCGCCTTCACCTCCCAGCCGTGCAGCACCATGCCTGCCTCATGGCGCTCCTCGAAGAAATAGTTGAACGCTGCCTTCTTGTTATCTGCAATGCGCGAGTTGGAATTGTTTGTCTTGGCCATAATCCGCAATGTTAGGCCCAAAAGGCAGAATCCAAGCCGTAAGCACGTTCTCAGCGGCAAAACAAGTACAAGCGAACACAGGCTGCATGAAAACCGTCCATAAATCCGTGCTGATCTGGTACAGCCCCCAGGAGATGTTCAACCTGGTGGCCGATGTGCCGCGCTACCCCGAGTTCCTGCCGTGGTGCGATTTCGCGCGCGTGCTCGAACAGCACCCCGACGGCGTCACCGCCGAGGTCGGCATGTCGCTGGGCGGGCTGAAGAAGTCCTTCGTCACCCGCAACACCCACACGCCGGGCGAGCAACTGCGCATACAGCTCGTGCAGGGGCCGTTCTCGCAGCTCGAGGGCATCTGGCGCTTTCTGCCGGTGGGCGACGGCACGCAGCGCGCCTGCCGCGTCGAGCTGGACCTGAGCTACGGCTTCAGCAGCGGGGCGTTGGGGGCGCTGGTCGGGCCGGTCTTTGACAAGATCGCGGCCAGCATGGTCGATGCCTTCATCCAGCGCGCCGAGAAGGTCTATGGCTGACGCCGCGATCCAGGTCGAGCTGGTCTGGGCCGATGAGGCCGGCCACGCGCAGTCGCTGGAGCTGGCATTGCCCGCCGGCAGCACGATAGACGCCGCGCTGCAGCAGGCCGTGAAGGAGCCCGGCTCACCAGTGCCGCAGGGCCTGCCTGCAGGCGTGTGGGGCCGGCGCATGCCGGGGCAGACCCCGCTGGCCGACGGCGACCGGCTGGAACTCTACCGACCGCTGAAGGTGGACCCCAAGCGCGCGCGCCGCGAGCGCTTTGCACGCCAGGGCGCCCGGGCGACCGGGCTGTTCGCCAAGCGCAGGCCCGAGGCCAAGTCCGGGTACTAGCCCCGGTCCTATTCGCAGTTGGAGGCGATGGCCTGGTCTACGCGCTGTACTTCGTCGGCGCGCTGGGCATCGTTCAGGTACACCATCTGGCCCTGCTCGTTGGGCATGCGGATCGCGCGGCCCGTGGCGAACATCGACTGGGCCTGGCGCGCGCGCTGGCAGTTGTCCGCCTTGACAGCCTGGTTGCGCGCTTCCTGATCGCGCTTCTTGTCGGCCTCGGCCTTTTCAGCGGCCAGCTTCTTGGCTTCCAGCTCCTTGTCCTTGCCGGCGGCCTTGTCAACTGGTGCGGCGGCAGGCTTGGCGTCGGCCTCGGGGCTGGCGGCCTCCTGCAGTCCCGTGGCGGTGCCCGACGACTTGATGCCCGCGAGGCTGCCATAGCCCTTGGGGCGCGAGACGATGCGTTTCTCGGGCACATCCGCTGGCGGGGGACGGTCGCTGAACACCTTGTGTCCATCCTTGTCCAGCCATTGCCATTGCGCCATGGCGCAGGTGCTGGTGACCGCGAAGAGGGCAGGCCATACGAATGCGAGCAATTTCATGCGCGTGAGTGTAGCTCCGGCGCCTGGGGTTGCCTATGCCGCTGTTGGGCGCAAAGTACACCCGTGCCAAGCGCGATTTATGTGAAAGACGCTAGAATCTTTCTTTTGGAGCTTACTCATGCGCCTGATCGGAAAAGCGCTCACCTTCGACGACGTCTTGTTGGTGCCCGCCTACTCCCAAGTCCTGCCCAAGGACACGTCCCTCAAAACCAAATTCTCCCGCAACATCTCCCTGAATCTGCCGCTGATCTCGGCCGCCATGGACACGGTGACCGAAGCGCGGCTGGCCATTGCCATTGCGCAAGAGGGCGGCATGGGCATCGTGCACAAGAACCTCACGGCCGAGCAGCAGGCGGCCGAGGTCTCCAAGGTCAAGCGCCATGAATCGGGCGTGGTGCTCGATCCGGTGGTCATCACCCCCGAGCATACGGTGCTGCAGGTGCTGCAGCTGTCCGAAGAGCGTGGCATCTCGGGCTTCCCGGTGTGCGACGGCGGCAAGGTCGTCGGCATCGTCACCAGCCGCGACCTGCGCTTCGAGACGCGCTACGACGTCAAGGTGCGCGAGATCATGACCCCGCGCGAGAAGCTCATCACCGTCAACGAGCGCGACGAGATCACGCCCGAAGCCGCCAAGGGCCTGCTCAACAAGCACAAGCTCGAGCGCTTGCTGGTGGTCAACGATGCCTTTGAGCTCAAGGGCCTGATCACCGTCAAGGACATCACCAAGCAGACCACCTTCCCCAATGCCGCCCGCGACAAGTCGGGTTCGCTGCGCGTGGGCGCCGCGGTGGGCGTGGGTGCCGGCACCGAAGAGCGCGTGGAACTGCTGGTGCGTGCCGGCGTGGACGCGATCATCGTCGACACCGCGCACGGCCACAGCAAGGGCGTGATCGAGCGCGTGCGCTGGGTCAAGCAGAATTTTCCTCAGGTCGACGTGGTGGGCGGCAACATCGCCACCGGCGCGGCGGCGCTGGCGCTGGCCGAGGCAGGCGCCGATGCGGTCAAGGTCGGTATCGGCCCCGGCTCCATCTGTACCACCCGCATCGTGGCGGGCGTGGGCGTGCCGCAGATCATGGCCATCGACAGCGTGGCCCAGGCGCTGCAGGGCACGGGCGTGCCGCTGATCGCCGACGGCGGCATCCGCTTCTCGGGCGACATCGCCAAGGCGCTGGCGGCCGGTGCATCGACGGTGATGATGGGCGGCATGTTCGCCGGCACCGAAGAGGCTCCGGGCGAGGTCATCCTGTACCAGGGCCGCTCGTACAAGAGCTACCGCGGCATGGGCTCCATCGGCGCGATGCAGCAGGGCTCGGCCGACCGCTACTTCCAGGAAGCCACCACCGGCAACCCCAATGCCGACAAGCTGGTGCCCGAGGGCATCGAAGGCCGCGTGCCCTACAAGGGCTCGATGGTCTCCATCGTCTACCAGATGGCCGGCGGCGTGCGTGCCTCCATGGGCTACTGCGGCTGCGCCACCATCGAAGAGATGAACAACCAGGCCGAATTCGTGGAGATCACTGCCGCAGGCATCCGCGAATCGCACGTGCATGACGTGCAGATCACCAAGGAAGCGCCGAACTACCGCGCCGACTGATCGCCTCGAATCTGACCAGATTGTGTAATTCTGGTCTCAATGCTAAAATCTGGTCTGAATTTGATTTCAGGCCAGATTTTTCTTTTTCCAGCGATGCAATCCGTCGGTATCTACGAAGCCAAGACCCGCTTTTCCGCCCTGATCGAACTGGTCGAGCAGGGCGAGGAGGTGCGCATCACCCGCCACGGCAAAGAGGTGGTGCGCATGCTGCCGGTGCGCCGCCGCCCGGTGATCACCGACGAGCAGATCGCCCGCGAACTGGAACACATGCAGGCGCTGCAGGCCACAGTGCGCGCACCCCAGGCACCCGACTCCACCACCAGGCTGCGCCACGCAGGCCGGAGCAAGGCATGAGCGCCTTCGTGCTCGATGCCTCCGTCACCGCCGCCTGGCTGCTGCCCGATGCTGCCAGCACGCACACGCAGCGCCTCTATGCCCGCATCCGCCGCGACGAGGTGGACCCGCAGGCTCCAAACCTCTGGCAGTGGGAGTGCGGCAACCTGATCGCGTCCGGCGTCAACAGCGGCCGCATTCCCTATGCCTCGGTCGAAGGGCTGTGGGGCGTGCTAGAAGCCATCCGCCACCGGGTGGAACTGCATGAGCTGGCACCCGCGCAGCACAAGGCCGTGCTCGACGTGGCGCTGGATACCGGCCTGCCCGTTTACGACGCTGCCTACTTGTGGCTGGCGCAGTCGCTGCGCCTGCCGCTGGCCACCTTTGACGAAACCCAGATCGCCGCTGCCCGCAAGCGCGGCATAGCGCTGCTGGCGCCCGAAGATTTCTGAACCCTCCATCCACCTTTGCCCGAGATGACCATGCAACACGACAAGATCCTCATTCTTGACTTCGGCTCCCAAGTCACCCAGCTCATCGCCCGCCGCGTGCGCGAGGCCCATGTCTACTGCGAGGTCCATCCCTGCGATGTGAGCAGCGACTGGGTGCGCGAATTCGCCGCCGACGGCAAGCTGCGGGGCGTGATCCTGTCGGGCAGCCATGCCAGCGTGTACGAGGTGGACGACCGCGCGCCGGACGCCGTGTTCGAGCTGGGCATTCCGGTGCTCGGCATCTGCTACGGCATGCAGACCATGGCCAGCCAGTTGGGCGGCAAGGTCGAAGGCTCGAACACCCGCGAGTTCGGCTATGCCGAGGTGCGCGCGCACGGCCACACCAAGTTGCTGGAGGGCATCGAGGACTTCGCCACGGCCGAGGGCCACGGCATGCTCAAGGTCTGGATGAGCCACGGCGACAAGGTCACCGAGCTGCCCCCGGGCTTCAAGGTGATGGCCTCCACGCCGTCGTGCCCCATTGCCGGCATGGCCGACGAGGCTCGCCGCTACTACGCCGTGCAATTCCACCCGGAAGTCACCCACACCGTGCAAGGCCAGGCACTGCTGAACCGATTCGTGCTCGATATCTGCGGCACCCAGGCCGACTGGATCATGGGTGACTACATCGAGGAAGCCGTTGCCAAGATCCGCGAACAGGTCGGTGACGAGGAGGTGATCCTGGGCTTGTCCGGTGGCGTGGACTCCTCCGTGGCTGCCGCACTGATCCACCGAGCCATTGGCGATCAGCTCACCTGCGTGTTCGTCGACCACGGCCTGCTGCGCCTGAACGAGGGCGACATGGTGATGGAAATGTTCGAGGGCAAGCTGCACGCCAAGGTGGTGCGCGTCGATGCCAGCGACCTGTTCCTGGGCAAGCTGGCCGGCGTCAGCGACCCCGAGGCCAAGCGCAAGATCATCGGCGGCCTGTTCGTCGACGTGTTCAAGGCCGAAGCCGCCAAGCTCAAGGCCAGCGGCCAAGGGCACAAGGGCGCGACCTTCCTGGCCCAGGGCACGATCTACCCCGACGTGATCGAGTCGGGCGGCGCCAAGAGCAAGAAGGCCGTCACCATCAAGAGCCACCACAACGTCGGCGGCCTGCCCGAGCAACTGGGCCTGAAGCTGCTGGAGCCGCTGCGCGACCTGTTCAAGGACGAGGTGCGCGAGCTGGGCGTGGCCCTGGGCCTGCCGCGCGAGATGGTCTACCGCCACCCCTTCCCGGGCCCGGGCCTGGGCGTGCGCATCCTGGGCGAAGTGAAGAAGGAATACGCCGACCTGCTGCGCCGCGCCGATGCCATCTTCATCGAGGAACTGCGCAACTTCAAGGACGAGGCGACCGGCAAGACCTGGTACGACCTGACCAGCCAGGCCTTCGGCGTCTTCCTGCCGGTGAAGAGCGTGGGCGTGATGGGCGACGGCCGCACCTACGACTACGTGGTGGCGCTGCGCGCCGTGCAGACCAGCGACTTCATGACCGCTGACTGGGCCGAACTGCCTTACGCGCTGCTCAAGAAGGTGTCTTCGCGGGTTATTAATGAAGTCCGCGGCATCAATCGCGTGACCTACGACGTCAGCTCCAAGCCGCCGGCAACGATCGAGTGGGAGTGATTCCGGGGTTGGACTTAGCCAGAACATCCCGGCACTGAAATCACTTGAAGCCCGCATGAATGCGGGCTTTTTTGTATTTGCATTGACAGCCTTTGCGGGCAGAAGCTTGAAAGGCGTGGTTGGGTCCGTTTGCGATAGGCTTGGAGGCATGAATACACTCGTCGCCCTTCTCCGCGCTGTCAATGTCGGCGGCACAGGCACATTGCCGATGGAGGCGCTGCGCAGCATGTGCGTGCAGGCGGGCTTCATGAACGTGCGCACCTATATCCAGTCCGGCAATGTCGTCTTCGACACGGCCTTGCCGGTCCGTGCAGTGAAGTCGGCGCTGGAAGCCCGGTTGCAGGATTACTGTGGCAAGCCAGTGGGCGTGGCCCTGCGCGATGGCGAGCAGATGCGCAGTGTTCTGGCACGCAATCCGTTTCCTGACGCAGTCCCGGCAAAGGTCGCCGTTCTCTTTCTCGATCAAGCGCCGGCGCCAGATACCCTGCAGACTGCCAAGGGGCGGACCGACGAGGAAATAGTGGTGGGCGAGTTGGAGGTTTTTATCCACTATCCCTCCGGCATGGGGCAATCAAAACTCCGGTTGCCCGCAGCATCTATCGGCACAGCACGTAACTTGAACACCGTGGGCAAACTCGCAGCGATGGCGTCGGGCGAGAAATGACGGGGCGGGGCGGAAATAGCACTCCCGCCGCAGGGGCCGCGGCATCTGCCGTTTGCCCCTCGTGCTATACCTCCAGGCGTCCACACGCAGGAGGTGCCCATGCCGCTCATCATCCGACCCGCACGCGTTGAGGAACTGACGCATGCGGAAGCACTGGTTGCCCGCAGCATCAACGACCTGACTGAGCGCCACGGCTTCGGGGCCATCGCTTCGGCGCGGCCGCCGGATTTCCAGGCGTTCTGCGTGCAAGACGATCCCCGCGGCGCCTGGCTGGCCGAGGAGGGGGGCGAGACGGTCGGTTTTGCCTTGAGCTGGGTGTGCGGCCGGCTCTGGTTCCTGGCGGAATTGTTCGTAGCGCCGAGTCGTCAGGGGCAGGCGATAGGCGACGAACTGCTGCGGCGCACCCTGCAGCAGGCCAGCGACGCCGGTGCCACCGAGAAAAGCCTGATCACCTTCGCCTTCAACGTCGTGTCCCAGGGGCTGTATGTGCGGCACGGCCTGCTGCCGCGCATGCCCCTGCACCTGTGCAGCGCCGCGCGGGAATCCCTGGCGGGCCGGCTGCATGGCCCTGTGCTGCGCACCGTGCCCATCGGCACCACGGCGGCCGATCTGGAGATGCTGCGGCAGCTCGATGGGGCGGCGCTGGGAACCTCGCGGGAGAAGCACCACCGGTTCCTGTTGCGCGATCCCAGCATGCAGGGCGTTTTCCTCGACGATGGAAGCGAGCGCGTCGGCTATGCCTACCTGGCTGCCACGGGCCACATAGGGCCGCTCGCGGTGATGCAGGGCAGTGCCATGCCCGGTGCATTCAGGACCCTGCTGGCGCTGGCCGCCGCGGGAGAGGCCAGGCAGGTCTCGGTCTTCGTTCCCGGCACCAGCGCGGCATTGACGATCGCGGCCGGCCTGGGCATGCGGTTCACGCTTCCGATGGTGGTGATGTCCACGCACGAGGGTGGCGACTGGACACGCTATCTTCCGCGCAACCCCGGCTTCCTGTAAGCAGACCCGGGGCCCTGCACCACCGAATCACGCCGCCAGCAGGCCCTGCCTTTCGATGAAGGCCACGACCTCGTCCAGCCCCTGCAAGGTCTTGAGGTTGGTCATCACGAAGGGCTTGAGGCCCTTGGGCGTGGTGCGCATGCGCACGGTGTCGCTGCGCATCACGTCCAGGTTCGCTCCCACATAGGGCGCGAGGTCGGTCTTGTTGATGACGAAGAGGTCGCTCTTGGTGATGCCGGGGCCGCCCTTGCGCGGGATCTTCTCGCCCGCGGCCACGTCGATCACGTAGATCGTCAGGTCGCTGAGCTCGGGGCTGAAGGTGGCCGCGAGGTTGTCGCCGCCCGACTCGATGAAGACGATGTCGGCATTGGGAAACTGGCCCAGCATGCGGTCTATGGCCTCAAGGTTGATGGATGCGTCCTCGCGGATGGCCGTGTGCGGGCAGCCGCCGGTCTCCACGCCCATGATGCGCTCGGGCGGCAGCGCGCCGCTGATGGTCAGCAGGCGCTGGTCTTCCTTGGTATAGATGTCGTTGGTGATGGCGACCAGGTCCCACTTGTCGCGCATGGCCTTGCACAGCATCTCGAGGATGGTGGTCTTGCCCGAGCCCACGGGCCCGCCTATGCCCACGCGCAGCGGCGGCAGTGGCTTGGTGCGGTGGGGGATGTGGTGCAGTGCGGTGCTCATGATCGGAAGAGGCGTGAGTATTGGTGTTCGTGCCGGGCCGAGAGAATGGCCAGCAGGGGCGAGAAGGCCTGGCGCGCATCGTCCGGCAGGGTTTCGGCGTGCGCCACGGCGGCGGGGATTTCCTGGGCCAGGCGCGCGAGGATGCGCTGGCCCGCGCTCTGGCCCAGCGGCACGGCCTTGATCGCGGCCTGCACCATGTTCTCGGCCCAGCCGAAGGCATAGGCCAGCAGGGCCTGCTGCGCCACGGCCCCGGTGAAGGCGGTGGCCAGGGCAAAGGCGATGGGGTAGCTGGGCCGCTGGCCCGACAGCGCCGCCAGCTGCCGGATCTGCGCGCTGCGCCCGGCGTCTGCCGTGTGCTGGTTGCGCAACCAGTCGGCCAGCGAGCGGCCCATCTGCTCGGTCTGCAGGCGCAGCTCGCTGGTCTCGCGCGTGGCCAGCACCCAGTCGTTGAGCTGTTGCACGCGCTGCAGGTCGCCTGCCTGCCAGGCGGGCAAGGCCTGGGCGATGGCGGCCATGTCACCGCGCGCCTGGGTCAGGTGCAATTGCTGCACCAGCCAGCCGGCGGCTTCCGCCTCGGTGGTGACATGCGCGGCATGGACGGCGGCCTCCAGCCCCTCGGAGTATGAAAAACCGCCGATGGGCAGCGCGGGCGAGGCCAACCACATCAGCTGCAGCAGCGTGGCCGAGGCCATGCCCGGTGGGGCTTCAGTGGTCGTGCTCATGGTGGTGCCCATGTCCGTGGTGATGGTGGCTATGCCCGTCGTTGGTGACATGGCCGCCGTATGCGCCGCCTTCTGGCTCGAAGGGCAGTTCGGCCTCGGTGACGGTCAGGTGCATGCTGCGCAGCATGTCGGCCAGCACATGGTCGGGCTCGATCTTCAGGTGGTCGGGCTGCAGCTCGATGGGCACGTGGCGGTTGCCCAGGTGGTAGGCGGCGCGCATCAAGTCGAAGGGGCTGCCATGCTCGGCGCAGGCCGTGATGTGCAGCACCTGCTGGGGCGCGGCCAGCACGCGGACCAGCGAGCCGTCCTCGGCCACCAGCACATCGCCGCCGCGCACGGCCTGGCCGCGCGGCAAAAAGACGGCCAGCTTGCGGCCCTGGCTGTCGGTGGCGGCGAAGCGGCTTTTCTGGCGCACATCCCAGTCCAGCTCGACCGACGCGGCGCGCCGCAGCAAGGCGGCTGCGAGTCCGTGGCCCTGCGACAGGCACTTGGAGACCTGCAGCATGCTCAGGCCCCCTTCGCCGGCGCCAGCAGGCGCGTCATGAAGCAGCTGTTGGGGTCGGGCTGGTAGCTGCCGAACGGGGCGCAAGGCTCGAAACCGTTGCGGGCATAGAAGCGGCGCGCAGGCACGAAGAACGCCTCGGTGCCGGTCTCCAGGCTGATGCGTTGCACGCCGTCGGCCAGCGCCTGCGCTGTCACATACTCCAGCACCTGCTGCGCCACGCTCGTGCCGCGGTACGCGGGGTTGACCCGCATGGTCTTGAGCTCCGCATGGGTCTCGTCCAGCTGCTTGAGGGCGCAGCTGCCCACCAGCGCCAGGCCTTCCTGCTGCGGCGCCCAGGCGGTCCAGAAGCGGATGCCGGGCCGACGCAGTTGCTCCACGTCCAGCGCATGCACGCTTTCGGGTGGCGAGATGCGGTGCATGTCGTCCAGATGCTCCTGCAGAAAGGCCACCACACGGGGATCGGTCGCCGGGTCGAGGGTGAAATGCAGCTTCATCGTTCCATCATCGCTTCAAAACAGGAAATAGCGCTGCGCCATGGGCAGGCTGGTGGCGGGCTCGCAGGTCAGCAGCTCGCCGTTGGCGCGCACCACATAGGTCTGGGCGTCCACCTCCATGTGCGGCGCCAGGTCGTTGTGGACCATGTGGCGCTTCTGCACGCCGCGTATGCCCTTGACGGCCGACAGCGGCTTGTGCAGGCCGAAGCGCTGGCCTATGCCCGCGGCCAGGCCGGCCTGCGAGACAAAGGTCAGCGAGGTTCTGGCGATAGCCCCGCCAAACGCCCCGAACATGGGCCGGTAGTGCACGGGCTGGGGCGTGGGGATGGAGGCATTCGGGTCGCCCATGGCGGCCATGGCGATGAAGCCGCCCTTGAGGATGCAACTGGGCTTGACGCCGAAGAAAGCCGGCTTCCAGACCACGATGTCGGCCCACTTGCCCACCTCCAGGCTGCCCACCTCGTGGCTGATGCCGTGGGCGATCGCGGGGTTGATGGTGTACTTGGCGATGTAGCGCTTGATGCGGAAGTTGTCGTTGCGCGAAGAATCACCAGGCGTCCCTCCGGGCCGCGTGTCCCCGGGCAGGGCGCCCCGCTGCTGCTTCATCTTGTGCGCGGTCTGCCAGGTGCGCAGTATCACTTCGCCCACGCGGCCCATGGCCTGGCTGTCGGAGCTGAACATGCTGATCGCGCCAATGTCGTGCAGGATGTCCTCGGCCGCGATGGTCTCCTTGCGGATGCGGCTTTCGGCAAAGGCCAGGTCTTCGGCGATGCCGGCATCCAGGTGGTGGCAGACCATGAGCATGTCCACATGCTCGTCCAGCGTGTTCACCGTGTAGGGGCGCGTGGGGTTGGTGGAGCTGGGCAGCACATTGGCCTCGCCCACCACCTTGAGGATGTCGGGCGCATGGCCGCCGCCTGCACCCTCGGTGTGGAAGGTGTGGATGGTGCGGCCCTTGAAGGCGGCCACCGTGTCCTCCACGAAGCCGCTTTCGTTGAGCGTGTCGGTGTGGATGGCGACCTGGGTGTCGGTGTCCTCGGCCACGGTGAGGCAGTTGTCGATGGCCGCCGGCGTGCTGCCCCAGTCCTCGTGCAGCTTGAGGCCGATGGCGCCGGCCGCGATCTGCTCGTGCAGGCCCTGGGGCTGGCTGGCGTTGCCCTTGCCCAGAAAGCCCAGGTTCATCGGAAAGGCGTCGGCCGCCTGCAGCATGCGCTCCAGGTTCCAGGGGCCGGGCGTGCAGGTGGTGGCGAAGGTGCCCGTGGCCGGGCCCGTGCCGCCGCCGATCATGGTGGTCACGCCGCTGGTCAGCGCTTCCTCGATCTGCTGCGGGGCGATGAAGTGGATGTGCGTGTCTATGCCGCCGGCCGTGACGATGCTGCCTTCGCAGCTGATGATCTCGGTGCCCGGGCCGATGACGATGTCCACGCCCGGCTGGGTGTCGGGATTGCCGGCCTTGCCGATGGCGGCGATGCGTCCGTCCTTCAGGCCTATGTCGGCCTTGACGATGCCCCAGTGGTCGATGATGAGGGCGTTGGTCAGCACCGTGTCCATGGCGCCCTGTTCGCGCGAACGCTGGCTTTGCGCCATGCCGTCGCGGATGGTCTTGCCGCCGCCGAACTTCACCTCCTCGCCATAGCCGCCCGCGGCCAGCGTGAAGTCGCGCTCCACCTCGAGGACGAGGTCGGTGTCGGCCAGCCGCACACGGTCGCCCACCGTGGGGCCGTAGGTCTCGGCGTAGGCGCGTTTGTCCATCGTGGCCATCAGAGTGCTCCCATCACCAGGCCGCGAAAGCCGTGGATCTGCCGGTCGCCGGCGATGTCGACCAGCTCCACCGTGCGCTGCTGGCCGGGCTCGAAGCGCACGGCCATGCCCGAGGCAATGTTCAGGCGCATGCCGCGCGCCGCATCGCGGTCGAAGGCCAGGCCGGCATTGGTCTCGGCAAAGTGGTAGTGCGAGCCGACCTGGATGGGCCGGTCGCTGGCGTTGTGCACCACCAGCGTCACGGTGCGGCGGCCGGGGTTGAGGGCATGCTCGCCCGCGTCGATGAACAGTTCACCAGGGATCATGGTGCACCCCGCATGCTTCGTGTGCGTCATAGGTTTCAAGCCAGGCGGGTCAGCAGGAAGGCGCCGAGCAGGGCCGTGGCCGCGCCGGCCAGCCGGGCCAGCCACTGGTGGCGCTGCACCACGGCGTGGCCCAGGGCCATGCCGGCGACATGCAGCGCGGCCGAGCCCAGCGCCATGCCGGCCAGCGCGCCCACGGCCGCCAGGCCGGTATCGCCCGCCAGCTCATAGCCGTGGGCCGCGC
Source organism: Comamonas humi (assembly GCF_054782535.1). Classification (NCBI taxonomy): domain Bacteria; kingdom Pseudomonadati; phylum Pseudomonadota; class Betaproteobacteria; order Burkholderiales; family Comamonadaceae; genus Comamonas; species Comamonas humi. The sequence continues at coordinate 10,748 of NZ_BAAGSH010000010.1, read as the reverse complement.
CGTGGAAGAACGCGAACACGCCCGCCAGCGCGGCGGCCAGCACCCAGGGCATGCGCTTTTGCACGGCCACCAGCAGGCCCAGCACCAGCACCGATGCGGCGATCATCGGCTCCACGCCCGGCACCCACAGGCCGGCAAAGCCGGCCAGCGCACCGGCCACCAGCAGCGCCACGAAGGCGGCCGGCGCGCGCCAGGCCGGGGTGACGGTCAACGCGCTCCACACGCCCAGCGCCAGCATCGCCGCCAGGTGGTCGAGCCCGGTGAATGGATGGGCCAGGCCCTGCACGAAGCTGTCCAGCAGGCCATGCGTGTGCGGGTGGCTGCCGCCATGGGCCAGCGCGGCCATGGGCAGGGCAGGCAGGGTGGCCAGGGCGATGGTTGTTATCTTTTTCATAGCTGTTTGCGCTTGATGGATAAGGGTTGGAGGCCAAAAAAGCTTCAGATGATCGGTTCGTGCACCGTGACCAGCTTGGTGCCGTCGGGGAAGGTGGCCTCGATCTGGATGTCCGGAATCATCTCGGCGATGCCGTCCATCACATCGGCGCGCGTGAGCACGGTGCGGCCTTCGCTCATCAGCTGGGCCACGGTTCGGCCGTCGCGCGCGCCCTCCATCACGTAGGCGCTGATCAGGGCCACGGCCTCGGGGTAGTTGAGCTTGAGCCCGCGCGCCTTGCGGCGCTCGGCCAGCAGGGCTGCGGTGAAGATCAGCAGCTTGTCTTTTTCGCGCGGTGTGAGTTCCATGGAAGCTCTCCGAAGCAATTGCCATGCCAGTGCGCCGGCCTGGTGCAAGCGGCGATGAGGGCGGACGGATGCGCGCTGGTGGTGCATGGGTGCCCGATCTGGTGAGGCTTGCCTCTCATTGGTGCATGCGCAACCGCATTTCGGTGCAGCGCCGGTGGCACGAAGCTTGCACGGCAGGGGCTTTCCAAAATAGGGGAGAGCGTTTGCGTATGCCGTTGAATCCACGCCTGGTGTGTTGCGGGTTGCCGTTGGTGCTGAGCCTGGCCGCTGCGGCGCAGGAGGCCCCCGCCGAGCTGCCCGCCACCACGGTCAAGGGCCAGGCGCTGGACGCCGCGCAGCAGCCGTTTTCGGTGACCACGCTGGGCGCCGACGAGGTGCGCGAGCAGCCCGTGCAGGAGGTCGAATCGCTGTGGAGCCGGGTGCCCGGCATGCATGTCAGCAACTACCAGCTCAACGGCGTGGCCAACAGCGTGGTGCTGCGCGGCTTTGCCGGCGGCGGCCATGGCGGCGACATCGCGGCCACGCTGGACGGCATCCCGCTGAACGAGGCCATGTCGCACGCCGACGGCTACTTCGACCTGAACGTGGTCGTGCCGCTGGAGCTGGAGCAGGTGGCCGTGCATCGCGGCCCCACTTCGGTGCTGCAGGGCAACTACAACCGAGCCGGGCTGATCGAGCTGCGCACGCGCCGCAGCGGCAGCTACCGCGACATCGGCGTGACGGCCGGCTCGCACGGCATGCTCGACACCCAGCTCGCGCTGGGCCAGGCGCTGGAGTCGGGCGACCAGATCAACCTCGCGGCCCAGCAGGTGCGCGGCGATGGCGTGCGGCCGGATGCGGGTTTTTCGCGCAGCACGCTCAGCGGCTACTGGAAGCACCGGCTGACGCCGCGGCTGGACCTGGCCCTGTCCGGCCGCTGGCACGAGGCGCGCGGCGACTCGCCCGGCTACCTGACCGAGGCACAGTGGCGGCAGGACCCGCAGGGCCAGGATCCCCGCGTGACAGGCGACGGCTCGCGCAAGCACTTCGGCACGCTGCGCCTCGATGCCGGCTACGACCTGGGCAGCGGCACCCGCCTGCTGGGCTTTGCCTATGGCACGCAGCAGGAGTTCACGCGCTGGTTCACCCGGCCGCGCCGCGGCAGCTGGATGCAGCGCGAGGAAGCCTACGACCGCAGCGTGCGCGGCGCGGGCCTGAACCTCGCCGGCAAGGCCGCGCTGGCGGGCGGCGCGCTGGACTGGATGCTGGGCATGGAACAGGTGCGCGAGTCCACCGACTACGGCTACTGGGATGGGCTGATCAATCGCCAGCACACCGGCGCGGCACTGGACGACCGCCGCACGCGGCTCGACAACACGGCGGCCTACGGCCAGGCCGGCTGGCAGGCCAACGATTGGCTGCATGCCACGGCTGCGCTGCGCTGGGACCGCTTCACGGGCCACTGCCGCCCGCTGGGGCCCGAGGCCGGCGACGACCCCTGCGGGCGCATGGCCAGCCGCAGCCATGCCAGCCCCAAGCTGGGCCTGCGGGCGCAGCTCGATGCGCGCACGGCGCTGCGGGCCAGCTGGGCCGAGGGCTTTGCGCTGCCCAGCGACTTTGCCAAGTACGCGCTGGGCGCGCGCGAGCTGGAATCCAACATCTTTCGCCAGGCCGAGCTGGGCCTGCAGTGGCAGCCCTCGGCGCAGTGGCTGGTGGATGCCGCCGTCTACCGCATCACGTCGAGCCAGGAAATCCGCAACACGGCGCCGGGCGAGTACGAGAACTTCGGCGCCACGCTGCGCCAGGGCGCCGAGCTGCAACTGCACTGGCTGCCGCGCAGCGACTGGCACTTTGAATGGGCCTGGGGCCGCGCGCGCTCGCGGGTCACGCAGAACGCCGATGCCACGCTGCTCGGGCGCCAGGTCAGCGGCGTGCCCGGCACCACCAGCACCGTGCATGCGCGCTGGAGCCCGCGTGCCGACCTGAGCGTGCACGCCGTGCTGCGCCATGTGGGCCGCAGCACGCTGAACGCGGCCAACACCGAATGGGCCGGCGCCTACCACTGGGCAGACATCGGCCTGCAATACCGCCTGCCCGCCGGTGTGGCCCGCAACGCCAGCCTCAGCCTGTGGCTGCGCAATGCCGGCAATGCACGCTACGCCAGCACCACGGCCCTGATCGGCGGCGAGCGCCTGGTGGCGCCCGGCGCGCCGCGCACGCTGCAACTGGGTCTGCAGGTCTCGCTATGAATCAGCAACAAAGGACCTCCATGTCGCTTCTCTCTCGTTCTTCGATTCTTCTGCGCGCCACGGCCTTCGGCGCCTTGCTGCTGGCCTGCACCGCGCAGGCGCACAACGTGTGGCTGGAGCCCGATGCGCAGGGCGGCTATGTGATGCAGTTCGGCGGCCACGAGGGCCAGGTCGAGCCCTTCGACCCCGCCAAGCTGCAGCGCGTGCACGCCTACGACCTGCGCGGCCGCGCCGTGGACAGCCAGGTGCAGCGCCTGGCCGATGGCATCCGCATCCAGCCCGATGCGCGGGCCGCGCTGATCGCCGTGGAACTGGACAACGGCTTCTTCAGCACCCCGGGCGGCGATGCGCAGATGCAGCCCCTGCCCATGGACCGCAACCCCGGTGCCGTGCGCGGCGTGCATGCGCGCAAGTTCCACAAGACCGTGGTGCAGTGGGGCGCGGTAATGCAAAAGCCTTTGGGCCAGACGTTCGAACTCGTGCCCCAGCAGGGCCGCCAGCCCCAGGCGGGACAGCCGCTCAAGCTGCTGGTACTGCTGGATGGCCAGCCCCGAGCCGGCGTGCGCCTGAGCTGGGGCGAGCACGGCTCGCCCGTGACCAGCGACGCGCAGGGCCTGGCCACCGTGGTGCCGGCACCGGGCACCAATACCTTGCAGGCGATCCTGCGCGTGCCGGTGCAGGGCGATGCGCGCACCACCGAGAACAGCTACGAGTACCTGCTGCGCTTTGCCGCGCATTGAATGTCCGCTTCTGGTGCACAGGCACCGTGCTGGTGCGGAAAAAGCGCCCAGGCCGCGGATTTGCGCTGGCACGGTAATTGCACTTCAAGGCCTGCGGTCAATGTGACCGGACCAATCCTTCTGGGAGTGCTGAAATGAATCGTCGCGGAACCCTCACTACACTGGCTGCCTCCATGGCCCTGGGCCTGGGCTTGTGCTCGCAGGCGCTGGCTGCGGACACCATCAAGGTCGGGGTGCTGCACAGCCTCTCGGGCACCATGGCGATCTCCGAGACCGTGCTCAAGGACACGGTGCTGATGGCCATCGACGACATCAACGCCAAGGGCGGCGTGCTGGGCAAGAAGCTCGAACCCGTGGTGGTGGACCCGGCCTCGAACTGGCCGCTGTTCGCCGAGAAGGCCAAGCAGCTCATCACGCAGGACAAGGTGGCCGTGGTCTTCGGCTGCTGGACCAGCGTGTCGCGCAAGTCGGTGCTGCCGGTGTTCGAGCAGAACAACGGCCTGCTGTTCTACCCCGTGCAGTACGAGGGCGAGGAGCTGTCCAAGAACGTCTTCTATACCGGCGCCGCGCCCAACCAGCAGGCCATTCCGGCCGTCGAGTACCTGATGAGCAAGGAGGGCGGCGGCGCCAAGCGCTTCGTGCTGCTGGGCACCGACTACGTGTACCCGCGCACCACCAACAAGATCCTGCGCGCCTTCCTCAAGAGCAAGGGTGTGAAGGACGCCGACATCCTGGAGACCTATACGCCCTTCGGCCACAGCGACTACCAGACCATCGTGGCCGATGTGAAGAAGTTCTCCACCGGCGGCAAGACGGCGGTGATCTCCACCATCAACGGCGACTCCAACGTACCCTTCTACAAGGAGCTGGGCAATGCCGGCCTCAAGGCCAAGGACGTGCCGGTGGTGGCCTTCAGCGTGGGTGAGGAGGAACTGCGCGGCGTGGACACCAAGCCCCTGGTCGGGCACCTGGCCGCGTGGAACTACTTCATGAGCGTGAAGAACCCCACCAACACCGCCTTCATCAAGCAGTGGGGCGACTACGCCAAGGCCAAGAACATCGCCGGCCACAAGGACAAGCCGCTGACCAACGACCCGATGGAAGCCACCTGGATCGGCCTCCACATGTGGAAGCAGGCCGTGGAAAAGGCCAAGAGCACCGATACCGACAAGGTCATCGCCGCGATGGCTGGCCAGACCTTCACCGCGCCCGACGGCTTCAGCGTGAAGATGGACGAGAAGAACCACCACCTGCACAAGCCCGTGATGGTGGGCGAGATCAAGGCCGACGGCCAGTTCAGCGTGGTCTGGAAGACCAAGGGCCCGATCAAGGCCCAGCCCTGGAGCCCCTTCATCGAAGGCAATGACAAGAAGAAGGATGAACCCGACGGCAAGAGCAGTTCCTGACCGCATGGCTCCTCTCCCCGTTGGGGAGCGGCTGGGTGAGGGGCGGCCTGTGCCTGGTAGGTGCCGCTGGCCCTCACCCCAACCCTCTCCCGGCGGGAGAGGGAGAAAAACCATAGCTGCCAGCGCTTTCTACATAAGCCTTAAGTACTGATCTGACTATGAAAATCCTGCGCATAGCATTGGCGGGCGCACTGGGCTTGCTGCTTTCGCTGTCCAGCCACGCGCTGACCGCCGAGCAGGCCTTTGCCATGGCGGCGGCCGACGACAACGACGCGCGCGCCGCGGCCATCAACGCCGCCGCGCTGGAGCCCGACGAAGGCGGCCGCCTGGCCGCCTACCTGCAGGCCTTGGCCGATGATGCCGTGCGCACGGCCGGCGGCAAGGCCTATGTGGTGCAGGGTGAGGCCGCGAGCGACCCCGCCACCGGCGCGGCTGCCACGCTGCCCGCCGATGCCGACGAGGTCGTCAACAACAACTACCTGCGCGGCGTGATCGAGTCCGCCCAGGCCGCGCTGGCGCTCTCCAGCAGCGATGTGCAGCAGCGCCGCAAGGCCGCGCGGCAGATGGCAGCCGAGCCCGATGCGGCCCGGCTGCCGCTGATCGCCAAGGCCCTGGCCGGCGAGAGCGATGAGCAGGTCAAGGCCCTGCTGGGCCGCGCCCGCGCCGCCAGCCTGCTGGGCAGCGACGATGCCGCGCAGCGCCTGCGGGCCGTGCGGCAGCTGGCGCAGCTCAAGACGCCCGAGACCCAGCTGCTGCTGAACCAGCGCCTGGCCGACGAGACCGACCCCGCGGTGCAGAAGGCGATCCGGGCCGCGCTGCCGGCGATTGCCGAATCGCTGGCCTGGGGCGAGCGCCTGGGCGCCATCTTCAGCGGCCTGAGCCTGGGCTCGGTGCTGCTGCTGGCGGCCCTGGGCCTGGCCATCACCTACGGGCTGATGGGCGTGATCAACATGGCGCATGGCGAGCTGATCATGATCGGCGCCTATGCGACCTACCTGGTGCAGGTGCTGTTCCAGCGCTGGCTGCCCGAGTCCCTGTTCGGCTGGTACCTGGTCGTGGCCGTGCCCGTGGCCTTCGCGGCGGCCGCATTGGTGGGCGCGGTGCTGGAGCGCGGCGTGATCCGCTTCCTCTACGGCCGCCCGCTGGAGACGCTGCTGGCCACCTTCGGCATCAGCCTGGTGCTGCAGCAATCGGTGCGCAGCCTGTTCGGCGCGCAGAACGTGGGCGTGGAAAACCCCGCGTGGATGAGCGGCGGCGTCTTGCTGCTGCCGAACCTCACGCTGCCGTTCAACCGCATCGCCATCATCGCCTTCGCCTTCGCGGTGCTGGGCGGCGTGGCCTTCCTGATCGCCAGGACGCGGCTGGGCCTGTTCGTGCGCAGCGTCACGCAGAACCGTGCCATGGCCTCGTGCGTGGGCGTGAACACCGCGCGCACCGACACCTACGCGTTCGCGCTGGGCTCGGGCATCGCGGGCCTGGCCGGCTGCGCTTTAAGCCAGATCGGCAACGTGGGGCCGGACCTGGGCCAGAACTACATCGTCGATTCCTTCCTGGTCGTGGTGCTGGGCGGCGTGGGCCAACTCGCGGGCACGGTGTATGCGGCCCTGGGCCTGGGCGTGCTGTCCAAGCTGCTCGAAGGCTGGACGGGCGCGGTGCTGGCCAAGATCGCCGTGCTGCTGTTCATCGTAGTGTTCATCCAGAAACGTCCGCAAGGCATTTTTGCCCTCAAGGGCCGCAGCGCCGAGGCTTGATCCATGACAACGAAAAACTCCTTGCAACTGCCCAGGCCTGAGCCCCTGCTCGGCACCCGGGGCTGGGCCGTGTTTCTGGCCGTGCTCATCGCAGTCTGCGCCGTGGCGCCGGCCCTCAATCTGCTGGTGCCCGAGGGCAGCGCGCTGCACCTGACCGACTACCTGGTGGGGCTGCTGGGCAAGTTCATGTGCTACGCCATCGTGGCGCTGGCCATCGACCTGATCTGGGGCTACACCGGCATCCTCAGCCTGGGCCACGGCCTGTTCTTTGCGCTGGGCGGCTATGTGATGGGCATGCACCTGATGCGCGAGGCCGCGGGGCCGGGCGCGCTGCCTGCCTTCATGGGCTTTTTGGACTGGAAGGCGCTGCCCTGGCACTGGGCGCTGTCGGGCAGCTTCGTGGCGACGGTGCTGCTGGTGTTCGTGGTACCGGGCGTGATCGCCGGCGTGTTCGGCTACTTCGCCTTCCGCTCGCGCATCAAGGGCGTGTACTTCTCCATCATCACCCAGGCGCTGACCTATGCGGCCATGCTGCTGTTCTTCCGCAACGAAACGGGCTTTGGCGGCAACAACGGCTTCACCGGCTTCAAGAGCATCCTGGGCGTGCCGTTGAACACCCAGGCCATGCAGGTGCTGCTGTTCGCGCTGTCGGGGCTGGCGCTGCTGGGCTGCTTTCTGTTCTCGCGCTGGCTCATCCGCAGCAAGTACGGCCGCGTGCTGCAGGCCGTGCGCGATGCCGAATCGCGCACCATGTTCTGCGGCTACAACCCGCTGCCCTACAAGCTCTCGGTCTGGGTCATCTCGGCCATGATGTGCGGCCTGGCCGGCGCGCTCTACGTGCCGCAGGTGGGCATCATCAACCCCGGCGAGATGAGCGTGGGCAACTCCATTGAGATGGCGGTGTGGACGGCCGTGGGCGGGCGCGCCAGTCTGGTCGGGCCCATCCTCGGCGCCTTCGTCGTCAACGGCGGCAAGAGCTGGCTCACCGTGGCCGCGCCCGAGTCCTGGCTGTACGTGCTGGGCGCGCTGTTCATCGTGGTGACGCTGTTCATGCCCGGCGGTCTGATCCGCCTGCCGCAGCAGATCCGCCAGTTGCGCGACCAGCGCGCCAGGCACCGTGCGCAATCAGCATCGTCGAAGAGCGCGCCCGTGAAGGAGGCCCTGGCATGACGCCCGACCTGATGGAAGCCGGCAACGAGCGCCTGCAGCACTACCGCGAACACCGCAGCGAGCACCGCACCGAATCGGGCGGGCGCAGCGCCAGCATGGCGCGGCCCGTGGTGGCAGGCGAGGTGGACGTGACCCACGGCCGCATCCTCTACCTGGAGGACGTGCACGTGAGCTTCGACGGCTTCAAGGCCATCAACGGCCTGAACCTCGACATCGCGCCCGGCGAGCTGCGCTGCATCATCGGCCCCAACGGCGCGGGCAAGACCACGATGATGGACATCATCACCGGCAAGACCCGGCCCGACCGCGGCACGGTGTTCTTCGGCTCCACCATCGACCTGCTGCGCTACAACGAGCCGCAGATCGCCGCCATGGGCATAGGCCGCAAGTTCCAGAAGCCCACGGTGTTCGAGCAGCTCACGGTGTTCGAGAACCTGGAGCTGGCGCTCAAGACCCACAAGGGCGTGGCCGCGTCCATGCGCTTTGCCCTCAGCGGCGCGCAGCAGGACCGCATCGCCGAGGTGCTGCACACCATCCACCTGGCCGGCAGCGTCACGCGCCAGGCCGGGCTGCTGAGCCACGGCCAGAAGCAGTGGCTGGAGATAGGCATGCTGCTGGTGCAGGAGCCCAGGCTGCTGCTGCTGGACGAGCCCGTGGCCGGCATGACCGACGAGGAGACCGCGCGCACGGCCGAGCTGTTCCTCACGCTCAAGGGCAGGCACTCGCTGATGGTGGTGGAGCACGACATGGGCTTCATCGCCACCATCAGCGAAAAGGTCACCGTGCTGTGCGATGGCGCCGTGCTGGCCGAAGGCCCGCTGGCCCAGGTGCAGGCCGACGAGCGCGTGATCGAGGTATATCTTGGAAGGTGACCCCCTGAGGCGCTTTGCGCCTTCCCCCTCTCTCTACGCGCTTCGCGCTAGGGGAGGGGGACGCAGCCAGCGCGGCGGGGCGGCCCTTGCGCGGCTGCCTGGCCTGGATTGCGCCAGTTTCCAACGTCATGCGCTCCGCAGATAGTCAAATTAGATAGCTGCTTACGCTTGATACATAAGGGCTAGAGGCCAAAAATGCTTGAAGTTCAGAACCTGCACCAGTACTACGGCGGCTCGCACATCCTGCGCAACGTGAACCTGCAAGCCGAGATCGGCCAGATCACCGTGCTGCTGGGCCGCAACGGCGTGGGCAAGACCACGCTGCTCAAGAGCCTGATGGGCCTGGTGCCCATCAAGAGCGGCCGCATCCAGTGGCAGGGCCGCGACATCGCGCGCAGCACGCCCTACGAGCGCGCACGCGCCGGCATCGGCTATGTGCCGCAGGGCCGCGAGATCTTCGCGCGCCTGACGGTGGAAGAGAACCTGCGCATGGGCGTGGCCTATTGCCCGGCGGGTACCAGGATCCCTGCCGAGCTGTACGAGCTGTTCCCGGTCCTGAAGCAGATGCTGCACCGGCGCGGCGGCGACCTCTCGGGCGGGCAGCAGCAGCAGCTGGCGATCGCGCGCGCCCTGGCGCCGGGGCCGCGCATGCTCATCCTCGACGAGCCCACCGAGGGAATCCAGCCCAGCATCATCAAGGACATTGGCCGCGTCATTCGCATGCTGGCGAACCGGGGTGACATGGCCATCGTGCTGTGCGAGCAGTACTACGACTTTGCCGAGGAGCTGGCCGACCACTACGTGGTCATGGAGCGCGGCGAAGTCATCGCCAGCGGGCCGGGCAGCGAGATGCAGGAAAAGGGCATCCAGAAGCTCGTCGCCATCTAAGATCGGTGCCCATGGGCTGGCATGCACAACTGAATCTCGACTACCGCGCGCAACAGGGCAGGACGGCCGTGCGCTTCACGCACGACGGGCCGCTGCGCGTGCTCAAGAGCCTGTACCCGGAAGGGCCGGGTATCTGCCACAACGTGCTCGTGCATCCGCCGGGCGGCCTGGTCGGCGGCGACGTGCTCGACATCGCCGTGCGCGTGGGCGAGGGCGCGCACGCGCTGGTCACCACGCCTGGCGCCACGCGCTTCTACAAGAGCCTGGGCCAGCCGGCGCTGCAGCGCACGCGGCTCAGCCTCGCGCCCGGTGCGCGGCTGGAATGGCTGCCGCTAGAAGCCATTGCCTACAACGCGTGCGAGGCGGTCAACCACCTGGAGTTTCAACTCGCCGAAGGCGCGCAGCTGCTGGCCTGGGACGTGACGGCCCTGGGCCTGCCGCTGGCCGGCCAGCCGTTCGAGCAGGGCCGCTTCACCCAACACCTGGAATGGCCGGGGCACTTTCTGGAGCGCGGCGTGATCGCCGCGCACGACCACCTGCTGCTCGACGGCGACCTGGGCCTGGCTGGCCGGCGCTGCCTGGCCAGCCTGGTCTTCGCCAGCGGCACGCCGCTGCCGCGGGCGCAGCGCGAGGCGCTGCTGGAGGCCACGCACGAGTTGCTGCAGTCCGCGCCCCCGGATGTGGTGGCGGGAGTGACGGCGCCTAACGACCACATGCTGGTGCTGCGCATGCTGGCGCCGGTGGTGGAGCCGGCGATGGGGGGGTGCAGGAGTGCGTGGGCGTTGTGGCGGGGGGAGCTGTGGGGGCTGGCGGGGGGGATGCCGCGGATCTGGGCGATGTGAGGTTGTTCAGTGGCGCTTCCCTTGCAGGGGGCAGAGGCCGGGATGTCGCCCCGGCGGGCGACCTACTTTCTTGCGCGTGCAAGAAAGTAGGCAAAGAAAACGCCCCGACT
>NZ_BAAGSH010000009.1:0-262260 GCF_054782535.1 Comamonas humi | reverse complement strand
TTCACGAACAAGGGTGGGTCAAGATTCGATGGAAATAGTGGGTCAGGTTTGCGTGGAAATCAACACTCCGGGCATAAAAAAGCGCCCCTGGCACAAGGCCAAGGGCGCTGGGTGGTTCGACAGAGGGAGATGCAGGCTCAATCCGTGGCGGACGTTTCCTGCATCCCATCGACGATATATGACTGAAGAAATTTAGGATCGAGTGCGAGCTACCGAAAGCGCGCAGAGACAAGAGAGGCCCCCTCATCGCCAAGAAAAATCAAGCGCGCAAACGCCACCATGGGGTCATCAATGGGTCGGCACAATCGTGCATGCGATGAACCCACGAGACCTACCAGACGATGAGTTGACCGCGCAGGCCCGTACCTGGAGACATCGGGCATTGCGGGGTGACAGGCATGCCCGCGGCACGGCTCATGAACTGGAGTGCGAAATGCGCCGCCGGTTTGGTGGGGCGGCGACAGATGGGCCATCGCATTTGCCAGAGATCCGGCAGTTGAGTGTGCTGCCGCAGGAGCCTCTTCGTCGATGGAGGCTCTGGTGAGCGTTGGCTCCGCTAGCCCTGCAGCTTGGCTATCGCTTCGCGCTTGCCCAGTTTGAGAACAGCCTGGATACGCTCCAGCTGTGCGGCACGGGGTGCCACCTTGCCGGACTCCCATCTGCTCACGGATAGCGACGACGCTTCCAGCAGGCTTGCCATGGCCTGTTGCGTGATGCCCAATTGCTCCCGCTTGGCCACCAGGGCATCGGCTTTGAACTGGAAGCTGCGCTTGCGCCGCACCGGCGCTTCGGCATCCCGATCGGTCGATGGAACAGCTTGGGCTTGGCGAGCCACGGACTTGTGCAAAGTCTTCATCTGAGACTGCATCGCCTTCACGTCCTTCTTGAGCGCTGCGATCTCGGAGCGCTGGGCAGCCACGATCTTGCGCAGGCTTCCCAACTCTCCTTTGATTTCCTTGCGCGCCATGCGTAAGACCTCGGACCGGAATGCATCAGAGAAAGCGGTCATGGTTTCCCATCGGAGCTATGGATGGTGTACAGCGTAACAGGCTTCAAAAAAAACCGCCCGCTATCAAAGACAACGGGCGGTTTAGATAGATTTCTGATGGGCTTAGAGCGGCTAACAAAACGGTGTGAGATGGCGAACGCAGATGATGCAGCAAGCCAGAGAAAGCAGCGCGACATGAATGTCAATGCGGCGCTCGAAGCGAGTACGCAGCTTGCCGAAGGCCGCCAACCAAGCGTGCGTGCGCTCAACCACCCAGCGATGACGCCCGAGCCGGTCATTGCATTCGATACCGCGCCGGGCAATACGCGCCGTGATGCCCAGCTTGCGCAGGTGGGCGCGGCAACGAGCAAAGTCATAGCCCTTGTCGGCATGCAACTTGTGCGGCCAGCGTCTGGGTCGACCGCGACAGCCACGCACCGTCGGCAAGGCATCGACCAGTTGCTCGAACACCACCGAGTCGTGCCGGTTGGCGCCCGTGACGCAGAAGATCAGCGGGATACCTTGGCGGTCCGTGATGATATGGCGCTTGCTACCGAGCTTGCCCCTGTCCGTCGGGTTGGGCCCGGTGTATTGACCCCCCGGGGGCTGGCTACGCTAGCCGCATCCAAGCTGGCTCTGCTGAAGTCCAGCTTGCCGGCGCCGCGCAACTCATCGAGCAACAACAGATGCAGGCGATGCCACACGCCTGCGCCTTGCCAGTCACGTAGACGCCGCCAGCAGGTCATGCCGCTGCCGAAGCCCATTTCCTGGGGCAACTCTTCCCAGGGAATGCCAGTGCGCAGAACGAACAGGATGCCGTTCAGGGCCATCTCATCGCTCACCCGCGGGCGACCGCCCTTGATCGAGGCTGCGACTACCGGCAACAGCGGCGCAACCTTCTTGAACAGCGCGGCGCTGATCTCTTTGTTCTTGTTTTGACCCATGCAGCGTCAAACGTCGATCAGGTGTTTGACGATGACATGGTTTTGTTAGCCGCTCTTATTTAGCTTTACCAGCCTTGCGCTTCGCGGCCTTCGGATCGACCACCGCCTTGAACTTGGCGCCTGGCACGAACTTCGGCACTGTCGATGCGGGGATCTTGAGTGCTGCGCCCGTGGAAGGGTTCTTGCCGGTGCGTGCCGCACGCTTGGCCGACTTGAAGGTGCCAAAGCCGATCAGTTGCACCGGATCGCCCTTCTTGACGGCGGTCTGGACGGTCTCGATCAGGGTTTCGAGCACGGCATTAGCTGCCGCCTTGGACAGGTTGTTCTTGGACGCGAGGATTTCGACGAGTTCGGTGCGGTTCATGATGGATCCATGGATAAAGCGGCAGACCCCGTTTTATATCGCATGCGGCAAGCCATCGCCTCCTGCCGCATGCAAAGTTAGGCATAGATCACAATCGCCAGCCCCCAGCACAAGAATGTGCTCTATGGCGGCTCTTCTGTCTATGTCCGAGTTATGACCTAGATCGGGCATTAGGCAAGGTCGTACCCGAATTGACCACAACTTTAATCCCTCCAATTAGAGGCCGCCATGCGCGTAAGCTTCTTGGCATAGCAGAGCATTGCCTGCCGAATCTGCTGTGCCAGAAAGCTAGTTGAATTCAATCTTCACGACACGTTCCAGCCGAACCGGCACAACTCTTCCCGAGCCATCTGCGCCACATCCGGTCCGCGGGCACGCGGCATGCGCGATGCTGCAGTGAGCACACCAAGCGCAGCGTCCGCGCACGACCCTACGTCAAAACGCACGCCAATCCCCCCCAGCCCCTTTGCGATGATCTGGGCATAACCATGTTCGCGCGTCTGGCGCACCCAGCGCATCAGCCGGCTCTCCGTTAGGTTGTACGCCTTATAGTCCATCTGGTGGCGCACATAGTGCGCATGAATGGCGTCATCCGCCATGCATGCCAGCAAGGTGAAGCTCGGAACCCCCTGGCCCAGCAGACGCGTACTCCCCACCGTTTCCGCAAAGCCCTTTACCGGCCGGCTGCCCTCTTCCAGATGCAAGCAATGGCTGTAATCGCCCGAACGGACCACCAGAAACACGTGGTCACCCGTACGCCGCGCCAAGGCCATCATCACTGGACGGCAGCGCTCCACCAGCGGCGAGCGGGTCATTGCCAGTTGCCCTAGCGCAACCGTTTCAAGGCCCAAGCGGTAGCGGCCTTCCAGCCCCTCCCTGCTGAGCAGGCCCGCGCGCACCAGCGACGAGACGATGCGATAGGTGGTAGTGCGGTCCAACTGGGCCGCCTCCACCAACTCCCCCAGCGAGATTCCCTGCGCGTGGTGTCGGGCGGCAATGCTCAACAGCGTTAGTGCGCGATCAATGCTCTGTGTTCCTGCCATGGCACGTCCGATGCTTGATGTGCACATTATGCACATTTCAGCAGTTTGCGATTGCCGCTAACCAGCCCCTGAATTTCAATACGTGCACGCCGCAACCCACTCTTTCCTATGACACCGTTTGACTCACGAATCCACACCGCCGCTGAAGCCTTTCAGGCGCAGCGCGCCGAAATGCTGGCCCTGGTGGACCAATTGCGAATTCTGGAGAACCGTGCAGCCCTTGCCTCTGCCAAGGCCGCGCCCAGCTTCGCCAAGCGCGGCGCTCTGCTGCCACGCGAGCGGGTGGCGCGCTTGCTGGACCCAGGCGAACCCTTCCTGCCCTTGTGCAATCTTGCAGGCTATGGCCTCGACGATCCGGATCCCCTGAAATGCGTGCCCGGCGGCTCGCAGATCGCCGGTATCGGCTTCATTGCCGGTGTCCGGTGCATGGTGTTAGCGTCGGACTCGGGCATCGACGCCGGCGCGCTGACGGAAGCCGGTAACCAGAAGATCATCCGCTGTCAGGAGCTAGCACTCGAGAACAAGTTGCCTTTCGTGCACCTGGTCGAATCTGCTGGCTCCAACCTGCGCAAATACCGCGTGGACAAGTTCATCCGTGGCGGCGGCATGTTCTACAACCTCGCCCGGCTGTCGGCGGCAGGCCTTCCCGTGGTCACTGTGGTGCACGGCTCGTCGACTGCGGGTGGCGCCTATATGCCTGGCCTGTCCGACTATGTGGTCATGGTGCGTGGCCGCGGCAGGGCATTCCTGGCCGGTCCGCCCCTGCTCAAGGCCGCCACCGGGGAGATTGCCACGGACGAGGAACTGGGTGGTGCCGACATGCACGCCAGCGTCAGCGGCCTCGCCGAGTACGTGGCCGAGGACGATGCCCACGCGATTGCCATCGCCCGTGACATCGTGGCGAATCTGGGCTGGACGCGTGGTGGCGGCGCTGCAGCCTTCCAGCCGCCTCGTCTCGATACCGACGAACTCGCGGGCGTCATGGTGCTGCAGCACAGGCAGCCAGTCGACATGCGCGAGATCATTGCCCGACTAACGGACGATTCGCGCTGGATGGATTTCAAGCCCGACTATGGCGCAGCCACGGTCTGCGGTCATGGCCGCATCGAAGGCTTTCCCGTCGGTTTCATCAGCAACAACGGTCCCATCGACCCAGCGGGCGCAACCAAGGCTGCCCAGTTCATCCAGCTGTGCAACCAGTCGGATACGCCGATTGTCTTCCTGCAAAACACCACGGGCTTCATCGTCGGCCGGGCATCCGAAGAGGCGGGGATGATCAAGCATGGCAGCAAGATGATCCAAGCATTGGCAAATTCCCGCGTGCCGCAGATCACCATCTATTGCGGTGCTTCATTCGGCGCGGGTAACTATGGCATGTGTGGACGTGCCTTCCGCCCCCGCTTCTGCTTCTCGTGGCCCAACGCTCGCACTGCCGTCATGGGGGGTGAGCAGGCAGCCTCCACGCTCGAGATCGTGGCCCGCCAACAGGCCGAGCGCAAGGGCTTGCCGGTGGACGAGAACCGGCTGGCCATGCAAAAAGAAGAAATCGTAGCCAATTTCGAACGCCAGGCCAGCGCTTTCTACACCAGCGGCCATCTGCTGGACGACGGCGTCATCGATCCCCGCGACACACGCGCCGTGCTGGCGATTGCGCTCGCAACCATACGCGAGGCCGGACAGCGCACCACTCGCCCGATGCAATTCGGCGTCGCACGCTTCTGATTTCCGGCACACAAGGTATCGAGCCCTTCGGTCTAAACACAAGGAGACATACGAATGACCACATCAACCACACGTCGCAGGCTGCTCCGTTGCAGTCTGGGGGCCAGCGCCTTGCTGGCCAGTGGCGCCAGTTGGAGCGCTCGCTTTCCCGAGCGCCCTGTAACCTTGATCGTCCCTTTCGCAGCGGGAGGCGCCACCGACAACCTGGTACGCCATCTGGCAGCGCACGCATCGCGCGCGCTCGGACAACCCGTGATCATCGAAAACAAGCCAGGTGCGGCCGGCATCCTCGGAGCCAACCAGCTGTTGCGTGCGGCACCGGATGGCTACACGCTGTCCATCTTGCCCGAGCCGGTTTTCCGCCTGCCCCACCTGCAGAAGACGGCCTTCGATCCGCGGAAGGACTTCACCTATGTGATCCATCTGTCGGGCTATGCGCTCGGCATCGCGGTAGCTGCCAATTCCCCCTTTACCGACTGGGCTTCAGTGGTGACCGAGGCCCGCAAGCGCCCTGGCCAGATCAGCTATGGCACCACCGGCGTGAACAGCACCATGCACGTGACAGTGGAGGAGATGGCTCAACGTGCGGGCATTACGCTGAACCACGTTCCCTATAAAGGTGAGGCCGAGATCATCAGCGCGCTGTTGGGCGGCCATGTCGAACTGGGCGTGACGGCAGGCTCAATCGCACCGATGGTCGCCGACGGCAAGGCCCGCGTGCTGGTGGTGTGGACCGCTAGGCGCGTGCCAGGCTGGCCGAATGTACCGACATTGCGCGAGATTGGACTGGACATGGTGGCCAACTCGCCCTTCGGTATCGCCGGCCCCAAGGGACTCCCGCCGGCAGTGGTGAAGCCCTTGCACGATGCGTTCCACGACGCGCTTGAAGCGCCCTCCACCCGCGCGTTGCTCGAACGCCTGAACCAGGAAAGCGCCTATCTCGACAGCGAAGCCTACGCAGCCTTCGCACGTGAGCGCTACGAGGCAGCGCGGCAGCAAGTCCTGCGCCTGAACCTCAAAACCAATTTCTGAGCGGGCACGACACCCATGAGCTACCGGACCAACTTCCGCCCTGATCTTTTTGCCGGTCAGGTCATTCTCATCACCGGCGGCGGCTCGGGCATCGGCCGCTGCACCGCGCACGAGCTCGCCAGCCTGGGCGCCTCACTGGCCTTGATAGGCCGCAAGCTTGAAAAACTCCAGTCCGTGGCGGACGAGATTGCCGCGCCCGGGCGAGTGAGCTTGCATACATGCGACATCCGCGATGAGGCCGCCGTGCGCGATACCGTGGCTGCAGTGCTCGCGCGCCATGGCCGCATCGATGGCCTGTTCAACAACGCAGGGGGGCAGTTCCCCTCGCCGCTGCGCGACATCAGCCAGAAGGGCTGGGAGGCGGTGGTGCGCAACAACCTTACTGGCGGCTTCCTGATGGCGCGCGAGTGCTACACGCAGTGGCTGGAGGGCCACGGCGGCGCCATCGTCAACATCGTGGCCGACATGTGGAATGGCATGCCGGGCATGGGGCACTCAGGCGCGGCGCGGGCGGGCATGCTGAATTTCACCGAAACCGCGGCCTGCGAGTGGGCAGCCAGCGGCGTGCGCGTCAATGCCGTGGCGCCGGGTTGGATTGCTTCCAGCGGACTCGACACCTACCCGGACGAATTCAAGGAGCGCATCAAGCTGCTGGCGCGCAAGGTCCCCCTGCAACGCCTGGGCACCGAGTCCGAAGTCAGCGCAGCCGTCGTCTTCCTGCTCAGCGAGGCTGCCGCCTTCATCACCGGCAGCACGCTGCGCGTGGATGGCGGCGTGCCCAATGCCAAGCACACGTGGGTCTTGCCGGAACATGGCAACTCCACCCCTTATGAGGGCTTCCCGCTGTCGCGCACGCCCGGCTTTCTGAATCCTGCCTGAGGTGCCCATGCTGCAAGCCCCCAATCCGCGCTACTACAGTCCTGACCACGAAACCTTCCGCGCCAGCGTGCGGCGCTTCTTCGAGCAAGAAGTCGCGCCGCACGCAGACGCCTGGGACGAAGCCGGCGAATTCCCGCGCGAGCTCTACCGCAAGGCCGCCAACGCCGGCCTGCTGCAGGTCGGCTTTCCGGAAGCCTATGGCGGCATCGAGTGCGATGCGTTCTATCGCCTGATCCTCTGCGAGGAGCGCGCCTGGGGCGGCTCCGGCGGCGTGGCCTCGGGCCTGTTCTCGCACACCATCGGTGCGCCGCATCTCGCCAGTGCCGGCAGCGACGAGCTGAAGCGGCGCGTGCTGCCCGGCATTCTGGCTGGAGAGAAGATCGCCGCACTCGCCATCACCGAGCCCGGAGGTGGCTCCGACGTCGCGCAGCTGGCAACGACGGCGCGTCGCGAGGGTGAGCACTATGTCGTCAACGGCAGCAAGATCTTCATCACCTCCGGCATGCGTGCCGACTACTTCACCGTCGCTGTGCGTACCGGCGGCGCAGGCGCGGGCGGCGTGTCGCTGCTGCTGGTCGAGGGCGATACGCCCGGCCTGACGCGCAGCCCGCTGCGCAAGATGGGCTGGTGGGCGTCGGATACCGCCGAGATCGGCTTTTCCGACTGCCGCGTCCCCGCCGGCAATCTGATCGGCGAGGAGGGCAAGGGCTTTGTCGTCGTCATGCGCAACTTCAACCATGAACGTCTGGCCTTGGCTGCTGCAGCCTGCGGCTATGCGCAGGTCTGCCTGCACGATGCCGTGGCCTGGGCGCAGGAGCGCCGCACCTTTGGACTACCGCTGTCGCAGCGCCAGGTGATACGCCACAAACTAGTGGACATGGCCACCCGCATCGAAGCCACGCGCGCCATGCTCGATGACCTGGCCGCGCGGCTGGATGATGGCCAGTCGCCGTTCGCCCAGATCGCCATGGCCAAGAATTTCTCGACGCAGACTTTCCAGTTCTGCGCCGATGCAGCCGTGCAGATCCTCGGCGGCATGGGCTTCATGCGCGGCACACGCGTGGAGCGCCTCTACCGCGAGGTCAAGGTGATGACGATTGGCGGTGGAGCCGAAGAGGTGATGAAGGACCTGATCGCCAAACGCCTGGAGATCTGAACTCCCGACCCAACCCGGGCGCCTGCCGCGCCCTCCCCAAGAAATTTATCGAAGGAGACCCTCTCATGCTCTACACCCAAGAACACCATGAATTGATGGCGAGCATCCGCCGCTTCATCGCTGCCGAAATCGATCCCTTCATCGACGAATGGGAGGCCAATGAGATCTTTCCAGCCCACGAGCTGTTCAAGAAGATGGGCACACTCGGCTTCCTCGGCATTACCAAGCCAGAAGCCTACGGTGGCCTGGGCCTGGATTTTTCGTATGCGCTGGCGGCGGCCGAGGCTATCGGTTCGGCCAAGGCCCAGGGCGTGGGCATGGGTATTGGCGTGCAGTCCAACATGGCTACGCCTGCACTCGCTGCCTTCGGTTCGGATGAGCTTAAGCGCGAGTTCCTGGCCCCGGCCATTGCCGGCGATGTCGTGGTCTCGATTGGCGTCTCCGAACAGGGCGCTGGCTCGGACGTCTCCTCGCTCAAAACCCGTGCACGCCGCGACGGCGACGACTACGTGATTTCAGGCTCGAAGATGTGGATCACCAATGGCACGCAGGCCGACTGGATATGCCTGCTGTGCAACACCTCCGAGGGTTCAGCGCACAAGAACAAATCGTTGATCATCGTGCCGCTCAAGGAGAACGGCAAGCGCGCCAAAGGCGTCGAGGTGCAGAAGATCAAGAAATTCGGCATGTGGTCGTCCGATACTGCCCAGATCTTTTTCGATGAGGTGCGCGTGCCGGTGCGCAACCGGATCGGCGAGGAAGGGATGGGCTTCATCTACCAGATGAAGCAGTTCCAGGAAGAGCGGCTCGACGGCGCGGCACGGCGCCTGTCCAGCAACGAGCTGATCGAGGAAACCGCAGCCTACCTGCGCCAGCGCATCGCCTTCGGCAAGCCGCTGCTCGACAACCAGTTCATCCAGTACAAGCTGGCCGAGCTCAAGACTGAACTCGAAGCCCTGCGCTCGCTGACCTACCGGGCCACAGAAGCCTACATCCGTGGCGAGGACGTGATCGAGCTCGCATCCATGGCCAAGCTCAAGGCCGGGCGCCTGGGCCGTGAGATCGCCGACTGGTGCATGCAGTTCCAAGGCGGCATGGGCTATACCTGGGACAACCGCGTCTCGCGTGCCTATCGCGATTACCGCCTTGGCTCGATCGGCGGCGGCGCCGACGAGGTGATGATGATGGTCATCGCGCGCAAGATGGGCCTGATGGACATGAACGCCTGAGAGCCTCGCAATGAACTCGAATATCGAATCTCAGCCCCATGTCATCGTGCGCCTCTGGCAGGACGTCCTCTTTGCCACGTTGCACATTCCCGCCACGCGCAATGCCCTGGCCCCTGGCGTGGTGGCCGAGCTGGCGCGAGCGATTGACTGGGCGACGACCGACACTTCGGTGCGAGCCCTTGTGCTGCGAGGCAGCAACGGCTTTTTCAGTGCCGGCGGCAATGTAGGCAATTTCCAGGCTCGGCTTGATACCCACGAGACCGACGAAGACCCCGTCGCCGCGCGCAATAGGGAGTTCGGCCGTTTCATGCAGCGCCTAAACACGCTGCCTATACCTGTGATCGCAGCCGTCGAAGGCGCGGCCATGGGTGGGGGCATGGGTTTGGCTTGTGCTGCGGATATCGTGCTCGCGACCCACAGCGCCCGTTTTGCGCTCAGCGAGACTTCGCTGGGCATCATTCCGGCCCAGATCGCCCCCTTTGTCGTGGCTAGGCTCGGCCAGCGCGTGGCCTGCCGCCTGGGCTTGAGCGGCGAAAAAATCAGCGGTGAAACCGCACAACTCCTGGGCATGGTGGATGCGCTGGCCCCAGACGGCCCAGCCCTCGACGAGCTGCTCGCGCAATGGCTGAGCCGCATTGCCACTTGCGCACCAGGTGCCAACCGGGCGCTCAAACCACTGCTGCGCCGCTGCGGCCATGACAACAACGAGGACTTGCTGGACGATGCAGCGCGGCAGTTTTCCGCCTGTATGCGAGCAGAAGGAGCAGAAGGCATCGCCGCGTTCCGAGCCAAGCGCCTGACCAGTTGGCAACGCACATTCAGCGCAGATGACATCCGCGCCGCACAGCTCGTACCAGCCCATGGCTCCACTTCGACGGGAAGCAACTGATATGACCACACCCAAGCAAATCCGCCCCTTCCACACGGTGCTCGTCGCCAATCGTGGCGAAATCGCCGTGCGCATCCTGCGTACCGTCCGGCGCATGGGCTACCGGTCCGTTGCCGTCTATTCCGAAGCAGACCGCTCCGGCCCCCATGTGCGCGCTGCGGACCACGCGGTGCTGATTGGCGGCGCCGCGCCACGCGAGTCGTACCTGAACATCCCTGCGATCATCGACGCGGCACGCCGCGCAGGTGCGGACGCGATCCACCCAGGCTATGGTTTTCTGGCAGAGAACAGCGATTTCGCCGATGCCGTTGATGCTGCCGGCCTCGTCTTCATTGGCCCATCGGGCGGTGCTATCCGTTCCATGGGCAACAAGGCACAGGCGAAGCGGCTGGTCATGGAAGCCGGCATGCCTTGCGTACCGGGATACCAAGGCGACGACCAAAGCGACGATGCCCTGCTGCAGGCCGCTGGGAAGATTGGATTTCCCATCATGGTGAAGGCAGCATCGGGCGGAGGTGGCCGAGGGATGCGGCTGGTCGACAATGCGGCCGCATTGCCTCAGGCCTTGGCCTCGGCTCGCTCTGAAGCCCAGGTGGCCTTCGGCTCGGGTGAACTGATTCTCGAGCGCGCTGTGATCGCGCCGCGCCATGTGGAAATCCAGGTGATGGCCGATAGCCATGGCCACGTGGTTCACCTGGGTGAACGCGACTGCTCGGTGCAAAGGCGCCACCAGAAGGTGATCGAGGAATCGCCCTCACCGGCAGTGGATGCCAATCTGCGCGCACGTATGGGCGAGGCCGCCATTCGCAGTGCTCAGGCCATTGGCTACGTGGGAGCGGGCACCATGGAATTTCTGCTGGACCGTGATGGCCACTTCTACTTCATGGAGATGAACACCCGCCTGCAGGTCGAGCATGCCGTCACCGAAGCCGTCACCGGGCTGGATCTGGTCGAATGGCAGCTGCGGGTGGCTGCCGGCGAGCCGCTGACCCTACGGCAGTCCGATATCCAGCTCCAGGGCCATTCCATCGAAGTGCGGCTGACTGCCGAGGACGTACCTGGTGGCTTCCTGCCCCAAACTGGCCCGGTGCTGCGTTGGCAACCGCCAGCCGTGCCATCGACCATCCGGGTCGACCACGCGTTGGAGGAAGGCGGCGCGGTAACCGCGTACTACGACTCCATGATTGCCAAGTTGGTCGCGCATGGAGCCACGCGTGACGCGGCCCGCCGCCAGTTGCTGCTGGCGCTGGAACACTGCGTGCTGCTGGGTCTGCCCAGCAACCAGGCCTTCCTGGCCGACTGCCTGCGCGATCCAGTGTTTGCCGAGGGCCAGGCCGTGCATACGGGCTTTGTGCAGGAGCGCTTTGGCGCGCGGTTGTCCGAGAGACCCATTCCCCCCCACCGAACCATTGCCATGGCGGCACTCGCTCTGCTGGGGGGCGGCCAGGCCATAGCGGACTGGCAGACGGATATCACCAAGCCAATGCTGGGGACACAGCCGACCCGGGTAGCCTTGGCGCTCGATAGCGCGCAGTGGGTGGTTCTCGTCAACACCCAGCAAATACCATGGGTGGCTCGCGTGCGCCGTACCGACCAAGCGGCCTGCGATACCGCGGCGCAGGACTTCACGCTGCGCGATGCATACTGGAACGATGCGCAGCGGATCTCGCTGCATGCTGAATGCGATGGGATGGCTGAATCGGTGGTGCTTGCCGAGGAGGAAGACGCTTTTCACCTCTTCCACGCAGGCCGGGCCTGGCACCTTGCCCGGGTCAATGACCGCAAGAGCCGAGCGGAGCATGGAGGGGGAGGCCGCATAACGGCCCCATTGACCGGCCGTGTCGTGGAAGTCGCCGTGCGCAATGGCGACACCGTTGAAGCTGGTCAGCGCCTGCTCGTGCTCGAGGCGATGAAGATGGAACATACCCTCACCGCCCCCATCGCAGGCCAGGTGATGGAGCTGAACGCGAGTGCCGGTAGCCAAGCCAGCAAGGGCGCGCTGCTGCTGCGCATCGGAGAACAGGCATGACCAGGACCATCCGTATAGGGGGCGCCAGCGGATTCTGGGGAGACTCCGCCATCGCCACGCCCCAACTGCTCGCCGTGCCAGGAATGCAGTACCTGGTATACGACTACCTGGCGGAAACCACGATGTCGATCCTGGCGCGCGCCCGCACCAAGGATGCTGCACTGGGCTATGCCACTGACTTCGTGCATGCCGCCATGGCGCCGCACCTGGCCGCGATATGCGCCAAGGGCATACGTGTGATTGCCAATGCCGGGGGATTGAATCCGCACGGCTGCCGCGACGCGCTGGCAGCGGTCGCGGCGCAGCAGGGACTCGCCCCTCGTATCGCGGTGGTGACCGGTGACGATGTGCTGCCACAGTTCGAGCAGATGCGCGCAGCGGGGCTGCGCGACCTGCACACCGGCGAGACGCCGCCTACCACACTGTATTCGGCCAACGCTTATGTGGGCGCCCGGGGTATCGCCCAGGCGCTCGCGCTGGGAGCCGACATTGTCATCACCGGCCGCTGCGTGGACAGCGCCGTGGTGGTCGGTGCCCTGGCACATGAATTCGACTGGTGCTGGGACGACTGGGACCGCCTGGCCGCCGGCACCCTGGCCGGCCATGTGATCGAATGCGGCGCCCAGGCCACCGGCGGCCTGTTCACCGACTGGCAGCAAGTTCCGGACTGGGCCCATATGGGCTACCCGGTAATCGACTGCGCAGCGGATGGCGGCTTCACGCTCACCAAGCCGCAGGGCACCGGCGGGCTGGTCCATCCCGGCGCGGTGTCCGAGCAGATTCTTTACGAAGTGGGCGACCCTGCCAACTATCTGATGCCGGATGTCACCTGCGACTTCCGCCAGGTGCAAGTGGAGCCGGTGGGGTCGGATTGCGTGCGTGTCAGCGGGGCTCGCGGACGCCCGCCGACCGACACCTACAAGGCCAATGGCACCTGGCGCGACGGCTACCAGCTGCAGCTGATGATGGCCATCCGTGGCATCGATGCCCCTGCCAAAGCCCGCAAGACTGCCGAGGCATTGCTCGAACGCACCCGCAGCCAGCTGCGCGAACGCGGCTTGGCCGACTATACGCAGACCTGCGTGGAGCTGCTAGGCTGCGAATCGCTATATGGCGCTCAAGCGCGCGCGCTGCCCACACGCGAAGTGGTGTTGCGCATTGCTGCGCGGCATGCAGATCCCAAGGCGCTCGGCTTGCTGCAACGCGAATGCGCCTCCGCCGGTACGTCGATGGGGCCCGGCACCCGGTCGTCCTTCGCTGGCCGGGCCGACGTGCAGCCGGTGATCAAGGTGTTCTCCTTCCTGATGCCCAAGCAGATGCTGGCGCTGCAGGTCGAACTGGAAAATACCCGGGAAACTGTGAAACCCACTGCTGCGGGCCCTGCCACGCCTGCCGATGCGCTTCCTACGCTCCCTTCGCTAGCCATCGAAGGCGACACGGTCGCAGTTCCACTGCTCACCCTTGCCTGGGCCCGCAGCGGGGACAAGGGCGACGACGAAAACATCGGCGTGATTGCGCGGCGCCCCGAATTCCTGCCGCTGCTGTGCGCGCAGCTGGATGGCCCCCAGGTACAGGCGTACTTTGCGCATCTCGTGCAGGGTCAGGTCGAGCGCTACGAGGTACCCGGCCTGCATGCGCTGAACTTCGTGCTGCACCAGGCCCTGGACGGCGGGGGCATTGCCAGCTTGCGCTCAGACCCATTGGGCAAGTCGTTCGCTCAGATGCTGCTGGACTACCCCGTGCGCATTCCTGGCCGCTGGATTGAGGAAGGCTGGATCAAGTCCGCCTGAGAAACACCCATCACACCAAGGAGACACTGATGCCCTCCCATCTGCGCCGTGCGCTGCTCACGGCCTGGCTAACTGCTGCCGCGCTGCTCTGCGGCCCTGCCATGGCCGACGAAACCTATCCGAGCAAGCCCATCCACATAGTCGTGCCCTACACTCCCGGCGGCGTATCAGACACCGTTACCCGTCTTGTAATGGCCAGGCTCAGCGAACGCCTGAAGTCCCCCATCGTGGTGGAAAACATGGGAGGCGCCAACGGCCAGATCGGCTCCGCCGCCGTGGCACGCTCGGCACCCGACGGGTATACGCTGCTGGTGGTGGTGGCCGCGCATGCCATCAACCCCAGCCTCTATCCGAAGATGACTTACTCGCCCTTGCAGGACCTGCGGGGCGTGAGCCAATTCGGCGGCATTCCGTTGCTGATGGTATCCAGCGCTCAGTTGCCGCCCACCACCCTCAAGGAGTTTGTCACCTGGGCCAAGGGCAATCCACAGAAGGCAACCTATGCTTCCAGTGGTGCCGGGTCCGGCGCCCACCTGGTGGCGGAGCTGTTTACGCAAACCACGGGGACGCCGATGACGCACATCCCCTACAAAGGCGTTGCCCCGGCATTACCGGATTTGTTTTCCGGCCAGGTCGCAACCATCTTCGATTCAGTACAGACCATGCTGCCCCACGTCAAGGCGGGCAAGCTGCGGGCACTCGCGATGACAAGCGCCCGGCGCTGGCCAGCGGCCCCCGATGTGCCGACCATGGCCGAGTCCGGCTACCCCAGCATGACCGGTGGCAGCTGGATTGGGCTGCTGGCACCGGCCAAGACTCCCAGGGACATCGTGAACCGGCTTTCCACCGAGATACAGGCCGTGGTGAATGCCCCGGACATACATGCCAAGCTGATCGAATACGGCATTGACCCGGTGGGCGGCACGCCCGAGCAGTTCGACAGCTTCATCCAGAGCGAAGCCAAGCGCTGGGCCGAAGTCATCAAAAAAGCCAATATCCATCTGGAGTAACACCATGCCTGGTATTTTCGAAGGCATCAAGGTACTGGACTTGACGCGCGTCATCGCCGGCCCGCTGTGCACCCAATACCTGGCCGACATGGGAGCCACCGTCTACAAGGTGGAAAAGCCTGGTGAAGGCGATGACACCCGGCGCATGGGCCCATTCTTGCCCGATGACTCCGGCAACCCCAGCAATGACTCGGCCCTGTACCTTGCCTACAACCGTGGCAAGCACTCCATCACCATCGACATCGCATCACCCGAAGGTTCCCGCTTGGTGCAGGACCTGGCCGCCCAGTGCGACGTCGTAGTGGAGAACTACAAGGTCGGCACACTCGCACGGTATGGACTGGACTATCCCACGTTGCAGGCACGCCGGCCCGACTTGGTCTACTGTTCGGTCACCGGCTTCGGCCAATCGGGGCCCCAGGCGGCGCGCGCCGCCTACGATTTCATTCTGCAGGGGCAGGCGGGGCTGATGAGCACCTGTGGTCATCCGGACGAAGTACCGGGCGGAGGGCCCATGCGCACAGCCATTCCCATTGCCGACATCACCACCGGCCTCAATGCCTGCATTGCGGTGGCCAGCGCGCTGTTCCATCGCCTACGTACCGGGCAGGGCCAGTATATCGACGCGTCCATGCTGGACTCGTCAGTGGCCCTCAACGGCCATCTCGCGCTGGGATACCTGATGACTGGCGACCTCCCTCAACGCATGGGCAACACCAATCCCATTGCCTCGCCTTCCGAAGTGTTCCGCTGCAGCGATGGATACCTGATCATCGCCGCAGGCAACAACAGCCAGTTCGAAGCGCTGTGCAAGGTGCTGGGCTGTCCGCAGCTTACCCAGTATCCCCGGTTTCGTTCCAACGCAGCGCGCGTACAGGCGCGACGAGCCCTACGCAGGGAACTGGCTCCTCTGATGCTGCATAACAGCTGCGCCCACTGGCTGGTACGCCTTGAGGCTGCCGGCGTGCCCTGTGGCCCCATCAATGACATGGCCGATGTGTTCGACAACCCTCAAGTCCAACACCGAGGGATTGCGATACGTATGCCGCACAGCAGAGGGGTGAATGTGCCAGGCCTGCGCAGCCCTCTGGATTTCTCGGCAACGCCTGTCGTTCACCGAGCAGCCCCAATGCTCGGCGAGCACACGGCGCAAGTCCTGCAGCAGGAGATGAGTTACACCGACGCTGAGCTACAGGACTTGCGCTCTAAGGGAGTTGTGTGATCCGACGACTGCATGATGGCAGAGAGCGTGAATGCGCACGCGGTCCCGATGCTTCCGGGACTCTTGAATGATTGGTGAATTGCAATCTGCTTGATGGATTTTGGCGCGCAGTGACCGAGAAGGTGCCAGCGACGAAGCGCCACGCGCCCATTTCAGAGCTGGCCACGCTGCTTCCGACGTTGGCAGTTCAAGCCCTTGCTCAGCTAAAGCCTGACGGCAATCCTCTGCAGAGTGAAAAGCTGATCCGCTCCAAAAAAGTTGACGGTTGCGATGCGTGGTGCGCTGACGGTTCCTTGACTGAAAAATATCTGCTCAGTAGTACACAGGCTATCACAAGGACAGTAATACGATCTAGTAACTGTAACATTAAAAAACGCCTGCTTCACCTGGACCGTTTAGCAAAGCATGCTCGGCACGACTTTTTTCCTTGAAACCCTGAGATCTCTAGGTCGGTCAGCTCGATTCAATGCCGGATTAACCAAAATAATCAAACCTACTTACAGCAAGAGTAACGAGTCAATGGAAATTATCCCATCCACCTATGATGAAGCCTTAGAAAGAATTGAGGAACTTCAAGAGCATGCTGAAATTCTCAAGCAATCTGAGATTGAAGCCTTTTTGGCTGATGTGAAACCCAAGATAATTAAATATGGATTAACTCCTGCGCAATTGGGATTTACCCCTCCTTCCAAGCCTGGCCCAAATGCCTCAGCCAGCAAGGGTACGCCCGTGAAATACCGCAAGAACGGAAAGACTTGGTATGGGCGCGGCAGGAAGCCGGAGTGGATGAAAGAGCTTGAAAGAGCTGGTATTGATATAGAAAAATACCGAGTGGAATAAAATTAATCTGAGCATTAGCAAAGTACCTTCGGGTGATTTTTAATTGATCTTTTAATCTGCTGGGCGCAGCCCAAGTTGCACACTGCCTTGAAAATAAATTTGGGCTACTGTCGGTTTCAAAGACGCCTTGTAAGGAGGAAGACGAAACTGGAGATGATTCATGATGGACATTCAGTCGAGTTCAAGCTCGCGGGGTGGTTTCTACGCGAGGCTCACGCGGCCCATGAGCCGGCGAGGCCTCAGTGACGAGGTACTGTATCTGCGGATGGTGTTGCGCGAGAGGCCCGTGCGGCGGGCGATCTCTCTGATGGACAACTGCTCTCTCCCGGCCCGGCGCCTGATGACACTCAGTCTTGCCACGTCTATCAGTCCAGGCTTCTTGCTACTCAAGAAGCGCAGATCAGGGCCTGTACGCGAGTCAGGTTTGGATGGGAGTCCTGGGGATTAGTGAGTCAGTTCTGCGTGGAAATCAACAGTCTGGTTTCATCGTGGGCTAAAGAGATATCTAAGCAGATATATCGTATCTACGAGGCTCGACCGGATTGCCCTGCTAATTTTTGTAGCTATGCCGAATCAGTTTGCGAAATGATTTTTCTCGCAGAGATAAATTTCTCTATATTTCGGCCACGCAAAAATAGGCAGCTGAACTATACCAGACAGTAAATCTCCATAGCCGCCTCAATCAAGATTATATGATCAACACCTTATCAACCCCACTAATACCACTGCCAGGAAAACTATCAAAAAGAACATATAACTCATTGGCTCGCAATGGCTTCATCACAGTGCAGCAGGTAATCAAGGCATATCCACACAATCTCTTAAGAATTCATGGATTTGGTTTGGCAGCTCTGAGAGAAGTAGAGAGAGCTTTTCTCCCCGGGAGTTGTTATATTCCCAAGTATATAAAGGGGAAGATTATTACAGAACCCATGCTGCAGCAACTGTATTTCAGGACGCCACGCAAGCACAATGAGGCATCGGCAGATAATTAGGCATACCAGCGCATGCTCTGGTAAGATGTGACAATTGAAATTTCATTCATATGAGCGGACTCTTTTCTTAAAATACGCATGAAAAGAACATGCAGATATTCCGACGACAGTTTTTATCGATCTGTGGGTGTTGATTTTCACGCGCCCCCTCCTCATGGGGGTTAGTGGGTCAGTTCTGCGTGGAAATCAACACTGTCATGGTTCTCCATCGGAGCTATGGATGGAGTACAGGGTAACAGGCTTCAAACAAAACCGCCCGTTATCAAAGACAACGGGCGGTTTAGATATATTTCTGATGGGCTTATTTAGCTTTACCAGCCCTGCGCTTCGCGGCCTTGGGATCGACCACTGTGTCCGCGCCGAAGTAAAAGTGAGCCACCGTGCCGCTTGAATCGTGAGCCAGGGGTGGAAGCCGACGCAGCGATGGTCGGCTGTGGATAAGTGTATGCCCTGCGTTGCTTATTGACCTCCTTTTGAGTTCTTGGAATTGGACTCATAGGGCGCGCAGGGCGAAGCCCACAGCGCCTTGTCCCAGATGCGACATGTCAGTCAGCGGTGTCTGGTGCATCGCTCTTGCTGCCGCTCTTGCGAGCCTGCTCCCTGGCCTTGATGCGCTTCTTCGCTGTCGCACTGCTGTGTAGGAAGCGATGGCTCTCGTTGCCCGTCTCAACAATGTGGCAGTGATGCGTGAGCCGGTCGAGCAAGGCAGTGGTCATCTTTGCGTCGCCGAATACGGTGGACCACTCGGCGAAGTCCAGATTGGTGGTGATCACCACGCTGGTGTGCTCGTACAGCTTGGACAGCAGATGGAATAGCAGCGCGCCGCCGGCCTGACTGAACGGCAGGTAGCCCAGCTCGTCCAGGATCACCAGGTCCATGCGCAATAGCGCACTAGCGATGCGCCCGGCCTTGCCCTGGGCCTTCTCCTGCTCCAGCGCGTTGACCAGATCGACCGTCGAGAAGAACCGAACACGCTTGCCATGGCGCGTGATGCCCGAGACTCCCAGGGCCGTGGCCAGATGAGTCTTGCCCGTGCCCGGCCCACCGACCAGTACGGTGTTGTGCGCGGCCTCGGTGAACTCCAGCGTCGCGAGTTGGTGGATCAGTTTCTTGTCCACCACCGAGGCCTCGAAGTCGAAGCCGGCGAGATCCCGATGCACAGGGAAGCGCGCTGAGGTCATCTGGTACTGCACCGAGCGCATCGCCCGGTCCGTTGTCTCGGCCTGCAGCAGGTGTTCGACCAACCAGCGCGCAGCATCCAGGCCCGATGCGGGTCCCTGCTCCTGGAGATCGAACCACGCCCCGGCCATGCCGTGCAGGCGCAACGCCTTGAGCTCAACAGTCACGTCACGCATGGTCCACCTCCTGGCCGCGCAGGCTGTCGTAGCGCGCCGTGTTGGCCAGCGGTGGCGTGACGACCTGTAGCCCCGTCTCGGCGCTGTGCGGGGCTGCTGGTGCGCTCAGGCGGCTGAGCACGTTGAGAACGTGCTCCACGCTTACGCGCCCGCAAGCGGGACTACTCTCCATCGCCAGCTCGACAGCCACGATCACCGCCTCCAGACCAGTGGTGGGCACGATGGCCA
This sequence comes from Comamonas humi, assembly GCF_054782535.1. NCBI lineage: Bacteria > Pseudomonadati > Pseudomonadota > Betaproteobacteria > Burkholderiales > Comamonadaceae > Comamonas > Comamonas humi. The sequence goes on along the minus strand of NZ_BAAGSH010000009.1, from coordinate 242,545 downwards.
ACACCTGAGCCATCACGCGGTCGCCGCCGGCCTGGCGCAGCAGGCCCCGGCGCAACTGCTGCAGCGCCTCGGGCATGTCTGCGAAGGGCGCGCCGTTCCTCAAGGCGCCGGGCTTGCGCTGCACCAGAGGGATATAGTGCTGCCAGTCGTAGCGGGTGTCACCCGCATTGCTCAGGCGCTCGTGGCGAGCATCCACCACATCATCGGCGACAACAACCACACTGCTCGGATACAGCCGTGTGCTGACCATCTGGCCGGCCAGCTCACACGGCACCGAGTAGCGGTTGCGCGCCACCGACACCAGGCAGGTGCTGGACACGCGCGCGGGCTTCTCCACGTAGCCGTCGAAGGGCTCGGGCATGGGCATCAGGTGAGGCCGCTCGTGCTCGAGCATCTCCGCCACGCTGAACTGGCTGTGCTCGGGATGGCGCACCTCGCTCCACAGCGCCCGGCAACGCTCACCGAGCCACGCGTTGAGCTCGGCAAACGAGCCGAAGCGCCGCCGAGCGGCTTCGATCCAGATACGCCGGCGGCTGTCCTGCACGTTCTTCTCCACACGCCCCTTCTCCCAGCCCGAGGCCACATTGCAGAAGTCAGGGTCGTACAGGTAGTGCGCGCACATCACCGCGAAGCGCGCGTTGACGGTGCGGCCCTTGCCCTTATGCACCTTGTCCACGGCAGTGCGCATGTTGTCGTAGATCCCGCGGCGCGCCACACCGCCCAGCGCGGCAAACGATCGGGTGTGGGCATCGAACAGCATCTCATGGCCCTGGCTCGGGTAGGCCACCAGCCAGAACGCGCGGCTTGCGCACAGCTTCAGGTGCGCCACCTGCACCCGGTAGTAGATGCCGCCAACAACCAAGCCTTCCTCGCTCCAATCGAATTGGAAGGCCTCGCCCAACTCGAAGTTCAGTGGGACGTACGCCGTGACATTGGCCGCCTGCCCCTCGCCCTGGCGCCAGGCTCGCACGAAGTCGGTGACGGCTGAGTAGCCGCCGACATAGCCCGCCGCCTTGATCTCGGCATGCAGCGCACGTGCCGTGCGCCGCTCGTGCTTGGGCGCCGGGCGTCGGCCGTCAGCGCCTGCTTGAGTGCTTCCTCGAAGGGGCTGAGCTTGTTGGGGCGTGGATCTCGCCGGTACTTCGGCGCTTCGGCCAGCGGCGCGCGTAGCCACTTGGAAACCGTGTTGCGAGATAGTCCCGTCTTGCGCGCGATCTCGCGCTCCGACAGCTTGTCCCTCGCGTGCAGCCGTCGGATCTTGCCAATCATGTCCATGGTGATCACTCCTCAAACCCCGCCGCTTAAAAAAGCAGCAGGGTAGGTTGAACACCTGGCTCAGTTTTACTTCGGCACTACACGCAAAACTGGCTCAAATTCCGGTCGGCGCGAACACCAGAGCGATCACAGCCCCTGGCGTGTTCAGGCTGACCAACTGTTCATAACTGCGTGCTGTGCATAACGCTGCAGAGCGGGCATGCGTCAAGACGGCCCAACTAAGACTTCGTGTTGACCGCGGGTAGCCCACGTTGCTGAAGTACACACCCAATGTGGAAATATGTGTCGAAACCCGGTCCTCCTAGAGGATCTGTACGGGGTACCCACCCCTGCTTCCGCGACTATGCCTGCTGTCGGCAACTCGCTCAGGCAAGCACATGGTCAATGAAAGCGGCTACACACAACGAACCGCTCCTGCCAGAGCTCTCCGGGCTATGGAACAGATGGGGCGAGCCATCCATTCACAACGAAAACCTGTTTACCCCTTTGTTTACCCCTCGGCGTAACCATAACAAAAGGGCTTAGCACCTTTCGATGCTAAGCCCTTGATATAAATGGTCGGAGCGGCGGGATTCGAACTCGCGACCCTCTGCACCCGAAGCGGAAACGCAGTTTATATATATCAATAGCTTACCGCATTATTGTCTAACGCCGCACCTCTGCTTGATGTCCATTTCATGCGGATTTGCGAAGGTTCGTTAGATGGTTTTCGGCCGACTTCCAAGGGGCAATGTCGTGATGTCCGGCGCCCTCCCCGACTTCGCCGATCTGAAATAAACGTATGCATTCCGGCTGTTCTGCACACATTTATGTGTGTTCAGGCAGAACAAGCAAACACTGAGTGCGCGCAAACGAAAAAAGAGCCTCCCCAGCGCCGCATATTGGCGCCAGGGAGGCTCTTTCTATTTCGGCAGTGGTCGGATGCAGTTCTCCAGCGCGGTGCGCAGGCGGATCTCGTAGGCCTCACGGCGGTCGATCTCTGCCAGGGCAGCGCGTAGCAGCACGAACGGCATTACCCGCGGCTCCAGCGCCTCGGTGGGCATGGCGGGCCGCTCGGGCACCGGCTCATCACAAGCCACAGGCACCGGCACGTTCACGCGCTGAGTCTCGACGCGGGCCGGAGCCGTGGCGCAGCCGACCAGCGCCAGCGCCAACAGCACAGTGAAAGCATGGCGCTTCATGGCTTCGCCCTCCCCTGCAACCACTCGTCGCCGAGGGCCTGCATGCTCGCGCACTGGTTGAATGGGTCTTTCGGCTGCAGGCCCAGCGTGTAGTCGGCCCTGCGCTCCAAGGGCCTGGCCGTGGCTGCAGCAGCATGGCGGGCCTTCTCGCCCTCCTTCGCGCGCTTCTGCGCAAGGTCGCGCAGATCGTCCACAGCGTCACTGCAGGCGCTGGCATCCGCCCGCGCGCCGTCGCGCTGGGCCTGCATGTCGCGCAGGCTGGTCGCCGCGGCGGCGGTCTTGTCGCGCTGCTCGAGGTAGGCCCAGCCCAGAAGGCCGTTTGCCGCCAGGCTCATCAGCAGCGCTGCAACGATGGGTTTCATAGTCACCTCCAGAATGCAAGCCAGTCCAGCGCGCGGCGCCACCATGGCGATGCCATGACAGCCGTCCCAGTGACCACGATTTCATCCGGCTTCGGCGCAGGCGGCTCCACAGCCTCAGGCACCACTGCAGGCGCGACGGTGCCGGCATCCGGCTCGGCCAGGCACAGCGCGCGCTCGGCCTGGCGGCGGTTCTGCAGGCCCTGAACGTAGACGCCGCCGGCGCTGCTCCAGTTCGGGACGCCGCTGGACGTGCGCGCGATCAGGTTGCAGCCCTCCTCGATGCGGCCGGCGTTGATCGCCTGCACAGCCTGCGAGCCGCACGCGCCAGCCTTGCCCACATTTACGGCGAACATGGTCAAGCCGATCAGGCGCGAGGCGTTGAGGTGGTCCCAGTCCACGCAGCCCAGCACGGCATAGCCGTACTCCAGCAGCGTGACCTTGTTCACCTCGCGGCACTGGTCATCGGTCAGCTTTGTGCCCACAGCCGCGCTGCGGTCGGTTCGGCCAGCACAGAACGTGGGCAGGCCTCCGGCAAGGTGGTCGGCATAGACCTGCTTGACGTTGCCCTCCAGCTTCTCCAGCGTGTTGAAGGCCAGAGGACTGCTCAGCGCGGCCAGCAGCACGGCAGGGATAGCGCCCTTTCGCGCCACAGAAGCCGGGATGCTTGGAGTCCTGGGGATGTTGACGCCGCTCATAGCTCGTCCCATCCCGTACCGTATTTGTGCAGCATTCGCGCCTCCATCTCGCGCTGCTCACGCCGATCACGGCGCCAGCTCCAGAACTGCCCGAGCAGCAGCCCCAGGACGCCTACGGCGATACCCACAATCACACCAATTTCAGAAAGCGTCATGCCACTGACTGCCGCAGTGGCAGCCCCGCCATAGGCCGCCGTCTTGCCGGTGACGATCCCAACGTTCTCGGTCGTGTTGCTCATTCGGCCCCTCCAAAAGAAAGGCCCGCTTGTGCGGGCCGGTTTAGTGCTGCGTGCAGTGAGCACGGATCGAAGCGCCATGCCTCGCGCGGCGGTATGCCGAGCGCAGCGGCCACCGCCTCGGAGCATGTCCAGCGAGCTGAGCGGCCCGGGATGAGCCAGGCCACAAACCCAGCTATCAGCTGCCAGTCGTAGAGAGCGCCAGCATGCTGCTGGAACCACAGCGCTGCTGCGGCAGGATCGCCGGGCAGGCGCACCAGGTCCCAGTGTTCGGGGTCCAGCGCCAGCCGCTTGAAGCGCACACCGCCCTGGTGCCCAGCACGCCGTGGCGAGAACGCCGGCAGCGGCTCGGCCGCAACGCTGGAGGCGCACCAGAGCGAGCCGTCATCGCCCTGGGCCTCGGATCCATCGGGCAGGAGATGGCCCACCCCGTCGCCGGGCTCGAAGACCAGTTCGGAGTGGCTGTACGGGCCGCGCAGCCGCATGCGGATCAGGCGGTTTGCCACCCCTTGCATGCCGGGCTTGGTGCCCTTGAAAGAAGCAAGCAGCATGTCATCCCCGGTAGATTTCGTTGCCACCCAGCGGCGTGTCCAGGATCTCCAGCGCACGACCTGGCGCCAGCAGACCCATGGACTCCAGCGCCTGCACGCCAGCCCGGGTATCCGGCCGCATCAGGTCGATGAAGGTGGCGGCCGAGAGATCGGCGAGATAGGCCCGCAGAGCTGCAGCAGCCTGGCGCTGGGCCATCGCCGCGGACGGGTCATCGAGGGCCGCGATCTCGATGGCGACTTTCTCGGTCTGCGTGAAGCGGTTGCGGAAGGCCAGCTTGGTCGCCTTGGGCAGCGCCGCGATGCGCTCGGCTTCGCGCTGCGCGATCTCTTCGGGCGTAAGCGGGACGATCTCCCACTGCTGCACCCACTCGGTGACAGCCGGCGTTTCCTCCGTGGCTGGCGTCAGTTCGACCTCGACAGGGGCGATCTCGACGGCCTTGAACAGCGCCGGATCGAACTCGGGCGGCGCGCTACTGCGGTATTCGATGTACCCGTCCAGGGCCTCAAATGGCAGCGGGAACGACACGCCGGGATGCCGCACAATGATGTCTTCAGGGCTCAGCCCAAATTCAGTTTCAGTCTTGAAAAGCATGTGAGTCCTCAGTTAATGGCATTGCCCTGGCGTGTTCCTGCTGCAATCCAAGTGACGTAGCTGGCCCCGTCAACGTAGGCTCCGGCGGGCGAGCCATCGGTGCGTTCAGAGGTAGATACCACCGTGTACAGCCCGCCTCCCGCACCGTACGCGCCAGGAAAGCCGGCTGCGCCTATGCCTCCGCCCTGACCGCCGCTACCTCCGTAGGCGTAGGCAGCGCCGGTTCCAGGGTTGACCGAGTCCGTACTCCCGCCCTGGCCCGGCTGCGCGCTCAAGAGCGCAAGCGTGCCGCTGGTGTTGAATCCAGCGCCATCACCGCCAATACCGCCGTATCCCGTCGCCCTGTAGATGGTCGGGTTGGCCGTGTGGCCGACCGTAATCGTTTCTCCGTGACCACCCTTGCCGCCTCCGCCGAAAATGGTGCCGGAGCTGTTGTCAATTGCGATTCTGGTTCGGGTGTAGAGCGCAGTGCCACTGTTGATGACACCGCCAATGCGACCTCTATTGATGATCGTCAGGCAGTCGTGCGGAATGCCTGAGATCGACAGCGTAGCGACATCTACCCCGCTGTTGATCGTGCAAATAATGGGCTCGAAGCCCATCCAGCCCGCAGCGGTGGCCAGTGCGGCAATATCGGGACCGCGCACCGTGGCGGCAATGGTGATACTCACCGGCCCTTTGAAATATGGACTTTTGCGGCGCATATCAGAAATTCTGCAAGTAAGAGCCGAGCCATTGGTCTGCACCAGTGGACTGTGGCCGCTGGAACTGGAACACATGGATCTTCCCCGTCTGCAGACTTGATGGCGTCTGCCCAGCTGCCCAGCGGACGTTGCCCGGCCAAGACAAGGTGCCGCTGGTGAGATTGATCTCTAGGTTGAAGATCATCACGTCAGCCGGCGCGTTGATGAACGAGAGCGTTGTATTGCCGCTGATCGTCGCGTGGAAGTAAGTGCGCTTCGAGAGATCACACACCCCACCGGTGATAGCAAGCGATACTGGCGCCTGGGCTTGTTGTGCTGCTGATGTCATGGTGCTCCTTACGTCATCAGGAAAAACTTGGCGCTGACAGTAAGGTCGGTTGCGCCGCTACGCGGACTGATTGCAGCGCTCACTGCGATCTGGAGCGTCGCCTGGCCGCCGTTGTTGCTGGTTGTCTTCTGGCGCACTGAGAGCACCACGCTGTCGGAGCCGTCGTGGTTGACCAGCGGCACAGCGTTGGCAACCGAGGTTCCGCTGGCTTTCCAGAAGTTCAGCTGCGTGACGATGACCCCGTTGAGCCGGTGATAGGCGGCATTGCCATCACGGATCGAGACAAACAGCATCACTGCCCCGCCCTCGTGGGGAACAGCAGTCAGGACTGGGAGATCCACATAGGTGTTCGCGGCCAGGGAAGCCACGTTCATGCTGACCGCGCCCGAGGGAGACACGCCAGCCAGGAATGCCTGCTTGGCGTTCCAGTTGTTGGCCTGATTGAATGGCTGACTCGTTGCGTAGGGCGTGAATGCAGTCACCCCTGACACCGTCAGCCAATCGCCCGAGCCAGAGTCGTACTGCAACACGATCTGCCAGCCCAGGACATTCATCACGTAGTCCTCTGCATCCCCACAGATAGTCTTGCCGTTGCGCTGGATCGTTGGTGTCAGCGTGCCAGAGACGTTGACCGCTGCAACGACCATGCCGTGCCAGGGTGCCGCGGGCAGCACCAGCACCGAAGTGCCCGAGGACATGCGGTACAGGCATCGATCTGCAGCCGAAGTGCTGCCGGCCGGCGCGGGCATGACGATGAAATCGTTTCGGCTGACCTCCCCCCAGTACGCAGATCCGAGGGCCGGCGGCTGCGTGGTCACGTTCGCAAGGGCCTGCTTCAGATACCACAGGCGGCCCTGGTGCGTGACCGTAGCGGGAGGGTTCAGCGACCCAGTCAGGGTGGACCAGTCACCTTTATAGTTGGCGGCGGCGAACGCCCCAGCCGCTGCTGCATTGACTTGGCCGAGGGTTACCACCGCGGCATCGGCCGAGCTCTGTGCAGCCGTGGCCCGATTCTCGGAGTACAGCGCATTCGTGCGGGTAGCATCGCCAACCCCTTCAACATCATCACCCCAGCCAGGCATGTTGCCGGTGAACTGCTCCGCGGTGATGTTGAAAGTGGCTTCGTCCATATTGTTGTTGGGGACGGTGCCGAGGTCTCGGATTGGAGGGATTGGAACAATGGGCATTTAGACAACCCCTTTCACATTCACGTTCATGTTTGTCACTGGGCCGATGTTTCGCTGCCAGCCCACGCTGATGAATCCAACGGTGCTCATGAAGCGATCACGCCCCAGAGAGCTCGCGTAGACAGACACTGGCGTGTCTTTCAGGCGCTCAATCAAGCTAAAAAAGCGATTCGAATCTGCGGCATCAATGGCGACGGTCATCGTCAGATTCACGGCAGAGCCGCGCGGCACCAGGCGGAAAGTGCCGTCCTCGAATTCCTTGCGGAACGAGTAGTTCACGATCTCAGCCTGGGCGCCGTACTGGGTGCCGGACCTCACGTTGACACTGGTCATTCCGTAGGCAGTCCAGGTGCCGATGGACATCCAGCCGATGCCGACAGGCACGGCAGGATCAGCGCTCACGGTGATGGTGAACACCGCTCCGGAGCGACGCGGAATGCCATCGAGCCGGTAGGCCTTGATGGGCGTGCGCTGGCCGAAGAAGTAGTTCCACCAACCGATGCGAGGCAGGTTCAGCCGGGTGTCGATGGGTGGAATGAGATCAGGCCCGCCCACGCCATCCGTCACACTGATCTGCAACCGGCTTCCCTTGAGCCCCTGCAGGTCCAGGCCATCGGCGAATGGGATCTTCAGCACATAGGTCAGCGATCCATTCCGGTTGACCTGCGCTGTTTGCACATAGGTGTCAAACGGTGCCCAGCGGTTGGATGGACGAACCAGCTGCCAACTCGTGGGATCTTGATCCGGCGGAGTTGCGAGATTGGGCGGGACAGCAGCGCATTTGTAGATACTACGGCCATATACCCTCTCATCCTCCTTGGCGACCGCAGCTCCGCTCACCCAAGCCACCTCCCCCGCAGCCGCATCGACGGCAGGGATGGAGCCAGCCAGGAAGGACGCATCACCTATGGTCTTTGGGTCTAGAACATACATCGATGCTCCTTATTGCATAGCAATGGTTCGCATTGCATTACCGCCTTCCGTCGCTTGGTTGAGGTTGTCATCCATGCGGCGGGCGTACTCGGTCAAACGGGCGTTCTGCTCGGTCAGCTCTTCGACTTGGCGTTGCAATCGGTCGATGGCTTGAACAACCTCAACATTGCCGCTGCCCTGGTTCTGCAGGGCATAGATCAACGCTTGGTTATCGGCCTTCGGAACGATCCGCTCGCCCTCGTGGATCTGGGCAAACATGTCGTTGGGCACCCAATTGGTGCCCACGGCAAATGACCCGCCAACTTTCATCCAAGCCTTGCGCTGCTCGTCATAGGTGTACTGGTCGCCATAGCGATCACGACCAGTGGTCTTGATGCGCTGCAACTCCTCCGGCGTCATGCGGTTGAAGTTGAGGTTCACGCCGCTGTCAGAGGAATAGGCGATCTCACCAGCCGCGTATTGGCTCACCTCGCCATTGCTGTACATGGTCCGGCCGTCATCCGTGTAGCCAATGACTTGTGGGCCGTTGGGCTTGCCTGCGACAGTGCCACCAAGCGCAGCGCCGCCGCTGTACGTTGGCTTGGTTGAGACAGCGCCTGAGGCCTCTTGCTTGGCCTTCTCCTCGCGCACCTTCGCCTGTTCGGCTGGGTCAAGCAGCTTGTACAGCGCGTTGACCGCATCCGTGGTGGACAGCGTCGCGTCAATCTGGTCCTTGCCGTAGTCCGCCCAGAACTTCTGAATGTCGTCCAGGCGCTTCAACTGGCTTGTGGCCAGATCAAGCTGCTTCTGTGCGTCGGTCTTGGCAAGGTCGGCATAGTCACCCAGCTCCGACAACTGGCCCGCGAGCACCTTCTTGTCGTAGTCCAACTCAGCCTGACTGGCGTAGTTGTCCATGACCAGCCCGCCGGTGGCAGCCGTGATCGCGTTCTTGGACTTGTCCAGGTCGGGCAGGCCCAGGCCGCGGCGGGCGTTCTCAAGGGCGTTCTCGATGAACACCATCCCAGCAGCCGCCTGCATCGAGGCAACGTCTTCAACGGAGTCCCGCAAGCTCTTGGCGGAGTTGGAGAACAGGTCGAAGTAGCTCGATGCCTTGGACAAAGCGTCTTTGGCATCGTTGCTGAACTGCGACCAGTATTCCTTCTCACGCGAGATGGCGGCGTTGAGGTTGCCCATGGCAGCGTCCCAAGCCTTCTTCTTCTCTTCCTCGCGGATTCGCGCCATTTCGTCAGCGGAACGCTTGGCCTCTTCCTCCTTGGCTTTGGCCTCCTCCTCGGCTTTCTTCGTGGCTTCTTCTGCAGCGTCTGCAACATAGGCAAAGGTGCCTGCCAGCTTCATGAGCTGATAGGCCAACTCTGTGTTGCCGGCTGCAAGAGCATCCTCAACGGCCTTGCGGAATGCCGCCTTCGCTGCCTCGCCATTGCTCAGGTCGAAGCTCAACCCCAGGTCTGCAAGTTGCTTCTCCAAGGTCTTCTTGGTGTTGGCGAGCTGCTCCTCAGGCGAATAGAAGTTGCTGTAGTAGGTGTTGACCGCAGCGCTGAGCTGTTCCAGCCCGCCTGCAGCGTTCAACAGCGACTCCTGCAGCTTGTCCGTCAAGCCAGCAAAGCCGACGACGTTCTCGCTCCAGGTCTTGAAGGCTTGGTCGATTGCCAGGATCTGCGCCACCGCGGCTTGCAGGTTCTCGAACGATGGAGTTTCACCCAGATCATCGAGGATCGTGTTCATCCACGATGGGATGTCCGCGCCCCGGAGCTGGTCGATCATCCCTTTTCCGAGATCCGCCACATACTGCGTCCAGGCTTTCTGCCCGTCTTCCGACATGTCGCGGTTGGTGTACGACTGCAGCAGCTCGCCCGTTACCTTGTCCAGAATCTGGAAGTAGCCGTAGGAGGACTCGTCTTTGTACTGCGGGTTGGTGGCAAAGCCAGCTACAACATCGAGTTCCTTCGTCGGGCCTCGGGCAACGTCGGCCAGGGCTTTGTACATGTCGAGCAGGCCGTCAATCGTGGTCTTGAACTGCTTGGCCGCATCCTTGTCGGTGTTGCCGCGAACGGTGAAATCCTCCACCGGATCTTTCCAGCCCAGATTGCCGGCGAGCATCTGCGCGGTGTCAGCCGTGCTCATACCGCTGGTGCTGTATGCCAAGCCGCCGTGGTTGGCGCCTCGGGTAGAAAAGGCATCGCCCAACAGCGCAGCCGCGACACCCAGGCCAGCCACAATGGGGCCCAGCGCCCCAACGAACGTGCCCAGGCCTCCCAGGATGTTGCCGCTTTGCAGTGCAATGGCGCCAGCAGACAGAGAGCCGCCCAGCGTAGTTCCCGTGGCAGACAGCCCCAGGCTGCCGAGCAGACCACCGAAGCCAGCGCTCATACCACCGCCGAAGGCACCCAATGACGAGAGCATGCTGTATCCGGAACCGAGACTGCTGAGAATGTTCCCGCCACCTGACGCCGCCTGTGAGGCGGCCTGTGCAGAATTCAAACCCGTAATCCCCAGCAACGATGCCACGATCTTGACAACGAAGGGTTGAGCGAAGGCCTTGTAGACCTCCTTGACCACCAGCGTCAGGAACGAGTTCTTCAAAGATTTGCAGAACGACTCCCAGCCGTCCTTGCCATCGGTCAGCATGCGGGTGAACGAGTCCACGAACCAGGTTTCGACCTGATCCACTGTCTTTTGCCACTCGTCTAGATAGGCTTTGCCGGCTATGTTGGCGGCGCGCTTTGCAAAATCGGTGTTGACCAGTTCCCGCCGAATGTCTCTTTCGGCCTCGGTCATATCCGTGTTCTTGATCTTCTCTAGCTCTTTCTCCTTCTCAATTTGAAGATCGAACAGTTTCAAAGCTATTTGCCGCTGGACATTCGTTGCGCCAATGAGCTTGGCTTCCAACTCAAGGCGCTTGGTGTCATCCGCCGTGTTCATGCGCATCCGCATCAGTGCGGCATCCAACGCCTCGATTGACCTCAGCCGGTCGGACTCTGCCTTCTTGCGTTCGTCTTCAACTTGGATGCGGCCATTAATAGCGTCGATCTCAGCCTTGGTCCGCGCAATCGATGTTTCCTGAGCTCTGACGATTGCAATGCGCGCACGCAGCTCGGCCTCATGGGCCGCTGTAATACTTTTCTTGCCAGATTTCAGGGACTCGGTTAGGGCAATATCCAGCTTCTGGCTGTCAGTCAGATTCTTGCGCCCTTCAATCTCTTCCCTGTTCTTGGCAATGACTTGGTTTATCTGAGTTATGAGGGTGGCATAGGCGCCCTCCTCTTTCTTCAGGGCCGACTCGGCTTTACGGCTTGCGGCCTCGGCTTCGCGCTTCGCCTCTGCATCAGCCTTACCAGCCTCCGAAGATTCATAGGTCTTAGTCGCCAGCTTTGACACGGCCGCGACGTATGCCTCATTGGTCATTCGCCCGGCCTTCAACTCATCGTGATAGAGCTTCAGATCGTCGTAGTACTGCTTGTTGACCCCCAGTAAGCGCATGCGCGCCTCGAACAGTGCATTGGCTGACTTGGCCGCTTCGTCCTCGCCCTTGAGCGAAGTATTGGCGCTTATCTCAGTCTCCAACTGACCGTACAGACCCAGCAGGGTTTGCAGCAAGGCGACGCGTGCGGCCTCGGGCGGCGGCGCACCGCCATCGGCCCCACGCCCGGCCATCAGGTTGTCAATCTGCCCGCGTAGCTGACCCTGGCGCCGCTGAGCATCCGAAGGCTCCTGCCCAAGTGCCAAGCCCAATTGCTTGCCTAGGGCAATGCGCTCCCGCAGCTTCTCGTTCTGCTTGTTCAGGTTGGCGATGATCTCTGCCGTGCTCTGCTCAACGGCATCCGAGGCTTTCGTCTGAGAATCCTTGGACGAATTGCCCCAGAGCATCCAGGCAGTGGCTCCGAGACCCAGTAAGGTCGTGATGGCTCCAATGGGGCCGCCAAGCAGACCAAGAGCGCGAGTGGCAAGGCCAGCGGCTGCGCCGCCTGCACCGGTAGCCGTCGCCAGCGCGGCCTGTGCGGCGGCCTGCGCCGTGGTGACCGCAGTCACCTGCGCCGACACGCGGACCTGCTGCTGACCAAGGACCGCCAACTCAGCAAGTGATGCGACGCGCTGTCGCTCTGCTATCGACAATGCCTCCGTGGATGCGACTTGGGCGGCCTGCGCACCAGCCAGGGCCACGCTGGATTCACGGGCCACAGATAGCGCGAAACTCAGTGCGCCGGCTGCCTGCGCAGCCTGCAGAGAGGCGCTGGAGGATGCAATGGTTGCCGCCGCCTGCTGCAGCGATGCGCGAGACGTAGCAATGGTTGCATTGGCCGATGCCAGCTTGGTCGCGTATTCCTCCCGCGCCACAACGATTGCAGCTTGGGTTGCCTCTAGGCGCGCTGCAGTAGCAGTGGCGGCACTCACCTCGGCCTGAGCCGCAGCGATAGCAGCCGTTCGCTGGGCTGTCAGAGCATCCGCATATGCGATGGTGCTGCTGACCCCCTTGGTGGTAGCCGAGGCGATTCCCAGGATGGTTTCCGCCATCTTGGACGCGGCAATGCCGCCTGCAGCCGCAGTGATCAGGTTCAGATTGTTCGCCAAACCCTCGATGCCCGCAGTCAGCACGCTCACTGCGCTGCTGGACTGGGCCTGAGCGCCGACGAACTCCAGGACGTTGTTCTTCAGGACGGTGAAAGCGCCGGCGATGGTCTGCACCGACTTGGCTTCCTCGCGCAGCTCCTGCAGGGCACGCGGCAGCGCGTTCGCCATGATCTCGCTGGTGATCTTGCCTTGCGAGGCTAGCTCACGTAGGGCGCCCACAGGCACGCCGATACCGTCCGCGAGTGCCTTCATCAGCCGAGGAGCAGCTTCGTTGACTGCGTTGAATTCCTCGCCGCGCAGCTGGCCCGAGGCAAACGCCTGCGACAACTGCAGCATGGCAGAGGCAGACTCAGACGCAGCAGCTCCGCTCACCTTCAGCGAGAGGGAAACCGTTTCGGTGATGGCCGCCATACGCTGCTGTGAGAGGCCCAGCTCTCGGGTGCCGTTGGCAATCCGGGCGAACAGCGTACCCACAGAGGCGAGATCCTGCTGTGCGCTGTTCGCAATGCTGCGGACCTGCGCCATGGCATTGGCGTACTCGAATGTGGAGTTGGTTGCCAACTTGAGCTGAGCGGTGTACTTCGTGAACTGGTCAGATAGGGTGATGAGTTCGCGCACACCCATGCCAGCCACAACACCAGCGGCAGCCGTGCCAAGCGTCGCTAGGCTACGCTGCGCCCGCTCGCTGGCCCCCTGCAGACCAGAAACAGCGTCCTCAGCCCGCTTGCCAGTGCTGGCCAGGTCGTTCAGGCTCATCCTGGCGCGGTCCGACCCCTGGGTTTCTATCTTGATGCCGATAGTTGCTACATCACTCATAGGGGCCTCAAACGAAAAAGGCCCGCCGAAGCGAGCCTAGAAATGCAGAAACCCACGCTTGGTGGGTTTGTCCTTGCTGAGCACAATAAAGCTCTTGCGTCCCAGCTATTTTGTTATTACAATTTGCCCATGAACATCGAATTCGACCCTGCCAAGAACGAAAGAAACATCGCTGAGCGCGGCCTTTCTTTCGAGCGCGCAGCCGATTTCGATTTCAACAGCGCTATCGTTGAAGTGGACGGCCGCAAGGCTTACCCGGAGGTGCGCTATGTGGCTGCTGGCATGTTGGACCAGCGCCTGCATATGCTCTGCTTCACCCCCATCAACGACGGCATTCGTGTTATCAGCTTTCGCAAGGCGAACAGCAGGGAGATCAAGGCATATGAGCAAGCGCGCACCACTGATTGATGCGGACGGCGAAGTCCGCGAACTCACTACGGAGGATTTCGCACGATTCCGCCCGGCCCATGAGGTACTTCCCCCAGCAGTCCAAGCAGCACTTGGCATGCGGCGCCGCGGTCCGCAGAAAGCACCGACCAAGATTTCCACGACAATTCGGCTTTCGCCAGAAGTTGTGGAGTTCTTCCGCAAGACCGGGGATGGCTGGCAAGCACGTCTCGACGGCGTATTGGTTGAGTACGTCGCCGAGCACTCGCATTGAGCCAGCCGTTCACTTAGTCTTGTCAGGCTTCGGAGCGAACTCGCGCATGGTCTTGAGGGCCTCGACCTCCATGACCATGAGATCGTCGTGTAGGGAGTTCCAGTCGTCGTTGCTGAGATTCAGCCTGTCCATCAAGGGATAGATTGCCTCCCAGCGCAGGCCGATGGGAGAACCACCCATGGACGGGAATAGCCACCGCGTCCCCACATTGTCGAAAATTGCCAGCGCGCGCTCGTTGTCTGGCCAGACTTCAAGCACTTCAGTTTCGTAGTCTTCCAACTCGAAACCCTCAGACCGAGCCTCCGCCTCAGTGACAGGAGGCTCGTACAGCGCGCGGGCAATCTGCGTTAGTTTCCCACTTGGCCGCTGAACAGCGCCGCGTCGTACTTGCTCAGGATCTTGGCGAGCGAGCCGCCGCACTGGTCTTCCAGAGCCACCAGGTTGTCCACGTTGAACTCGTCTTCCAGGTTCCAGCCTTCCACGCAGCCGGTCACGATCTCTGCGGCTTGACGCATGCCGTCGTTCACCAGGTCTTGGAAGGAGAACTCGGCCTTCTCTGCGGCGTTCTCGGCATCGCCCTCGGTCTGCTTGCGGAAGCCGTCACGCAAGGCTGCCCATTCGCTTTTGCGCTGGGCCTTGGCCTTGAACTCGATGCCGAATTCGTCGCCGTCGAGGTTCTTCACGGTCACGGGGAGAGAGAAGGTAGGCGACTTGCCAGCCATCATCTTCAGGCTGGTAACGGGAACGGTCTTTTGCTTTGCCATGGTTTGGTCTTTCAGCGGAGGATTGAATGCCCGTGCGCGACCGCCCGCCCCGCTGAAGGAGCGAAGCGGCCGCGTCGGTGCTGGAGAGCCCTTTCGGGCAAAAGAAACCCGCCTCAAGGACGGGTTGGGGATCAGGATGCGTAGCGCGTGCTGATGTTCTGGGCGTTCACGGTGCCCTTCACAACCACGGCCTGGCCTTCGGTGAGAGTTTCCTCCTCGTTGAAGGCGATCTTGGCCGGGATCAGCGAGATGGCACCGGTCTTCGCGCGGCGACGCACCACGGTGTCCGCATTGGTGGCGGACAGGGTTTTCAGCGCGTTGTAAGCGGGCGTGCCGATCATGTCGGCGTCCATTTCGAACGTGCGCTGCACGGCCGTGAAGCCGTCGTTCAGCACGATTTCCACGTCGGACTCGATGAACTTGACGTTCACGGTCTTGGCTTCGCCGCCCGAGCTCGAGTGGTTCATGGTGCGATCCAGGTCCACCCAGGTCGTGACCTTCTGCACCGTGCCGGCGCCGTTGCCGGTGGGGTACAACTCAGTGTTAGTGGTGTCGCACTCAGCGAGTACGAAGGTATCCGTGGTCACGGACTTCACCTTGAACGCGCGGAAGTTCAGGCGACCCCATGCAGAGAAGATGACGACGATATCGCCGACGCTGTAGCCGTGGGCGGTCGAGCTGACCACTGCCTCGGCGGCGTTGGAGATGCCGGTGATGGTTCTTGCGGCTGCGAGAGCGGTTGCAACGGAATGGATTGTTCCTGTGGGCGTGCGGGCCATAAATGCCTTTCAGAAATGAAAAAACCCCTTGCGGGGCCGATTTCTGCGAGGCACATGGCTTGCGAGTCCGTGAGGAGTGGCAATGCCGCGAGGCAGGGTTAGAGAAAAAGATTAGCGGGAGATGGCTTCTAGCCATTTCTCCCATGCCGAGATCGCGCCTTTGGCAAGGCGGATCAGGGTTCGGTGGAGTTCTTGGGAAACTGGGTTCATGGGTAAAGACGCTCGGTGGATGTGCGCGAGAGGCGCAATTCGTAGACAACACGAGGTTCTTCCTGGCTAATGGCCGAGAACTCGATCTTGCGCACTTCAACATCCACAGGTCTGCCATAGGCGGTCAACGCTTTGGCGAATGCGTCAGCGGCTGCTCGTACAGCCTCTAGCTTTGGGTCATCCATGTGCGCTTCCTTAGACTTGCTGCCCAGCGATAAAGTCGGTCGAGCCAATGAAAATCGTGACGTTTGGCTTTTCGTAGTCCACGGTATATTTGCCGTCAAAGCTCACCCTGACTGGCTCCGGGAACTCGGTGCGCATGTAGACATATCGCGACTCTAGGCCGTTCTCAATAGCGTCAGCCAGCTTCCTCAGCCTTGCGGCGAGCTTCCTATTTCTATCTGCCATTGTGTCCATGGGCACTTCTCCAAACACCAAAGCCACCCGAAGGCGGCTAGCGTTTCAATGGGATGGGTTCAGACGGGAAATGCCCGCCAGAAGATGGAGACTGGCACCGAGTACCAGCCCTCATCCGGCATGCCACCAGCGATGGATGGCGTCTGCGCCAGTTCGATGCGATGGTTTCCGGCCGCCAGGTTCTGCACGGGAGCGAACAGCGTGGCCACACGCTCGGCCAGTTGCTTGGCTTCTACCTTGCCGCGGCCTGCGGGCCACACTACATCCACTTGAAAGATTCCTGGCAGTTCAGCAGGCCCGCCCTCGATGAACAGGTCACGCGGGTGGTTGTGCAGGTGGTGGACTCGCAGGTAGCCTTGGTTGGTGGTGGGCGTGTAGGCCACATCCTCCCAGGCAATGGGCGGCGGTGTCGCCAGGGTCAGCAGATGCTGCTCCAGGGCGGTTTCGATTGCAACGATGCTCATGCGCCCCTCACTTGGTCTGCAGCCTTCTTGACGGCCTCAGCGTAGTTCTGGACGGTCAACCGAACCATGCCCCCAGGGGCTTGCTTCGACCAGCCGTACTCCAACCTCTCCGCATACGGGAGGTTGTTCAGAATCCAGATGGTCTGCCCCGGCTTCCAACCGGCCACCTTTTCATTGAGCATTGCCCGGGCGCGCGCTCCTGCCTTGTCGGCGTCAGCGGACCTCGAAGAATCAGGAGCGCCCGTTGAGGTCACCCAGTTGTTTTTGAAGCGCCCAGTGTCGACTGGCGACCTATCGACCATCTCGCCGCCAAGTTCCAATGCGGCACGACGCACGACCATTTCAGCCTTGTCGCCGGCCTTCTTGCACAGAGCATTGAGGTCTTCAGCAAAGCCCATCACACACCTCGCAGTTGGAGCTTGTAGAGCACGGGAACGCCAGCAGGCGACACGACCTCGACGCGAACCACATTGAACGTCTTGGCGCTCACAGTCACAGTGTCGCCCGTCTTGGGCTCAGTCGTAATCTGCGGCGCCAGGAGCAAGCGCTGATCGCCATGCAGGATGTTTGTCCCGTCAATGGCGTTCTGCTTGTAGCCAAACAGCGCGCCGACACCCGGATAGTCGATCACAGTCGGTGTGACAGGCTGGCCGGGCACGAATGGGCCAGGAGGCCCGGGCCGATGCAGCGTCACCGCCTGCCCTGCCTCCTGGATGGACTCCAGGGCGCCCGCGGCGATTTCGTCGTAGTCGATTGCCATGGTTCACACCTCTCGCCTACAGGGCTCAGGCTTCCAGGTCATGCGCCTAGCTTTGATGGTGCGCTTGCCTAGTGCTATGGCCTTGAGCACCCGATGCCGCCCGTCAGCAATGGAACCACTCCAGTCCAACAAGATCGGGCAATCAAGATCGGCATCCATGCAGCGCTTCACATGACAGGCAAGGCCCAGCATGTCGCTGTCGTGCCATATTTTGTGGCCCAGGTCCAGCGCTGCCAATGGCACCTCAAATACCGGCAGGTGCTTGCTGTCATCAACAAGCTTTGCGACCGAGTACCAGCCACCATTGCCATCGCAGTAGTAGTCCTGGAGCGGCTCAGCTTCGCGGAATGCGACCTTGGGCGGACGGGTATCGCGCTTTGCCATGCCCTACCCCCTCACAAGTTTGATGTTCAATGCGCCGCCTGTGGTCATCCCTCGCAGCAGCGCATCAATCACCTGATAGCGCATCTGCCCGCCCTGTGAGCCTTCGGCCCACTTGGTGGTGATCTCATCCACCTTCTGTTCGGTCTTGATTCGCCCGTCAGAATCGCGGAACAGCTCACCCTTAGCCGCACGCCAAGCGGCTTCACAGCACGCATCCTTGACCTTTTGGGCCACCGGATCGAGATACTGCGGGTCGATGGTGTACTCGCCCAGGATGAACTGGGTAGCTCGCCGGAGCGCAACCTCCTGGGCCGGCTCATCTGCAGGCCAAGAGTGACCGAACTTGGTCATGTAAGCCGCCGCCTCGGTCAAGGTCACTAGGCTGTCATAGCCCTCAGCCGGGGCAACGATCAGCATGTGTTACTCCTGTGGCTGTGCGGGCTTGCGGCCACGCTTGGCAGGAGTGTCCTGCGGCTGTGCGGGCGTGATAGTCAAGGCGCGAAGCTCATCCGTGGGCAGGCTCTCATCGAAGTCCACGCCTTGCTCCAATAGAGCAGCGATGAGCATGGCCCGCTCCTCGTCCTCAGGGATCTTCCCTGCAGCAGCGCGCAGTTCTGCCACGGTGGCCTTCTTTGCGCCTTCGGGTTCGCCTTCATCTGCCGGGTTCTCGTAGCCCTCGGGCATGAAGGCCACATCGATGATCTGGAAGCCCTTGGCGCGCAGCTCTGCCTTGCGCTCAGGCGACACCGGATGCGGCTCGTACCAGACTTGCTTTTCTTTCATTGGGTTCTCCAAAGAAGAAGGGGCCGAAGCCCCTTCGATTACTTGGAAGCGTCGCCGACGGTGATCACACCGGCAGAAGCCTTGATGCTGTTGGCGACCAGATCCCAGTTGGAACCCGTTGCCAGTTCAGCATCGGTCGGGCTCTTGCCGCCGTTGGTGGTGTCCCAGGTGTAGCCCTTCAGGCCCAGGCCGAACGTGTAGTCGGCCTGCATCGTGGTCTCGATGCGATTCTTGCCGTTGTTGGTCTGGATGTTGGTGATCAGATCGGAGCCGTCCGAGACGACTGCGGCACCATTCACCAGGGACAGCACCTTCACCTTGTCGGGCGTGCCGGCGGTGAACAGCGAGGGCGCATCGGTCACGATGACTGCTTTGCCCAGGATGTCCACGATGGTCACACCGCTGAAGGTGAACAGCTTTTCAGCGTTGGCCAGGTTCTGACCGATCAGCTTGTGGTACATCGCGCCGGTCATGACCTGGGCGATGATGCGCGCCGATGCGTCGCCGAACTTGGCATGTGCCGTGTTGATCGCACTGTAGGTCACGCCTGCAGTCGCCGACACGTCGTTGGTTGCGCCGGCCTGGTTGGCGATGGCCGCCACCAGTGCAGCGATGGCCGTGTTCAGCTGGTCGGCCATGATGGCCTCGGACAGGTTGCGCGAGATCACCTCCAGGGCTTCCTCTGGCGACTTCTGCACCCAGGACAGCTGGCCCGGCTCCCACAGGATAGGCCCGAAGCCGCCGGCGATCTTCACCGTGTCGTACTGCTTCTGGGACAGCGGCGTAGCGGTTTGCGCGCCGTTGGCAGCGTAGCGATCCACGCGGCGCTGTGCGCTGTGGATGCCGGCCCAGAACGATTCCTGCAGGAAGTCGCCGTCGATGCCCTGGGTGGTCAGTTGGATGGAGCCGGCGGATGCGGCGTTGAACTTGGCCACGTCCTGAGCCAGGGTTTCGATGGTCGCACGCTTCAGGTACTCGTTGAATACCTTCATGTCAGACAGTGCCATGATTTGCCTTTCTCGCCTTCTTAGGCGTCAGATGTCATTTGTTTGATTGCGGCAAGACGGTCGGCTTTGGCGCCGCCGAAGTTGCCCTTTGGTTGTCCACCGCCACCCTGCGAACCCTGCGCGCCGGATCCAGAGGCCCCCGTACCCTTAAGGATGTGATCCTTGCCGGGGTACTGGTTGACCAGCATTTCCAGCGCCTCATCAAACCCGGCCAGTTCGCCGGGATTGGAAGCGCTGTAGAGTTTGTTGCCGTTGGCGTCCTTGGCGACGACCTTGCCTTCCTCGATGGCGAATGCCTTGCCGAAGTAGGCTTGCACCAGGTCAGGCGGAATCGCCAGCTTGTCCAGAGCGAATTTGGAGCGGGCAAAGCTGCCGCCGATCATCTCGGCGTAGAGCTGTTGCTCCAGCTTCGATGCCTGGCCTTTGGCTTCGTCCAGTTGGCCCTGGTAGGCTTTGCCGATTTCCGCCTTCACCTTTTCGATCTCGCCGGCATCCACCAGCTTCTTGGCATCGAGGTTGGCGACGAGCTGCAGGGCCTTGATCGCCTCTGCGGGGTCGGAGATGCCTTCAAAGCCCTTGAGGGACTTCTCTGCCGTCTCCGCACGCTCGCGGTGCGACTTGGCCTCAGCATTCAGCCGGGCAATGGTTTGCGTGGTGCCAACCACGTCGAAGGCCAGCTCGGAGTTGTCGTCCTTCACATAGACGGGCTTGCCGTCTTGAACAACAACATGGCCTTGGTCATCAAGCTTCAGTTTCATAGGGTGACTAGGCCATCCGGCCTCATTGGTTGCGGGTCATCCAACCCAGGAGCGCCCTCTGCCATCCTGCTTTGGGCATGAAAAAGCCCGCCAGGCTTGCACCGGGCGGGCTGGTTTGCGAGCCTTTCGGCTTTGTTCAGTAATATGGGTACAGAGCGGCTTCGTTGAGCCAGTCCATGTAAGCGCCCTTTGGCGTGGTGCCATTGCCCTCTTTGCCAAGGCCGGCGCACGACCAGCCACGACCGCTGCGACGGATTAAAGGTTTCCTCAGCATTTCTCTGTCCAATAAGAAAAGCCAGCGCTCAGGCTGGCTTGGGTTTATTTAACTGGCGTCGGCTTCGTTCGCCTCGGCTTCGGCTCTTTCACCGCCTTCACCTCAGGCGGCATCATCGGCGACCAGATGCCCTTCTTGTCGCAGAAGTAGCAGACCCGATCCTCGGTGACTGTACCGCGGTGATAGCGGCCGTTCTCGTCAATCCAGGCGCCATTCACCACGGTCATCGTCGCCCGACCGCCGCACTTGGCGCACTGAAGCGTCCCAGGTGGTCGATACCGGGCCTTGACGCGCTCCACCAGCGCCGTCTTTGAATCAGGCGGCGTTGGCGGGACTAGCGATAGGTGCTGCGGTTTGTCGGTCACGGCGCAATATTACAGCCCTGCGCGCCTGAAAGCCTCGGCATCCCTTTCTCGTAAGTCCGAGAGTGTCAGGTAGCGGCCCTTGTTGTCGTACAGGGATTCCATGCTCAGCTTGCCGTCGCGCATGAGTCGGGCTCGAGTTTCACCGAGCACATCCACCTGCCGGGCATAGGATTGCTCCTTCAACCAGTCGGTGTAGCTGGTCTCTTTCGGAACTTGTCCATCCATGCTCGCACGTGTGCGAGCACTAACTTCCACATCCGGAATGTCGATCCCAAGCTCTTTGTAGCTCTTGAGCACCGGCATCTGGCCGGAGCGGCAGCGCCAGTGCAGCCGGCCTGGCCCGCTGAGCCATGGCACCTTGTGCCCTATCGGCTTGTGCGAGTCAGGCGTGTACAGCAACCGGTCCCTGATGCGACACATCGGAGACGTGCGGAGATCGAGGGTTGAGCTCCACTGAACTGCCTTCAGCAGGTCCGTATTCGCCTGCATCACGTTGTCCTGCGCCACTCCGGCAGTGTGGGCCAGCGCAGTCCTGACGACAGCCTCGATGTCGCGCCTGTCTTTCTGGATCAGCCCATCTGCGTAGCCCTTGGCCTTTGTGCCTCGAATCTCGCTGACGATTTGATCGGTCGTTCGACCCTCAACAAAGCCTTGAGCGATAGCCTGGCGCACACGCTTCAGCTTGCCGGCATCCAAGTCCTTCCACACGTCCCGCAGCAGCACGCCTTGGAATGGCCTGGACAGCGCTGCAGCATAGGCTTGCTCTGCGGATACCGCAGCCACATGCACCGCCACGGGCAAATGCGTCTGCAACATCTGCTCCTGGTAGCTGACCTCGTAGGGGACGAATTGCTTTAGTTCCTCGGACAAGGCCCGGCCGATCTGCGCATAGGCCTCGCCGTTCAGCGACCAGATGGACGTGAGCAGCGATTCCAGCCGCTGCATGGTGAAGCTGCCAGCGTCCATGCTCTCCAGCCGGGCAGCCAGTTCAGCCATGAGCCGCTTGTCTGAGCGGTTCAACAGGGCGATGATCCGCGCCACTACGCCATTGTCATACCGTTGCAGCGCCTCCATGTGGCGGATGGCTTCGGACTGGATCAGGTCATTGACCGAGGCCATTACTCACCTCCGATGGTTCCCAAGGCTGGCCCATCAGCGTCTGCAGCAGCGACTTCCGCCTCAGGATCAATGGCAGGATCCAGCGTGCCGCGACGCTGCATTTCTTTGATGCCGGTAGTCTTGGGCAGCCATCCAGAATTGACCATCTGGAACACCAGCTGCGCCGAGGCATCCGACAGCGTGGCCGCGCCGAAGTCCTTGAACAGCGAAACTGAGCCGCCCTCACCAGCCTTCAGCCAATCGGCCGTGAACTGCAAGCACTGGTCTAGCGCGTCCTCGAAGTCCTCCGCCAGACTCTGCAGGCTGGACTTGTTGGCCTCGGCGTCGTTGCTTGCCTCGGTCGCCGTGCGCTGGCCGGGCTTCGCTACCAGCAGTTCAGCGCCGGTCTGGATCATCTGTTGCTCAAGAGCTTCCAGCTCCGACCGCCCTACCTCGATGGACTCCGCCGAGCCCTCCACAATCTTGGCATCCGCATCCTTGGGCAGGCGCACAGCCATGTCCGAGGCCACAGTGATCTTGTCATCGCTGGTCAGGCCCGTGAAAACCAACAGGCGCTTGCGGCAGAACCGGGCTGATTCGTCCTGGTCGCTCTGCTGCTGCCAATGCTTGACGTTCAGGTAAGCCAGATCCTTGAGCGGAGGTCGGCTTTCCATCGGACCGATGGGGTTGGCCAGCAGGAAGACGAACGGGATTCGGTCCAGCGTAGTTGTGCCACTGTCTGCCAATGCCCAGGCGCCCTCACCTTCGCCACTTCTGCGCCAAATCTCCCACGACCCTGGGCGCAGCACGCGGACTTGCTCGACGTTCTTGCTGCCGTACTCCCCGTCTTCTTCCTCAACAGTCTCCAGCAGCCGGAGCATTACCAGCTGCAGGCCATTCGCTCCTTGGGCGAATCGCGCCCCCAGGATCTGGCCGTGCTTGTAGTGCACCCAGTAGGGCCGCGCTCCCATACGCTTAGCGTCTGCCAGCGTCTTGGCCTTGCCGTCCGTCTTGGTGTGATCGACCAAAATGCCGCCGAAGCCATGGCTCACCATCTCGCGGAAGGCGCGGAAGGCGAACGTGTGCAGGGACGAGCCCTTGTCATCGATGCTCGGCAGCAGGTCTTGCACCTGGGTCGGCACCTTCTCGGAAAGCGTGACCTCCTTGCTGAACGGCTTGCCAGCCATCACTGCGAGCGTGCGCTCGAATGCCGGAAACAGTGTGGATGTCGCCTTGCGGTACTCGTAATCGTCGCTCGACTCCCGCGGCTGCCGGGGGAGATACTTCTTCCCGGCGGCCCGCATCGCTGGCGTGCCACCGAGCAGCGCATCGATTACAGCCCAGTCGGCCTGCATGCGTGCAATCAGTGCATCTACTTCGTTGACCTGAGTTGCCATAAGAAAACCCGCTCCAGTTGCCCGGGCGGGTTCGGTTTTGTTGTTGCTTACCAGCGGAACTGCTGGACAGTGGCCACCTTCTTGACGATGGGCCACATGTGCGCGATGGGATACCCCGCTGCGTCGATCACGTGATCCACGCCGCTAGACTTATCAGGCAGCCCGTTCTTGTCATATGCCTGCTGCTCCAGAGCTTCAGTCAGCTTCGGGCAGCGCAAGGTGTTGACCCTCAGGCGGCGGATGCCCTCGCCATTCAGGATCAGGGCATTCACGGCATTAATGCGGTCGGCCACCGCTGGGTTAGAGCCATTCACCCGAACCGTCAGCCCGTGCTCTCGAAGGATCGATAGGTCTGACTCGCTGGCGTTCTTGCTGCTGCTGTTCTGTCCTGAGGCATCGGGGTACACCGTGACAGCGTGGCCCTTGTCCTGGTAGCGCTCCTTGAACAGGCGCGCCATATAGGGCGTGTCTCGCCCATCCGTGATCTCATCCACTGCCACCGGCCAGCCATCCCGCAGGACATAGGCCACTGCAGCCATGTGCAGGCGGTTGAAGTCCATGCCCAACATGACCGGCTCGCCTCCCTGCAGCGAATCGAAGCTGTGATTCAGCCTGCGGTCGAAGTCGGGGTAAACGCTGCCGGAGGTCAGGTTGACGAACATGCCACGCAGGTACGCGTCGATCAGCTGCTTGGGGTAGCTGTCGAACAGCGACTGGATGTAGTCGGCCGGCAGGTTCTTCGCGTTCTCGAAGGTGCTGGCCTGAATCAGGCCGTACAGCTTCGCCAGTTCCGGCTTGTCTTGCAGCGCCTTGACAAACTGCTGGTGCGTGAACTTGAACCCTTCCGGAGTTGTTGTCACGTCCACGCCGTTCTTCAGCCCGTCCACCTTGTAGCGCATCCGCGCGATGATCTTGCGCCAGGCCTGCTCAGCCTTTTGCCTGGTCATCACGTCCAACTCGTCCACCAGCGCTTGGCCGATCTTGAAGCCAACGATGGACTCAGGCCGGTCCATGGATCGGCAGATCACGGTCGTGCGGTATTGCCGACCGGAGTAGAGGTGAACCTCCTTGTTCGACTCCCGGATCTCAGTCCTCAGTCCCCAGTCGTGCGCCACCTCCTCAATGGTCGGAAAGAAGATGTCTCGAATCTGTGGGTAGCTCGGAGCGAAGTAGCCGGCGTTGATGCGCGGAAACTCCCACGCATGCGCCGACAGACCAGAGCACCCCACCCAGGTCTTGCCTGAGCCGAACCCCGCCACGAAGGCGCGGAACTTGTGCGGCAGAGCGAGGAAGCGAGACTGGGGAATGTTGAGGCGCGGGCTAACCGTCTGCATCGGCGCTTGCGTCCTGCACCTGCACGACGACCCTCACAGGCTGGGGAGCATCGCCCCCCTTGCCATCACCATCCAAAGGCTTGCGGTTCACGTACATGTCGCCGCACTCCTTCGCCGCCTGCTCCAGCATTTGCAGAGCCAGAGGCATGTTTTTCATGGACTCGGCTTTGGTGACCATGCGTTGCAAAACCCTCAAGCGATAGGAGCGCTGTGCAATTGGTATCTCCGCAGCCTCACGCTTGAACCCCTCTCGAGTTGCATGGAATAGGTCGCGCCACTTCTTGGCCAAGTCCTTCCCGGCCACCTTGGTCGGGTCGTAGCAGCCAACATGGCCGCGCTCAAGCACCGTGCCAAATTCCTCTTTGACCGCCTCAACCACCTGTGTCGGCGTGTCGTAGCAGGCCAGCGCTTGCACAATGAAGCGCTTTTCCGCCTCACTGAGCTTTGCCATATGCGGGCTTTCGTATAAAGGAGGTAAAGGTTATGCCGCAATCCGTATACAGGTGCCGCATGCGTGAGCGATGTTCCCCATCCGCAGCTCTGGGCCAGCGTTCGCAGCCTCCACAAGGCGTTGCACCTCGCCAGATGGTCCGTAGCGCTTGACCACACCCACGAACTCTTCGACGTCGTGCCCGCGGATCTTCAACTTGGGCACTCCGTCCTTGGTGAACTTGGGACTGCCGAACTCATCCAGAGCCTGGGCGACGTGGTAAAGCTCATGCTCCACCAGGGCACACCATTCGGCATCCGAGCACTGCGAACAGTAGGCCGCATCCAAGGTGATCATGAATGCAGGCACTCGGCCGAACCAGTCATGGAACTGCTGCTCCTGCCGGCCCTTCTGCCAACCACCTGATCGAATCATCACTTCCTCAGCCTGACCGATCACGGTCTTCATGGCCTTGACGAATCCGCCGGGCGCCCAGAGGAACACCAGGTCAGCGTCTATCAGGTGCGCATGGTCAGGGTTGTGTATCCCACCATCCTCGGCCAGGATTTCGCGTTGAACCCACTCGGCTACCCCATCAGCGGGGGTGTAGCGCTCCAGACCCATCGGGGGATATGGGCGACTGCCGATCAGTTCATCAGCCCTCGGCTCGGCCTTCTTTGGCTTTGCCATAGAATCACCATATGTTACAGAATCTTATGATTAGCTTCGCCCTTATTGTGAGTGCGGCCGTGCTGGGCGGCATTCTGTTTGGTGTGGCAAAGCTCTTCTGGCCAAAGAGTGAGAAGGCTCAATCAGTGGCATTCTGGATTTGGGCTGCTGTCTGCGTTGGATCGTTTGCCATCATGTATGGCGGCGGGCCGATTGATCCATCAGCAACTTGGCGCCGCTAACTCCCAACGTCCAATACGCTCCCTAACCGCATCAACGCGCCTTGCTGAGGGTCATCGATACGCCGCAATTTCCCTCATCGGCCTACCCACACGGGCTGAGGGATGCCGTTCGCTGTACCAGCGCCTAACAGCTTGTGGTGGAGATACCCACGCGATCAAACCTCTCTCGCGTGGCCCGGGCTGGCTCCGGGGTCAGATTCTTTGATTCAGAGGGCGATTACTCGCATGGCGTTACCACCCTCGGTGACAGCGGTCAGCGTGTTGTCGATGGAGCGCAGGCGATCAAGCACCTCGGTTCGCCAAGCTGTGTCTGCTCGCTCTTTCGCGAGCTTCTCGCTGGCTAACCGAATGTCTCGTCGCCAGTCGATATAGATTTGCTCCAGCGATGGAGCGGCATCCGCCTTGGCGTTCACCTTGTCCAGCTTTTCTGCAGCAGCCTTCGCGTGCCGAGCATTCTCAGCAGTGGCCGCAGCAATAGCATGCACACTCCCTTTGAGCTCTGCCATAGAGAGCCGCAATTCCATTGACTGCTCCAACTCCGGACACAGCCACAAGGCCAGCTTCTTTCTGATGCTCATGGCTATCTCCAAAGAGGTGCCGCCACGCAGGCCTAGCATCCCATTGCGCAAAGGCATGTGGTTGGGGGATGCGCCTGGTGGCGGCGAAACTGATTACTGGCTGACCAGCCTGGAGCGCAACTCATAGCCCATCAATGGCCACAGTTCCTGCCGAGCGTTCTCAATCGCCACGCCCTCGCCAATCTCCGCGTTGTCGTTCTCAACCGACACACTGGCAGACGGACGCCCCGTGACGGCGAAACCGCTGCGCGTGGTCAGAACAGCCCAGCGCAGGATCTGCCCACTAGGCGCCACATGCTTCACGATCTCGGTGTGCACGATGTTGGCATTCAGATCGGCCAGGGTGACACGCGGCGCGGTCAGCCCCTTCGCTTGAATTTGTTGCTCAATTGCGTCGTCGTTCATGTCGGCCTTGTGATGCGGAAAAAAGAAAGCCCCGACTGCGTGAGCAATCAGGGCTTGGGGTTGGTGAAGAGCTTTGGCCCAGCACCCAGTCTTGTCGAGGGACTATTCGGGCGTGCTTGATCATCTTGGGCCTGCCATGGATTCCATGGGATGTTCCAGCTGAATCAAGGGAGACCTAAGTACAGCCCAAACTGATTCATGATCAAACTAACGCAGACTGCACGTTACCACAGATTCAGGCGGGCTACAAGCATTTATTGCAGAAGCTTAAACATGCGCCCGCCATGAGCCGAACGGCAGGTCTTCACGTAGTCGATCAGGATCTGTGCCGTCCTGCAGGCGGGCTCCTTGCGGAAGCGCTCTCCCCTGCACTTTGGGCAGGTGTGCTCCTTGTCGTTCTTGGTGATGACGCCCTTGGCATTGCAGACCTTGCAGCGGGGGTCCATCAACCACTGGATAGCGGCCACGATGGAATCCGTCCCGCCGGGCAGTTGGCGATCCTGCACCACGCGCAGCAGTCCTGCATAGACCCGCAGCATGTCGTCCTTGGTCGGCTTGGAGATCAAGCGCAGGTAGTGGGCGGCCATGTTCCGGGCGCTCATGCCGCTGGCTTTGATTACGTCGACCTGACCCAGGCAGTGCGATTCATCTGCCAGGCAGGAAGCCAGGGTTGCGGACAGGTAGCGTTCTTCAATCATCAGGCTCTCTCTTTCTTCAGTTCCTTGACCTTGGCTTTGTAGTGATCGCGGATTCCCCGCAGATCCTCGGCAGTCCATTTCTTGATGGCGTTGTCAGCCTCCAGGGCCTCGACGGCTTCCAGGCCGATCCTGGCTATCAGTCCAACCCGGTAGTCGACCGCCCTGCCAGCACCCCAGCGATTGCACTGCTTTCGTTGTGCATGAGCATTGAGTTCGTTGTACCGATGCTGGGGCGCGCTGCCGACTGAGCGGTAGTGGCCGCAGTCGTAGGCGCCGCCCACATCACCCTCACCCAGCGGCAGGCCGCAGCAGATGCATGGCTTACCAGCATCCCGAATACGGATGAACTCGTTAAAAGCGGCCTGCGCCTCTGCCTTGAGGGCTGGAAGCGTCTTGATAGCCTCTTTTCGGGTGCGCACCTGGGCGCGCTCCTCCGCCTTGTCCTGCTTCACCTTGCGGGCGGCGCAGCGCGGGGAGCAGACGGTTTGCATCGGGCGGGCCGGAACGAAAGAGTTACTGCAGGCCTTGCATGGGCGGGGCTTGGGGTTAAATGACTTCATCGGCCCTCCAGGTCATAGAACGTCACGCCCAGTTCCGAGGCGGCATAGGCTTCCACCTTGGCGCAGAACTCGGAGAATTCGGCTGTCGTGAGGTCGGCGCTGCTTTTGCCGATGACTTCGCCATTGGGCAATTCCTCGATGCCGATGAACATCCTTTTGAAAACTTCGTGCCAGCTCTCAGCGCTGTACAGCCTGCCGTCTGGTGTGGTGGCTTGTTGCGCGATCTGGGACAGCACACCGTTTCCCCAATAACGCCTGTTCTGTGCCTTAGTGCGCTTGCGGCGGGTGACTGTCAGAACCCAACGACCGCTACCCTGTAGGACGCTTCCCAGGAAAGGGAATAGCAGCTCCCTCAGCGCCACCTTGGTCTGCTGTCGATTGAACAGGTCGATTTCGAGGCGCTCAGCCATGGCTCATCTCCTTCACTGGAAGGGTGAGCATCCCCGTGGAGCCCATGATCTTGTCCAGCTCCTCAATGGCGCGGCGCGTGTAAACACACGCATCTAGCTGCTCCTCGTACAGATGTTGCAGCCATGCGCGCAGCTCGAGCGGGTTCTCCGCCACGGTCGTGCCGTATTTACCCAACCCGAACTCCTGGCGGCGAGCGATATCAGCACATACCAGTGCTTCAATTCCGGTTGCGGCCTGGGTGCCTTCTTCGTCTGCCGAGTCAAGCAGTCGGTCGATGAACTCCTGCGGATTGCAGTAGCGGCAGCCATCGCCGGTGGCGCGCTGGGCGAAGGTGCATTGGCACTTGCTCATACAACCTCCTTCACCAGCGCAGGAGCCCAATGCAGGGTTTCGTCTTCGCCATCTCCACCTCGGAGCGGCTTCAACCATTCATCGGGATACCATCCCTCGGCAGCCATATCGGGCTGATGTACCTGTCCCCACTGAACCTCGCGGGGGAATGCAACATGCCATCCGTCGAGCAATCGCCCAGTAGGAATCTCCCAATAGCTATTACCGCGAGCAACCACTTCGCACACCTTTCCGGCATGCTCGCCCTTGATGCACAACGCGATGTCGCCTTCCTTGCAGTTCATTTCGTGACTCCTCGTTGATCCTTCGCCCATGCAGCCGCGGCTTGTGCGCCCTGCTGCAGGAACAGTTGGTTGAATTGCTCGACCACAGTGGCCGGTGCTTTGTGCTTGCAGTCCTTGGGGCAGCGGGGATCGGTTGATCCAGCAGCGCTGTCCAGGCTGGTGCGGCAGTAGCCGTAGTTGATGAAGCCAGGGCCTCCAGGCGGCACATCTGCCTTGCTGCACGGGTACGAAGCGTTTCCGTTACCGTGGACAGGGCTGGGGGACTGGCTTAGGGTGTTGTCAGCGGGCATTCCACTCTCCCAAACCAGCAAGCGGGCTGGAGTAGTCCCGCCACATCGTTCCCTGGCGGATACCCTTGATGACGCTCACGTTCACGCCATAGTCGGACGCCAGCGCCTTGCTGGTCTTGTCGCTCAGACGAATCTCCATGGCCTTGTCCATGGTGAG
Source organism: Comamonas humi (assembly GCF_054782535.1). NCBI lineage: Bacteria > Pseudomonadati > Pseudomonadota > Betaproteobacteria > Burkholderiales > Comamonadaceae > Comamonas > Comamonas humi. Next base: position 212,589 of record NZ_BAAGSH010000009.1, on the reverse strand, counting down.
CTTGGCATCAGGACTGGCGCGCTTGGCTGCAGCCACCTTGGCGCAACGAGTCGGCGATGACCACGCTCCGCGCTTTGCGGCCCGCATGGCAACCTTCTTGACGGTGGACAGGCGCAGATGCTCAGGGTTGCAGCAGCCGCGCTCCTCACATTTGGTGGCCACCGGTTGGCGAGGGGCCGCAGGTTCTCCCTTCAACTCCTGGACAACGCGGCGCACCAGTACGCACTTGCCGTCGATCTTGATGATCGGATAGCCATTGGAGTCCGTCGCATTGCGCCAAATCCAGCATTCGCCGACCTCATCACAGCGGTCGTAGATGGTTTTCAGAGTGACTTCAGCCATCACCAGCGATCCCCATACTTGCGCAGGAAGTCGCCACGGAGCGTCACCGCATGGTCCTGATGCTTGCTCTGGTAGCTGCAGTTCCAGTCGTCCTGGGTGCCAGCGATCAGAGTGCCAACCTTGATGATTGCCCCGCTGGGCAAGGTGAACATTTCGCCGGTCATGCCATGCCTCCAGGGACGCTCATCTCCATGGGTGCCATGCCGGGGCCAGGAAGGTACTGCTGGCTGGCCTTGTCGAACCACAGGCCGATGGTCCCTTCCCATTCGCCATTGCGCTGCTTGTCGCAGATCAGGAGGCAGTCCGGCTCATCGGCCTCGACCAGCTTCCCCTCCGCCTGCTTGCGCTCCTTCGGCTTGTTGCGCCACACGGCGATCACGTTGTCCACCTGGTCGGTGATTGCACCGGTCCCCTTGAAGTCATACTTGCCAGGCTTCTGGTCTTCGCTCGCGGGCTTCTTGATGTGGTGAACCAGATGGATGTGGATCGAGTGATCGCGGGCGATGGCAGTCAGCTCATCAACGAATGCCTTCTGGCCGTTGTAGTCGTCTTCGCCCTGCACGCACTTCATCAGGCTGTCGATGAACATCTGGGTCACACCCAGCTCCTTGGCGCAGTAGCGAGCCACAGCACAGACTTGCTTGGCAGTCACCGTGCCTTGCTGGTCGTAAAGCCACAGGCGGTTATCGGTCCAACCCTGAAACTCGCCATAGACGTTCACCAGTGCTTTGGTCGCCTCAGCGCTGCCGGCAAATGCAGGGTCCATCGGGTTGTAGCCTGAGAACTGCCGCGCCATCCGCTCCAGCGTGCGAATGGGCTTCATCTCGAACGATGCGATACAGCAGCGCTCACCCTGGGCCAGCATGCCCAGCGAGACAAAGCCCGTCACCATGGACTTGCCGTTGCCGTTGGCGCCACCCCAAATCGTCACCTCGCCCGGGCGGAACTGGAACAGGCTGTAGGTCTTGCCCCAAGGCATGTACCGGTGGTTCGGCCGCGGTGGGTTGCGCAGCCGGTCGATCAGTTCCTGCACGTACATGCCGGCAGGCTTGACCTTCTGCATGGGCTCCGTCTCGCGTTCGTACTGCGAGAAATCGATATCGTCAGGCGTGAGAATGAAGCTCATCACCAATCTCCTTCGTGAAAAACAGGTGGCCCTGGTCCAGGATTGCAATCAGCAGCGCTGGCTTGATGCGCTTGATGACGTTGAAAATTCGGGTGGTCCGGGAATCGCTGCGAAAGCCGTGGATATGCACGTCCAGGCCAACCAGAGGCCGGAAATCCACTTGCTCCGGCACATCGGCTTCATCGAGCTGGATTTCGGCGTAGAAGCGCCCCTGGTCAAAGCGATTCGGCTCGTCTTGCCAGCGCTCGGCATTGAGGATGGACAGCTTGTCGCTGGCATCGGTCACGAATGCGGCGGCTGGCTTGTAGCCCAGGCGGCGCATCGCTCGGAGTTCGTCCATGCCCCTCATACGAACGTCCCCAGCGGTGACGATTGCGTTACTCCGCCGTCCGCCACTTCATCGTCAAAGCGGCCCTGGTTGAGCCATGTCGCGGGGTTGGGGATGTACTGCCCGCCGTCCTTGCGCCACTGCTCCGACTGCGCCTGCGCCTTGATCGCCGCCAACAGCTTCGGCATGTCGCCACGGGCGAACTTGCGCTGGTCGAACTTTTTGCGGGCGGCGTCCTTGCCTACTCGCTTCGGGTACGCCTTCCAAAATTCGTCAAACAGGGATTCGCGCAGTGGCGTGACGCCGCCCTCCCCCGTCACGGGGGTAAGGGGGTATTCTTTATCTTTATCTTTATCTAGCGTGACATTGCGTGACTCAGCGTGACATGCTCCATTTTCAGGAGAGCCAGAGGTCAGCTTTTCGCGTTCACGCTGCTCACGCTTCCTCTGAGAAGCAGACTTTGCGCCAGTTTCATCGTCGCCTGCATCTTCCCTCTTAGGCTGCCGCTTGGACCATCCAGAGAGTTCGCCAGCGGACAGCACGCGGCCCTCCATGGCGGTCAGAACAGCCTGAATCTCGTCTTCTGTCACATCGAGTGCGCTTGCCAAATCTTCTGGCGTGACATCTACGTGACCGCGCGTGACGTTGCGTGACGCATCAACCAGAAGATGAAGGTACACAGCCTGCACCAAACACAGGGGCTGCTTTGCGTGACGCGCGATCGTGCGCCACTTCGGATCGGTGGGCATGTCGTGCCACAACCTGAGCCATTGGTTGGCCATTTACGCAACCCCCTTGTCAAGCTGTTGAACCATCTTTAGAATTGCGTTCATCTTTCGCAAAAAGAAATAGGCTCTCTCTCGGTTGCCGCCGAGGTAAGCCGACATGAATAGATCGCCTGCTCGCTTCGCCAAAAGCCGCAGGCGTTTTTCTTTGGGGCTCATGCCAGGCCCCAAATGACTTCCCGGCCGTCCTTGCCCTTGGCCACGACCTTTCCTTCGCGCTTGAGCTGCGTGAAGACGTTGGTGACCGTGCCGACGTTCGCATTGATGGACTCAGCCATCTCCGACGAAGTGGCATCACCAAACAGGCGCAGGCGCATCAGCACGAAGTCGGCCGTCGTAGCAGCCTTGCGAGGCTTCTGCACAGGTGCCGCAGGCATGGATGCACGGCGGGAGAACAGCGCCAGGAATCGTTGGATCAGGTTCATTTAGATGCTTGCCTTTCGTAATGCTTGGATGCGGAGTCGGTCTTGTTCGCCGGTCTGGCGGTTGGTGATTCGGTAGCTCTGCTGCCGAGGACAAGGGGCTGTGTTGGTGGTTACCTTGGCCTGGGGCAGCTTCAGGGCGATGGAGTGGGTTGGAATGCGGAAGGCGTTCATAGCAACTCTTGAGTTACTCCTTGTTGTCCGTCCAGAAACGGAACAGCTTTGCGACTGGGTTCAATCGACCCTTGGCGCGAAGCTGTGCAGCGTGTTCGAGGAGCATTCGTTTGGCGGCCTCATCGAATGAAACCCCATCCTTCTTTGCTCTCGAATTAATAGCTTCCAGCTCTTGATTCGTCGCGGTAGACAGGTCAAGAGCAGTCTCGGTGTGATGCATTGGTATCTACATAGGTTTGGGAGGTTGAGGAAAGGCTGGCCGCGGCTAAGCGGCCATGAGGGAACCAAAGGCGTTTCTGTCAAGCCGACGATGGGACAGAGAATTCCGTTCATGACGCTTCTGCCTAGCAACCTCCAGCAAGATCTCGCGCAACACAGCCGACGGCTCACCGCCGCCGTATTCATCGACCAGGAAGTCGAGATCAGCCTGTTCCGTTTCGTTGGCGCGGAGCATGCAACTGGGCTTGCGAACAAGAGCACGGTTGCGGTACGTCATGTTTTTCTCTTTCTCTCGGTGGTGGTTGAAACTGAATCTGTTGAAGATGGGCTATGCGATCCCGATCAGCGGTGCCTGGTGTGTGTTTGCCCAAGGAAGTGGGATCGGGGTGCCTGCCCTGCCTTGGGCTATGCTGGTGGTGACGAAACCTTTACCAGCGACCCCCTGGAGGGCAGACAAAAATGCTTGCTGAGCTTTCACAACTCATCCCCGTTGGCAGTGCCATCAAGAACATTGCGACCGCTCTTGTCAACGAACGCGACGGCCAAAAACTTGCGGCCCTCAAGATCGAGCTCACGGACAAAATCCTCGATCTCCAGACCAAGCTGCTTGAGGTACAAAGCGCCGTCGTCCTTGAAGGTGAAGCCCTGCGTCTCGCTAAGGAGCGCGTCCGCGAGCTGGAAAGCAGCGAGCGGGAAAAAGCCCGCTACGAGCTTGCAAAACTTGGCACTCTTGGGGATTTCCTCGCGTATCGCCTTCGTCCGCAAAGCGAACTCACGGAGCGACAGTCCGAGCCCCCGCATTTCGTCTGCCAGACGTGCCTCGAGAATGGCAAGAAGAGCGTTCTCATCCACAACGGGTACGGGCACTTCAGCTGTCACCTCTGCAGGGTTCAGCACCAAGCCTTCCCTGATGGCAGAACCTACATCCCGGGACGCGGCGTCGTTGAGCCTGGCAGTTGATGGAACTTGGCCATGCGCGCGGCAGAAGTCAGCGACTGCCACATCGAAGTCCGCTAGCTGCGGCCACACCAACTGCTCAACGAGCACTGCGTTGTCGGCAGCGGGGATCGCTCGCTCGCCAGTGGAGTCGGCATCCATTGCAATAGGCCGAACAACACAGCCGAACCCACGTGAGCAGATCGGCGTAACGGCGTCGGCCTCGATGAAGTTGACGCGCACGCAGGATGCGCAGCTGGTGGTTGCCGCAGCCTTCTTGCAAGCGTCAAGGCGTGAGGAAGTCGTGCTACGCAGCATCAGCGGCCTCCTGCTGGGTGGAGGGGCGAGCATCAGCGGAAACTGCCAGCTCGGGCCAGATCAGCATCCAGTCGTCGGGGCGGAGGTCGCGGCGGGTTACGGCGCCGGAGGTAGCTTGTTCGATAGAAAGGCAGCGAGCCACAGGCACAGGGCGGAGTCCGTTGGCCCACTGCCCAATGAGCTGAGCTGGGAGCCTCAAAGATCGCGCAAGCTCAGACTTTGTGCCGCGCGCCATAGCCGTGTATTCGCTTAATTGCATGAGTGCATCTTAAGCGAATTTCCAGGATCAATCAAGCATTGCGCTTATTTGTTGATCTTAAGCGTTGCGCTTCCAATCGGAATCATGAAACTAGTAGCAACTATCCGGCGTGAGAATCTTGACATCCTGGCTTCCGAGCATGGAACCATGGAGCGGGTGGCAGAGATTTCTGGAGCTAGCCCTGTCTACCTCAGTCAGATCAAGAACCAAACGCTAGACCTCAAAACAGGCAAGCCAAGGCAGATGGGGAACATCACTGCACGCCGCTTGGAGAAGGGCTGCAAAAAGCCAGAAGGCTGGATGGACACTGAGCACTCTCCGGACGCTACAACGCCACTACAGGCGGTTCAGCCTGTTGTAATCCCCAGCCTTAGCCCGACACCAATCCCCGGGCAGCCATCAATCAGTGTTCCGCTTCTTGCCAATTCAGGCAGCATGGGAGATGGCGAGAATGAGCTACATGAAGACGTTATTGTCGGCCAAATAGAACTTGACCAGGGATGGGCGCTTAAGCGATTTAGAGCGGCTCGTCATGGCGCACTGCGCTTCATACATGCTTATGGCGACAGCATGTTGCCCACATTTTCAGACGGCGACATTCTGCTAGTTGATACGGAGGCCAGAGACCCATCGGGTGCCGATGGGGTGTATGTACTAAGAACCAGCCGGCGAATATTCATAAAGCGCGTAACGGAGCGCTATGATGGATCAGGATGGGATATAACCAGCGATAATCCAGCAGTAAAAACAACTGGATTATTAAATGGAGAGTCGCAAACTATTGTGCTTGGCCGAGTTGTATGGGCGTGGAACGGTCGAAAGCTATAGGAATAAATTATGAATGGAATTCTGATAATTGCAATCACCGCTTTGGCTGCAGCTAATGCAGCCGCGCAAGCTAACGCCCCAAGCAAGAAGGATTTTGACAAAAATCCTTTTGATGCATCTATAACAAAACTGGAATCAGGGTATCGAGGCCATAATTGTTATGCCGCAGCAACTGCTGTAAAGAGGCTTAATCTCAAAAAAGACGAGTTTGAGTCAACCGAGAAGTATAAAGATCGCATTGCAGGGCTGGCTTCAGAGCGGCTTGTGGGCGGAACTTCCCTCGATAGCACGCTTGCATTTAGACGTAATGGAAAACTTCGTCCGGATATCAAATATGACGCCGACAGTGAAACCTTGACTGTTGAGATAGGAATTAGGCAATCATCAGCTTTTGCTGGAGATGGAGCCTTGAAGGTATACAACTGGGAATCGGTTGAAATATCTGAATCCAGACCAAGATACTACAAGGCTTCAAATGCCTTTGGCGCCACTGTCAGGGTTGAAGAACTACGCTTCAAGACATGCGCCATTGCGTTCGCAAATCAAGGCTTTGATAGGACGCGCAGCATCTTTATTGCTACCAAGGGCGTCACGCCAGAACAAGCGCGGAGAGCAAAGACAAATTCGGATATTTATTATGCAGGGAAATTGACTTCTCCGTTCCTGGGACATGTAAGTGATCCGAGTCCCGCCACCATCTCTGACCCAGTTGATGTCAATTGGGAAGGGCCTGCACTAGTTTTTAACCTTCAACAGGTCATTGTGGCTGATCGAGGAACCGGCGAAATATTTGCTACGAAAGAGATTTCAGAATAGCAAGCCAAGGCCGGCGCCAAGGACTTTTGAGGGACGCATACAGAAGGCACAAATCAAAAATACGAATAACAATCCACTCAAGTTGAAGTTTGCAATTAACACTGCATATAATTAGTAATTATGACCGCATTCAAAGAGAAAATATCCGAACTAGAATCTGCTGAGTTCAAGGTAGTCAAAGGGCCTAACTATACATCTGCACATGTTGACAAGGTCGCCGCAGCAAAACTTGGGTCCAGAAAATCCCCATCCACCTCACCAGAGTTTTCGTACTCACTAACATTCATGGCAGACTCGCTTGTTCCAACAGGAACTAATAAAGACATGAATTTTTCAATGGAGAGAGTGGCGCTTGGGACATATATATTAAATAGATCGCAAGTAGAGAATCTCGTAAAGGTTCTGCAGAACTATCTTGAGACACCAGAGCAATGAGCAATGAGCAATGAGCAATGGCAGAATGAAACTGTTCTTGGTTCCAGACAAGAGTGATGACAAGCATCTAACAATAACACAACAGAACACGAAGGAGCCAAGCGACTTAAATAGAAAACTATATGAGACAATTTGCGATGAAGCCGGATTACCAATTGAACTGAGCAATGGGGAAAATGACCACATATATAAAGAGGCCAGTCACACCAAAGTTTCAAAAGACGGATACAATGATTCAATGACTACCTCCCCCTCAAGAGAGGAAATTCACGCCAAGCTAGAGGCGGTTGAAGCGCGCATGGATGGACGCGTGGCGAACATGTCTGCCAAGCTTGATGCGACGCTGGTTGAGATGCGTGCTGACAGAGAGACAAACAACATCCGCGCTGCCACAGTGGTCGCAGCAATTGAGGCGATGAAGACCAACCTCGCGGTTGTCAGCCAGGATGCCAAAGATCAGTCAAAGAGCGTAAAGGCCAATGTGTGGACAGCGGCAGTGGCAATCATCTCCATAGTGGGAGCCACCTTAGCGATTGCCATCTCGTCTTTTGACTCTGGCAGAGAGACTTCAAAGAACATTGCTGAGGCTGCTGCGCGCATGGAGAAGCTACAGGCGGCCCTGGAAGCAAAAGTCAAGCAAGAAGTACAGACTTCTCAGGTGCCCGTGTCGCCGCGCAAGTGATCTTCCCCTCGCCTGCATACCGAGCCCGCCCCGAGCGGGCTTTATTCTGCGCACACACCTGTACAAACATCCAGCCATAGGCGATACTGGATACTGTGTTTTTAAACAGTACAGGAGTGTTCCATGTCTTCCCTCACCGCTACCCTGCGCGACGCCCCAACCAAGATGACCGCCGAGGGCATCACCGCTGCAGAACAGAAGTTCACCACCATCCTGGGCAAGCAGTTCCCCAGCCAAGACCAGCTGCAGCGCGCCCACAAGGCATACCATACCGCCATTGACGGTGATGTGCCGCTAGGCAATGAGGCGCAGCGCCTGGCCAAGGCTTTCCATGCAGCGTGCTTGCAGGCAACCCAAGTCGCGCTCGGGGGCTACAAGCCTTCCGAGGAGACGAGGTTTGATGTGCGGGTGAGTTGAGGACGCGGCCATGACCAAGGAGGAACTATTTGCCAAGATGACCGACTCCAGCATGGAGATCCCTCGCGTGAGAGATGTTGGGCTGGTCTATGCAGCTTGGCTTGAGAAGGCATATGAGCACTTGCCAGATCGACTGCGTGAAGACGCCATCATGCTTGGCGCCATTGTGAACACTCGAAGTTCCAGGCTTATACCTGTGCTCAAAGAGGAAGATGTTGACGCCTGGCTTGCCTATTGCGACAAGGTGTACGGGAAACCAAAGGCCAAACAGCCATCATCCTAGCCAAGCCCGCAGCCGCGGGCTTTTTTGCGCTGACTCTCTGCAACAATGTCCGAGCCTGCGTGATACTTGAACCATGGACAAACAAACGCAAAGCGGACTGGAATCGTTGGGGCTTGCGGTAACGCCTCGGCCGTCCAGGAGGTTGGCCGATCTAAAAGGCGCGCAGGTTGCAGATGACCAAGCCATTCCGCCAGTCGAGCAGCCAAAAGACTATGGTTCCGATGAGCGGCGCCGACGCCTCCAGTCAGAATCCATTGCTCGCACAGATCTTCCCAAGCCGGAGGCGCAACCTCAGACCTATTCACTGAGGGCGGAACGAATACGTGAGTTGCCAGATGAGAAGCTGATGCAGTACCTGACGCGCGAAAGCGTGCCGCAGGACGGCATCCTCGATGAAGGCGCGAAGATGGCCATCACCATGGAGTTGATGCGCCGGCAGTCGGAAAAGCTGCAGCCAAAATCGTGGAGGCACGACAGGAACTACTTGGCCGCGCTCGCTGCCGCCGTGTTCGGAGCAGTAGCTACAGTCTTGGCGGCGTGGGACTTCTTCTCAAAGTAGCTGTATGCCTGCACTGCCAGCATGATGGCGTTTGAGAGCATCATCACTACCAAGCAGACATTCACTGTCACGAGCCATCTCTTAGGAACGAACAAGCAGCCTGGCGGGATGTAGCCCCACTCGCCGCGGTCGCGCTCCGCCCTCTCATGCGCCAAGCTGCTTCGACGCGCCTTCCATTGAGCCACCCATGAGGTGGCCTTTTTTTTGTCTTGGGTCTGGGTGGGCATGGGGGGATTGTAGCGATATGCATAAATACAACAAGATGATCGCTTAAGTTTCGCTTGACCATCTTTAAGCATTTCGCTTAAAATACACCCATCGACGCAACACAACCGCAAAACGACCCAGGCCTAGCGATACGGGGCCGAAGCCGACAGGAAGCAAAGGCAGGTCTAGTCCCAGAGGGGCGCAGCGAGTTGCAGAGATGGGCAAAGTGGCATCGACCGTTTCTGCTCTGGGTCTTTAAAAAGAGAGTGGTGAAGGGTGCGGAAGCATGTAGCTCATGCACCTTGAACTGGATCAGCCGCGCTGGGCGTGATTCAGCGTTGATGTGAGGTAGGGAAACCGAGCCACATTGTGGTCGCCAGTGACTGCCCAGCGGGAGATAGCGAACCCGCCCGCACCCTTCACCACTTTCTGGACCTTTGGTCATTAAAAACGAGGGCTACAGAGAGATGCGGAATGCCAGGGCTGACTGGCAGTCACGCGGATGACGAACTGACGATGCAGTGAGCTTGGCTGTAAGACAAGGTGGGTAAATGGCTGGTAAGCCAAGATCGTCAGATAAAGCTGGTGGACATCCCCATCCCGCGCTAAGCGGTGCCGCCTATACCGGTGATAGTTCATGCTGGGATCAGCTCCAGCCCGCATCTCTCTGTAGCTCTCCTGGTGTGATTTGGAGAGGCGGAATGCGCAGGCGATGCGCAACAGTGGGACACCTCTGCGACGGCGAGAGCCCGAACGAATTGCGGAACACCCCTGCTGGCGGAGTCGATGGACTTGAACAAGAACCGAATGCTGGGATCGCATCCAGCCCGCCTCTCCAAATCACATCAGCTCAATAGGATGAACAGTCGAAAGACCTGCCCCTGTGATCTGTCGGCAGAAGAAAAAGACAGCCCAAACGTCGAGAGGCGGAAGCCAGAACCAAACACTGGCAAGGGATGGCCCAGCTGGGCTAGATCAGAACAAGCACCACTTCGCGGCCTGAGCGGTCAATCAGGCGAGCTGGACGATGCCAGCAGCAGCACACGCCCGCAGTAGTGACGCGGGTTGTAGATCAAAGGACGTGCTGCGAGGCCCTTCGCAAGAGGGCTAGATCCGAAGCCTCCTGATCGGGGACTTCGGATCTAGGAGAAACAATGAATGCTCGCTACCCAATTGAAAAGCTTCGAGAGAAGCTTGCATACGACCCAGAGACGGGATTGTTGACATGGATAGAGAAAGCGCCTGGGCGCAGTAGATCCAAGTCAGCGGGAAACCCCAATGGCTCCGGCTACATACAAATTTGCGTTGATGGCACGCGCTTTAAGGCACATCGCGTTGCCTGGGCAATCCATTTTGGACAGTGGCCGTCTGGTCAGATCGACCACATCAACGGCAACAGGAGTGACAACCGGCTCTGCAATCTTCGCGATGTAAGTCCAGCACTGAACGCCCAGAACAGGCATGTTGCTACATCGGATTCGGCCCCAATGGGAACAACGTTCCATAAACGTGACAAGCGCTGGATCGCGCAGATCTACATTGATGGCAAGCAGACGCACATAGGCAGTTTTGACACTGCAGATCAAGCGCATGAAGCGTATCGGCAAAGAAAGCGGGAAATGCACCCCGCTTCAACATTGTGATTCACAAAAAAGGCGTTTCCCTAACGGAGACGCCTTTTGTTTTTGAAGGGGTAAACCATGTCACTCATCCTCACCAAGGAACAAGCAGAAGCCGTCTACAGCGCCATGTGCGCGCTGAACAACGTGAGCAGCCTGCTGCGCAATGTCGAAATGAAGAACCGTCACGGCCACACCATCCAGGTGCGCGAGAACGCGGACGGCAAAGTAGTTGTGACAGTCAACACCGGCGGAATCGTGTTGGACAGCAACATCGAATTCCACGCCGACCAATCCGCCTTCGCCACCGCCTACGGCCTGCAGTAACCCACAGGAGAACCTCATGACACCCGCACAGAAACTGAAGTTGGCCATCTTGATGAAAGCCGCATCATGGGGAGAGATAGCTCTGCCCGAAGAAGTCAACGCAGACAACGTAGATGCTCTCTATGACGAGCATGACATTGACTACGGCCTGCAGGACGCCCGCGAGGAGATTCGGAACACAGGCACCTTGACCAACATCGAGGACCAAACCCCATGGGCTCGTGGCCTTTCTGACTTCGAGAGCGAGTCACTGGCAAGGCAGGCTTCAGATGGATCCTGGGTCGGCTGGACACGCTGGTACGGTGGCGGCAAGTATGCCGAACCCAGCTCCATCCCATGGATTGAGCACGCCTACGAACTGACCTGCGAAGAAAAGCAGGTGACCGTGACTCAGCGCACCTTCACCAAGATCTGACCCCGGCACGCATCCGGGTCAAACCAGGAAAACAGAGATGAGCAGACATCCCTACACACACGCGGCGGACTTCATTCGCGCTCTTGGTCCTGTCAATCGCGAAGGTGTCGTGCTGAGCCGATCCGATGCGGCTCAGATTCGCCAGGGCATCGCCAAAGCACTCGGCACGGATGACAGCATCACCACCTGCGACTGCTGCGGCAAGTCGAATCTGAAGTGCACCGTCACCATCGAGCTGGATGACGGCGAGTTGGTCCACTACGGCCAAGTCTGCGCGCAGCGCAACACGGGCAAGGATCGCAAGACGATCAACCGTGAAATTCGCGACGCTAAGCAAGCGGCAATCGCCGCAGCACAGCGTGAATTCATCGCCACTCCTGAGTATCAAGCGGAGCGCGAGCGCTTTGCCATCCGGCCTCGGAATCTGCTCGGCATGGAAGCTGTCGAGTTCATCCGCGAGGCACGCGATGCGGCTTGGACTGTACGAGAGCAGATCTGCGCGCGGCACGGCGTCGGCGTCTGGTCTCTGTCTATTTGAAGGAGCCCACCATGAACATTTACTACCGCGGCGTCGATGGAAAGCTCCATCAGTTCCAGATGGACACGGACAACCACCGCCTGGCCATCTACTGCGCCAAGCAATCGTTGCGAACGCTCCCCGCTGCTCAACGAAAACTTCGCCCCGCAGGCCCTGTGCTTGCGGTCATCAATGGCGGTGCATCGATTGCCCTGCGTGCCTAGCTCCCCGGCTCGCATCCGGGTCAAACCAGGAGAACAGTATGCTCGAGGCACGGGAACCCGTCACACGCCCATCCGCGGCGTGCTGCGCGAATTCAGCTTGGAAGGATCTCTCGCAAGGGATCGGCCCAATCCGCAGCTGGTATTGCAGTCGATGTGCAAGTCATGTCTACAAAGGTAGGCAGTACACAGCCAAAGAGTGGTCGGACTGGGTTGAGTCAGCAGTCGAAGACATGCCTGCAGCATGCCGCAGGTGCTCGAATGCCGAGCAATCCTCAGAGCACTACGACGCCTACTGGTGCAAAACTGCTGCCGACTCAAGGCAGTTGACGCTCGGCCATCAAAGCTGCCTCGCCTACATACCTCGCAAACAGCAAGCCAAGTAATTACGGAGATATGACGATGTAAGCGAACAGTGCCCGCGTGAGCCCATCACGCCCTGTGCCCGCAAGGTTAAGCGGGGCCATCAAGCATGCCCCTGTGTCCCTCGGGATAGAACGCGCGTTCTGACGGGGGCATGCCTGATTGCCCATGCCACACACCCTCTTCCCTCCGCGCTGTCCCTCCAGTCAGCGCCCTCGCCCCGCCAGCCGGGGCTTTTTTTATTCCCAGGCTCGCAATCGCGGGCCTATTTCATTTCTACAGCAAGGAGCACTCATGTCGCAAATCATCAAGATCGTCCATCGCTTTGATAGCAGCAGGGTGCTTTACGAGTTTGAGGCCACCGACGAACAGCAGGCCAGCGGTCTTGCTATGCGTGCCGCCTTGGAGGCAGCCACTGCGGCCAAGGCGTACCTGGGCGGGGCGAACCTGGACGGGGCGTACCTGGGCGGGGCGAACCTGGGCGGGGCGTACCTGGGCGGGGCGAACCTGGGCGGGGCGAACCTGGGCGGGGCGTACCTGCGCGGGGCGTACCTGGACGGGGCGAACCTGGGCGGGGCGTACCTGCGCGGGGCGTACCTGGACGGGGCGAACCTGGGCGGGGCGTACCTGGACGGGGCGTACCTGGACGGGGCGTACCTGGACGGGGCGTACCTGGACGGAGATGCCAAGCTCGTCGGCGAACGGCCGGTCTTCATCATCGGCCCCATCGGGTCACGCTGCGCCTACTTCACGTCCTATATCACCGACAAGGGTTTGCGCCTTCAGGCCGGATGTTTCTTCGGAACTCGCGAGGAGTTCGTTGCCAAGCTGGACGCGGAACACGGTGACAACCTGCATGGCCATGAGTACCGCGCTGCACTCGCGCTGATTGACGCGCATGTCAAGACGTGGACTCCGCAAGCCGAGGAGGTAACCGAATCATGAACGCCCTAACCATAGCCCAGTCAAGGCACGACGCCGCACTGCCTCCTGACTACTACGAGCCTGATGAAGATCCAGTTGATGAAATGCTGGCCACCGACCCGGCATTCGCCCTGACGCATCCCAACATCTTCGAGGGCCTGCGGGAACTAGTCGGAGACAACGACAGCTTCCTGAAGATGGTCGCCACCCTGCTTTCCAACTGCATAGATGCAGAGGGAAAGTCCTGGCAGGCGGAAACAGATCGGGAGTTGTGCCTGTACTGCTCCCAGGAGATCAAGGCGCTGTTTCGCAGGCAGGCAGAAGAGAAAGTCGCCGAGAACCGGCGCATGGCTATTGCACTGGAGGAAGCATGAGCGAAGCAACCCATGCCATATGGCGAGCCGGCTTCAAGAACATCGAGGCCATGGAAACCGATGAGCATGTCGCCGCGGAGATCCGAGTATTTTGCGGCAACGGTGCTTTCACGAAGCGCATCTCACGACTGATTGCAGAGGCAGGCAATGCCCATGAGACAACCGGCCTGACGCCGCGGCAACTGGTGGAGCAGGTGGCGATGCTGCGTGAAGTTGTGCAGTCGCTGCTCTATTGGGACAACGGGAAGTCGGAGTATGAGCAGGCCCGCGCCGCCCTAGCCGCAACGGAGGTCAAGAAATGAGCGAACAAGCCCCCCCGCACACATCCCCAGGGACGCCAGCAAGCGCAGCGAATGGCAAGAACTGCTCCGCGAGCGCATGAAGCAAAGCATCGTTGAGCAAGGCGCCTTCGGAGTGCGACAGACCGCACTCTGGCTCAAGGCCTACAAGCGGGCATCCAAGTTCGTCGCGCGCAGCTTCCCCACTGTCAAGGCGTCTAAGCGATGCCTCCAGCAGCTTGAGGACGCCTGCAAACCATTCACGGAGTCTGCATGAGACACCCCTACCGCGCCACCCCACGGACGCTGAACGACGCCTTCGGTCAGCCACCCAGCTACTACGACCCCTTCGAGCACTACACCAAGCCTGTCACCGACAGGCTTATTTTCTATGTGGGCCTGATCGCGCTGGCCGTGATAGCCCTCCTCCTCTGGACTAGCTAAATGTACTTCCGCAGATCTACATCCACCCTGTTTCTGCTTCCAGCGATAGCTATTGGGACTGATTTGGATGGTCGCCCGTTTCTGGAGCTTGCCTGGTTGAACATAGCCATTGGCATTGGAGATAAGCCATGAAAACAACCATTTCCATTGTCGTGAAGGGAAAGACGAAAACCTATGACTTCCACTTCAAAGGCGACCCGAAATACATCCCGGAATGGGAGGAGCAAGGACTTGAAGTTGCCGAAGTTCTTAACAGCATCCCAGAGTGGGCAGTCCGAGCCGGCCTGCTCCGCCCTTGGATTGCAGTTCAAGATTTTTGGAGATGGCTGCGGCTCTTTTGAGCTTGTCACCCGCTCATCCGCCTCATTCCTCCGGAGTCACCTATGCGTAAGAACGCCGCACTCTCCCTGACCCTGATGGCCGCGTTGATCGCGGTCATCGTCTTTTCTGACTCTGAGTTTGACCTGTCGGTGGATCGCGCTGTTGCAGCTGATGCGCAAGACGCCCTCAGTCAAGCCCAGCAAGTCGCAATCATCGAACGCAGGGGCATCGAATGAGACTGTTCGTCAAAGTCTGGGCCGCCTGCATGGCCGTGCTGGCCTTCTGCCTGGCTGCCGTTACCGCCATCGCCATGACGATGCCGCCACCTGACAAGTTCCTTTTCTGAGAGGTTTGTATGACCACCAATGAACTAGACCTGCTCCCGCCGAAGGAATCGGCCCTGCAGGTGTTCTCCGCGCCTAATGGCCTTGACCCCTATCTGTCGAAGATCAAAGAAGAGTTGGATGCCTTCGTGCCTGACGTGAGCACCAAGAAGGGTCGCGACGCCATCGCGTCCATTGCCTACAAGGTTGCCAAGGGCAAAACGGCTCTGGACAACATCGGTAAGGATTTGGTTGCCGAACTGAAGGACGTTCCCAAGAAGATCGATGCAGAACGCAAGCGTATGCGTGACTTGCTTGACCAGTGGAAGGATGAGGTTCGCGCACCACTAACGGCATGGGAAGAGGCGGAAGAAGCGCGCAAGCAAGAGCACCAAAACTGCATCATCCGAATCCAGTTTTTTGGACAAGGCTTCGATGGCGTGGACGCCGCTACGCTCAAGCTACGGCTTGAAGAGCTAGATGTCATCACTGTTGACGCGTCCATGGAGGAATACGAAGCAGAGGCACGCCGGGCCAGGGCCAAAGCACTCGATGCGCTGACTGCAGCCATAGCGGAGCGAGAGAAGTACGAGGCGGAGCAGGTGGAGCTTGCCCGTCTGCGCGCCGAAGCTGCTGCTCGCGAGCAGAAAGAGCGCGAAGAACGGATTGCCCGCGAGGCCGCAGGGCGCGCCCAGTGTGAGGCAGAGGCCAAAGCACAGGCCGAGCGCGAAGCAGTCCTCAGGCGCGAAGCCGACGCTAAGGCGGCCGCAGAACGCCGAGAGCTTGAATTGAAGCTAGCGGCTGAACGTGCGGAGCGCGAGAAGGCAGAAGCCCTCCAACGAGAGCAGCAGGCCCTAGTCGAGGCTGAGCGCCGCGCCGCCGAAGCTGTAGAAGCAGAGAAGCGCCGTGTTGCCGCACAGGCAGACGCTGAAGCCGCAGAAGCCAAGCGCCGTGAACAGGACAAGGTGCACAAAGCAGCCATCAACAGGGCGGCCATGGAGGCTTTTGTGCAGGGCGGCATGACCGAAGAATGCGCGAGGCTGGCCGTCACGCTGATTGCCAAACGAACCATCCCGGCCGTATCTATAGCCTATTGAGGATGCCATGAGCGCAATTCAGACCATTCAAAACTACGTCTATGGAGCCGAAGCCGGCTTCAATAGCGTCCTGGTGGACCGAACCCTGAACTTCGAGCGCGAAGCAGGGTTCGCCATCCAGATCCTGACGGCCAATGACTACGTGTCCCGGCTCGCTACTGGCGACCGCCAGTCCGTGGTCAATGCCGTGACCAACATCGCTGCTATCGGCATCAGCCTGAACCCAGCCAAGAAGCAGGCGTATCTGGTGCCGCGCAAGGGCAAGATTTGCCTGGATATCAGCTACATGGGATTGATCGACTTGGCTATCCAGTCTGGTTCCATCATGTGGGCGCAGGCTGAGCTGGTTTATGCCAGCGATGCCTTTGCGCTCAACGGCTTCGACAAACCGCCTACCCATTCCTTCAACCCGTTCTCCAAGGACCGTGGCGAGATGGTCGGCGCCTATGTGGTGGTCAAGACGCACGCAGGCGACTACCTCACAACCTGCATGAGTCGTGAGGACATTGACTCCATCAAGAACCGCTCGGAGTCGGTGAAGGCGGGCAAGTCCTCGCCATGGGACACCGACTATGGCGAGATGGCCAAGAAAACCGTTGTGAAGCGGGCCTACAAGTACTGGCCCAAGTCTGACCGCCTGGATCAGGCCATTCACCACCTGAACACCGATGGCGGTGAAGGCTTGGCGACTTCCACTCCCCGCGTTGCCAGCATTGACCCTCAGCCGATCATCGACGGCGCACGGAATACCAAGACCGTCGCCGAGCTGAACGCCTATTGGGCAGATAACAACGGCAAGCTGGCCAATGACCTGACTGCGCACGACGCCCTCAAGGCGGCATGCAAGGCGCAAAAGGCCCGGCTCCAGGCCCAAGTGGCCGAGCAGCAAGTCACCGACGTGGAGGTAAAAGATGCCGTGGTTGAATCTTGACCAAGGGTCGCAGGAGTGGCTGGACGCTCGCCGAGGCTGCATCACCGGCAGCCGGTTCCGCGACGCTCGCGACAAGCTGAAGAACGGGCAGCCCAGCAAGGCATGCCTGGACTATGCCCGCGACCTGGCCCGCGAACGGCTGGGCGGCAAGGCCCCGGCCAAGTTCCAGAACGCAGCCATGCGCTCAGGCACCGAACAGGAGCCAGTCGCCCGCGCCATGTACGAGGCACGGACCGGCTTCATGGTTGACGAGGTGGGCTTTTTCACCACCGAGGATAGCCTCTTTGGCCTATCTCCAGATGGCCTCATTGACGACGATGGCGTGCTTGAAATCAAGACGATGGTGAGCAGCGACACGCTGTTTACCGCGGTAGCCGAGCACGACACCAGCGCCTATGTCGACCAGTGCCTGGGCTATCTCTGGCTCCTGGGCCGGCAGTGGGTTGATCTTGTCCTGTGGGCGCCCGACCTCAACCACATGGTAATCCACCGCATCACCCGCGACGAGGACGCCATCGAGCAACTGGGGGCTGACCTGTGGGCCTTCGCTCAACTGGTACAGAAGTACGAGGAAGCATTGCGTGCGGCACTGGCCGCCAACAACGAACAAGTAACGGAGGCCGCCTAATGGCTAGCGTCAACAAAGTCATCATCGTCGGCAACCTGGGGCGCGACCCCGAAATGCGCACCTTCCCCAGCGGCGACCAGGTGGCCAACGTCACCATCGCCACCACCGACCGCTGGCGCGACAAGAACACCGGCGAGAACAAGGAAGCCACCGAGTGGGTGCGCGTCGTCTTCAACGGCCGCCTAGCCGAGATCGCCGGCCAATACCTGCGCAAGGGCAGCCAGGTCTATGTGGAAGGCAGCCTGCGCACCCGCAAGTGGGCCGACCAGCAGACCGGCCAGGAGCGCTATGCGACTGAGGTTCGCGCCGATGTTATGCAGATGCTGGGCGGAGTTCCGAAGTCCGTAGAAAACGAATCGCGGGAGGCAGGCCGGAGCCGCGCTGCTGCTGCCCCGGATTCACGAAAGCAGTTTGAGCATGATGGCATGAACTCCCCACGAGAAGCGAGCCATTCGCCTGCCCCCAGGGCATCGTCCGGCTTCGACGACATGGACGACGACATCCCCTTCTGACCCACCCCAAGCCCACCACCAAGCCCACCACCAAGCCCGCCCTGAGTAATCACGGCGGGCATTTTCGTTTCTGAGCCAGACATGACCACACAAGACCAACCATCCCTCATGGACCTGGTGGATGACTACGCAGAAGCACGTCACACCCAGGGCCACAGCACCTACAACACCAAGGCGGCAGCAGCGCGCCAGCGTGTGGTGGATTACATCGCCTCCATCGGAGCCGGAGGCGTCTCTCCCCTGCGCCGACAGTGCTTGCATCAGATCGAAGAGCCTCAGGAGCCGGCCTTCTATACGGTGTTTGCTAGCCACAACGGCGGCGCCATCCCACTCCCCGGATACAGCAATGAGACGGAGAAGGGGGTCAAAGACCTCGTACTCACAGCCGCGAGAAAAGAAGGCTATCGCGGTACTGTCGCGGGCCGTCTGCTTGAGCTCGGTTGGTGGATTGGCCCGGTTTACAGCTCTCCCCCCAGCATTCCGGCGGGCCAAGACCATGCGTGATATAGCCGCCCTCTTTGTGGAAACCGAAGGCGCGTACTTCGGCATACCAGGAATTGACCCCTGGGATGAGCCCCGAGATGCCAGGCGCTATAGCGGTCCTGCACCCGTTGTAGCCCATCCTCCATGCCAGCGCTGGGGCCGCTACTGGCATGGCGCACCATGCAAACCGCACCAGTACCGGCTGGGCGAAGACGGTGGATGCTTTGCCGCTGCGCTCACTGCGGTGCGCAACTATGGGGGGGTGATCGAACACCCGAAAGACTCGCAGGCGTGGCGGTATTTCGGCCTGACGCCACCGCCCGTAACGGGTGGGTGGGTCAAGGCCGACGAGTTCGGCGGCTGGACGTGCTGTGTCTGGCAGGGCCACTACGGGCACTTCGCGGGCAAGGCGACATGGCTCTACGCCGTGGCCAGCCCGGAAAGCCTGCCGGAATTCATCTGGGGGCCGAGCGACAGCGGCCCGACACCGGAGATGGTGCTCCGCTATGGCTACGAGAAGGCCCGCAAGGTGGGGCGCATGGCATTGGTCGGTGGCAAGGACAAGACACGCATCCGCAATGCCACGCCGCCGCCGTTCCGCGACCTGCTTGTGGGCATCGCTCGCACGGCCGGAACACCAGACATGAAGGAACCCCAACCATGACCAATCCCACCAACATCCTGTATGAGCATGAGGATGGCCGCTACGCCATCAACCCCGACACTACCGGCGAACCGCGCTGGCATCGCCTCGGGCCTGTTGATGTGAGCGCTCTCGCCGCCCCTGTGCAGGCAGTGCCAGCCTGGACCTGCTTTCACTGCAACGCCACCTTTACCACTCCCGAGTCGGCACAAGAGCATTTCGGCAGGACCGAATACCAGGCACCCGGCTGTCAAATCAACCTGGCCGAGTACCGGAAGATGGAGGAAATCTGCCGGCGCCACTGCGAAGAAGACACGGATTTGCACCGGCAGATCCATGCAGCCCAAGCAGCCAGTGCCGAGAACGCCAGGCGCGCTGAAGAAACCGGCTATGCACGCGGCCTGGAAGATGCCAAGAAGCACCCCGAGGAACTTGGGTTGATGCAGGCATCCCCTGCCGCTGTGGCAGGGCCGTCCGATGAAGAACTGATGGCGCTGAGCAAGAAGTGCATGGGTATGTCGGGAGGCCTCGGCATGCACTACGCCAACTATGCGCGCGCCGTGCTCGCTCGCTGGGGCGCAGCGCCAGTCAGCGATGAAGCTCCTGACTACGCTGGTGAGAACGTCGCCGAAAGGAAGGCCGCTATCCAGCGCATTTTCTCCGCGCCGACTCCCCCCGATGCTGTGGTGCACGTCGAGAAAGCACTTCGCGCACTGCATCGCCCCGCCGCAGCGCCCGCCACCCAGGCAGCAGCCGAGCAAGAACCGATAGCAGTCGTCACCAAGTTCACCGACTGGGGCGGCGAGATTGAATGGACTCGCCGCGTAATCGCTCCTGTTGGTGCCAAGCTATGTCTCGCAGGCCCCGCAGAGGCAACTGGTAAGGCTTGCTTACAGGTTACGCAGCCGGCAGCACCGGCTACTACCGGAGCTGCACCAGCCACGGGCGAGTATCCGCCGCTACCGGGAAAGGAAATCCCATCCTATAGCCAGGATCTGCTCATGATGGTGCGCGCATCTGAACTACACGCATATGCAGACGCCACCTGCGCCATGCGGGCCTACAACCGGCTGCGCGACATCCAGCGCGACGGATGGAACATTGAGTTCGCCACGGCCTGCGAGCTGGAAGCCTATGAGCACGCATGCCTGTCGCTATGCGCAAGCGTGCTGAAGATCCTGGACGGCAAGGACCACGGACAGGGGCTGAACAACGAGCCGTGGGGCACAGTGCGCAAGCGCCTACTCGCGTTGGTCGGCGCCGCCCAGTCAGCACCAGCAGCGCAGGCGCGGGATGCCGCTCGACTGGATCATTTGCAGCAGACAGGCTCGACCATAGATCTGCTGCCGGGGGAAGGTGATTTCTATCCTATGCGCTTCCGCGTGGGCGGACTGCACGCAGCCGTGAGCACGAACGTGCGAACCGCCATCGACGCCGCAATCGCCCAGGCCAAGGGGGGTGAAGCAGCATGAGCCGAAGCCTCGGGCGAAAAGCCATCATCAAGAAGCTCCGCAAGGAAACGGACTACGACGCCGTGGGCCGAAAGATGTTCGCTGACGGCCTGCCTTGCCCCTACGACGACGGCTCCCACGGGAAGGCCCACGCCACAGCTCGCGGCTGGAAACGAGCCGCTGCAGAAGCACGGCAGCCCAAGAACCGCAAGCCGGCCGCATCCCAGGCCAAGGCCCAGGAGGGAGAGAGCAATGGATGATCTGAAAGCTAACGCCATTTGGCTGGCCGGCATCGTGGCAGTGATTTTCGGCGTCTATTCCTGCAGCACGTCTGATTGGCATGCCGCCAGAGAACGGGAGCGTGTGGCTGATCGACTGCAGGAACAGACCCCACACCTCTTCCGCGACTCACCCGACGGCTGCAAGGTATTCAGATTCAAGGCCGAGGAACGTTGGCAGTACTACACACGCTGTCCGGACGGGAAAGTTAGTACGCAGACCAATTGGCAGGAATGCCGCCTTGTTGGGAAGGTCTCGAGCTGCACGAACAAGTCACGCACGATTGAAACGACTATGGAGGCTCAATGAGGAAGAACGTGCTTTCCCTCTCCATCGCCGCTGGTTTTGGTGGCTACGCCGCGCCGGCGGTGCACGCCCCTGTGGCAGTGCCCTACGTGCAGCCCGGCACGCTGCTCAAGGTGCGCTTTCGCGGCCCGGCCAACTCCGACGACCTACTCGACTTCAGCGTGTTCCTCGGCCCCGGGGACCGCTGGAGCGCAAGCAATAAGGAAACACCATGACCCCAGAAATCATCGAAGCAATCGGCGTGTACATCGTTGCGCCGCTCTGCGTTACGGCCATTCTGGTCGCGCTTTTCCTGTAGTGGGCACGACATGGCCACTGAAACCACCCCCTCCACAGCAGACCTGCGCGCACTCGCCGGCCTGGCAGAAGCAGTCAAGGACTGGAGCAACTGCAATCAGGCGTGGCCCCATGCGGAGCACTACGATACCGCGGTAGTCGGCAGCATCTGGGATGGCGAGCCATATCCGCTGGCCGAGATCGACGCGGACACCTACGGCACCGAGGGCGAATCGCTCAAGCTGGCCATGTTCTATGCCGCGGCGAACCCGGGCACCGTGCTCGCGCTGCTGTCGCGCATCGCAGAGCTGGAGGCCCAGCTTGCAGCCAAAACAGCCCCGGCAGCCAGCGAAGACAAGCGTGTAGCTATCATCAGCGAGCCCTCGCCGACTGCCGGAGCTGCGGGGAGTGTAGCGGATACAGTGAAGCTGCCAGAGCCGTTCATCACGCACATGCGCAATGGCGTCGAGTATGACCTCTACACCGCGGACACCGTGCGAGCTCTACTCGCCCAGCAAGTACACAGCATTCCTCGGGGCGTTCTCAATGCAATCCACGTTGCCAGCATGCAGCTTATCCGCACGAGCGACGGATACAGGTTGGAGAAGGCAATGAACCCACAAGCCAATACCCACGGCATCACAGGAGAGCAACCATGAAGCGAGACGACATCATCCGCTGGGCAAATGAGGCCGGTCTGCCACCAGGGTACGACGATGCGCTGGAGAGCTTCGCCGCTCTAGTGGCTGCTGACGAGCGCGAGGCGTGCGCTCGATTCGTCGTCGAGACAAGGGAATGGCGTGGCAAGGGCTGGTTCAGCACGCTGTGCCACGACACCAAGGAGGCCATCGCCACCGCCATCAGAGCAAGGAGCAAGACATGAGAGTCCTTTTCTTGGACATCGATGGTGTTTTGAACAGCACCAGAACCTGCGTCGCCACTGGCGGCTATCCACAAAGGCTCGAAGATCGTGCAGGTTTCGACTGGATCGCCATCAAGCTCCTGCAGCGACTGTGCGATTCCAGCGGAATACAGGTTGTGCTATCCAGCGCTTGGCGAACCTTCAACGACTTCAAGACCGTGGCCAAAGCCTTCGACCTGCCGATCATAGACGCAACGCCAGTTCTGACCGGGAGCCGCGGCGATGAGATCAAGGCATGGCTAGACAACCACGTCGAGGTTACGCACTACGCCATCATTGATGACGACCCCGACATGCTTGAGATGCAAATGCCCTACTTCGTTCAGACGAACGGTTTCGAGGGCATGTCCTGGGCGAACTTCACGAGGCTGTGCAGCATCTTTGGCGAATCGCCATTTAGCGGCGAAGTCCGTGAGCGCAATTGGCGGGATAAGAAGCTTGCATGGGAGTGAACATGACACGCCCTACCCGACGCGAAATCCGCCGCAGCAAAAAACGCCGCGAGCAAGACAAATGGAACCAGCCCCGCCAATGAGCGGGGTTTCTTTTTGGAGAACTGAATGACAGCAGTACTTGATCGCCTACGCCTTGCATCAGCAGTAATCACTGGCAGTGCCGTAGCTGCCAGCATCATCCCTACGCGCACGTTCCAGATCTCGCGAGGACCTCTTGAGCTATTCGTCTGGCCCGATGAATCTGGCTTGGACGACTGGGGAAAGTTGGAGGTGCGAAAACTGCGACGCGAAGTCGAGGAGCGATACACGCGATATCACAGCTTCGACATTTGCTCCCTGCGAGATTTCATGCAGAACATGTGCATTCCACTGACTGCGCAGACAAAGGACTCGTTCGAGCGGCTGCACCGACTCCACTGCGTGCAATTCAGCGGAGTGCCAGCGTCCATATATGAGCGCATCCCGCACTGGTTCAACCACGTCATTTCGTGCGGCCAGATCACGCATCCGCTCATAGCATCCGGGGTCGTGATCGATGTCTGATCCACCAAGTAACTGGGGATCAGCAGACCGCGCCTACCAGCTACACCACTTCCACTGCCCACAGTGCATTGCAGCAGGTGCCATGCCAGGAAGGCAAGAACGCTGCCCCATCGGCAGAGAACTGTGGGACGCATACATCAACGCTGGCGATCCGCCGCATATCCAGTGGCGACGCAAGACAACACCCTGACCCGCTTCGGCGGGTTTTTCATGGAGACCAACCATGACACTCACCCTCACAGAACTAGAAATTGAAGAACTGACGGGCTACAAACAGCCCGCCAAACAGCTGGCCAAACTACTTTCCCTCGGCTTCTTTCGCGCACGCATCTCGCGAACTGGCGCCGTACAGCTGGAACGAGTCCACTACGATGCCATTTGCGCAGGCGCAGCGGCCCAAACAGTCAAGCGTCCGCAGTTGCGCAACCCCGCCCTCCGCCGCCCTGCCACAGCATGAAGAAATCCGACCTGCCCAAGCGCGTCTACCAGAAGAACGGGGCCTACTGGCATGTCCGTGCCGACGGCAAGAAGAGGGTCTGGACCCGCCTGTGCGCGATCTCCGATGGCTTGCCGGCCATGTACCGCGCGCTGGCGGATCTGGAGCAGGCCGGACTGAAGACCGACATGATGCCGGCGATGATCGCTGACTGGATGCTGGAGGTCTCCTCCACGCACAAGCCCAAGACGCAAGCGAACGACATCTACCAGACCCGAACCATCAGCGAAGCCTTCGCAGAGTTTCGTGCCGGCGAGGTCGGTTCGCCTGATGTGGCCAAGTTCTTGAAGAACTACGTCAGTATGCCGAGGTCGTTCAATGCCTACCGTGCGATGCTGCGCGAGCTGATGCGATACGCCGAGGAGCTGGGATACCGTCCGCCAGGCAGCAACCCGGTGGACTCCATCAAGCTGATGAAGACGCCCCCGCGCCAGCGCTACATCACCGACAGCGAGCTACGTCGGATCAAGGTCGGCATTTGCTATGGCGAAGACGGCAAGCGCACGCCCAGTGGGCCCATGATCTGCTGCCTGGTCGAAATGGCGTACCTCACAGGGCAGCGCGTCAACGACCTGCTGAACATGGAATGGGCCGAGATCAGCGGCAGGGGAATCCTTTTTCAGCCGGGTAAAACCCTGGAGAAAACTGCCGTCGCTATCCTGGTCGGCTGGAGTCCGCGGCTGGAAAAGCTGGTGAAGCGGCTGCGCGCCTTCCCGCAGAGCGGCAAGCGCCATGTATTCTGCAAGCTGGATGGTGAGCGGTACACCTACTCAGGCGTCGCCTCTGCCTGGAAGCGCGGCCTCAAACGGGCGAGCCTGACAAACACCCAGTTCCGCGACCTGCGAGCCAAGGCCCTTACCGACCTGGACGAAGCGCATGGAATCCAGGCCGCCCAGCGGCTCGGCGGCCACACCACCCAGTCCCAGACCGCGGACTATGTGCGCCACAAGAAGGCACTTCAAGCCCGAGCAGTGCGCTAACTCCGTTAGACACGCCGGAATCAGTTAGACAAAAGGCCTTGCCGCATTACACGGCAAGGCCTTGGTTTTAATGGTCGGAGCGGCGGGATTCGAACTCGCGACCCTCTGCACCCGAAGCAGATGCGCTACCAGGCTGCGCTACGCTCCGACAAGCTGCTATTGTAACCACATCAGCCCGACCCTTTTGGGAAAATGCTCGATTTTTATGTTTGGCAGAGCATCTCCATTGGGTGGCTGCGAAGCCCTCAGGAAGAGCTGGACGGGTTGGGGCCGCGGCCCGGCAGGTGGCGGAAGGTGATGCGGCCCTTGCTCAGGTCATAGGGCGACATTTCCAGCGACACCTTGTCGCCCGCGAGGATGCGGATGTGGTGCTTGCGCATCTTGCCGCCGGTATAGGCGATGAGTTCGTGACCGTTGTCCAGCTTCACGCGAAAGCGCGAATCAGGCAGCACCTCGGTCACGGAGCCTTGCATCTCGATCAGTTCTTCTTTAGCCATAAACCTCGTTCAATCCTTTCGTTTGTCCGGCCAGACGAGCCCGGCCGGTGCGCGCCTGGCATCCGCGGTGGATGCCCCTGGCACTGCCAATCGTCGATTGGCCTGGTGTGCCCCAACGCTTGCGCGCCGCCTGGCAGCTCCTGGCCCTCGCACCGAAGGCCTGCCGCCGAGCACAAATCAACCCTGCTCCATGACGCCATAGCGCAGATTGAGTAAAAAGCTCTCCATTCTACTATGGACCACCTATTTCTGCCTAGGCTCTGCCGAATCGCGCATGGCCTGGATGCACAGGTCTATGATGGTTCCATCGCCTCGTTCCCTGCCCTACCCACGCTGCATGCCATGACCACACCCCAACGCTTCTGGCTGATGAAAAACGAACCCGACGTGTGTTCCATCGACCACGCGCTGGCCGCCCCCGCTGCAACCGTGGCCTGGGATGGGGTACGCAACTACCAGGCCCGCAATTTCATGCGCGACGACATGCAGGCTGGCGACGGCGTGCTGTACTGGCACTCCAGCTGCCCCGAGCCGGGCATCTACGGCCTGGCACGCATCGCCGGCCATTTGCGCGTGGACGACACCCAGTTCGATCCGCTGTCGCCCTACTATGATCCCAAGTCCAGCCGCGACAAGCCGCGCTGGCTGCTGCTCGATGTGCAAGCGCTGAAGAAATGCGCGCCCATCACCGTGGGCGAGTTGCGGCGCCACCCCGAGCTGGCCGACATGCGGGTACTGCAAAAGGGCAACCGCCTCTCCATCACACCGGTGGACCGGAAGCACTGGGACTTCATCCTGCGGTTGATGGGCGCGCAGCCCGCCGGCTGACCGCCCCCTCCCCATCGGGCACTGCTTTCTGCATGCACAATGGCGGCACAACAACTCTCAAGGAAGACTTCCATGGCTTTTGCCGACAATCTGCGCCAGCTCCCCAGCATTGCCCACATCGCCGCCCTCAAGCTCATCGATGGTGCCGGCGAGGTGGCGGCCGTCATCGAAAACAAGCCCGGCAAGGCGGGCTCGTTGGCGGTCTACCATGCGCTGGCGGCCAAGCATGGCGGCATCACGGTCGAAGCCGCGCAGGAAGGCCTGCAGCTGTTTGCCGAGCACACCGACGACGCGCGCCAGCACCCGGGCAACCACCCCAATATCGACCGCCTGCTCGAAGTCATCGCCACGACCCAGGGCTACCGGGTGGAGCTGGTGCCCGCGGCGGCCTGACCCATGGCGGTGGAACTGAGCAAGGAAGCTCGCGAGCAAGCGATTGCCTCGATCGAGCGCTATTTCCGTACGAACATGGACGAGCCCATCGGCAATGTCGCCGCGGGCGCGCTGCTGGGATTCTTTCTGGAAGAGATCGGCCCCGCCGTCTACAACCAGGCCATCGTCCATGCGCAAGAGCGGCTGCAGCAGCAGGTCTCGGACATGGACATCGACCTGCACGAAGAGGCATTCCGCTACTGGCAGAAATCCGCCAAGGGCCGATAGGCCCGGGGCCCCGCATCGCCCCTATGCGCCTTTCGCCGATTGCGGCGCCCTGCGTTTTGTGCTGAGATAGTCGGTGCCGTCCGTGCGCGGTTCCGGCCGCCTGGCGCTGCACCGTTCACGGGGCATACGGAGGCTGCTATGGAAATCCGCTTCGTCGTGGGGAAGATGCCGGTCACGTTTGCGCGCGAATGGCTGTCCGGCGCCATGAAGCTCATCACCCCCAATGAGACCATCTGGCTCCAGAACCCGCTGGACCCGGCCACGCACTTCAACTGGCAACACGAGCAGAGCTGGGAGCGGCCCGTGGCCAGCCACCAGGTGCGCGTCGAAAAGCGCCACACCACCCTGGTGCCCGGCGCCGGCCCGCAGCACTACCGGATCTTCGTCGACGACGTGCTGGTGGCGGATGTGACCGGCGTCTGATCCGCCAGGGCTTCGCCCCAGGCGGCAACCTCGGCGGCCAGCGCCTCGATGCCGGCCTCGCGCAGGTCGTCGCTGGCGAAGCGGGCGCGCTGCGGCCATTGTGCAAAGTTGCGGGCCTGCGAGCGGCTGTAGTGCGGGTCGTAGTGCAGCGCCATCAGCTCGGCGAACAAGGGGGCCAGCGCATGCTCGCGGGCCCAGGCCTGCCAGCGCTCGACCACCTCGCGGCCCTGCAGCTCCTTCAGGTAGGCCAGCTTGTCGCACAGCCCTTCCACGTCGTCGCCCAGGTAGGCATAGTCGCGCAGCAGGTAATCCAGGCGCGCCTGCGGGGTCGCGTCGATCTCGGCGCATGGCGCTGCGCGCAGATGCTGGACCAGGGTGAGCGGCAGCGCCACGCGGCCGATCTTGGCGCTCTCGCCCTCGACGAAAACGGGCTTCGCCGGATCGAACTGCGCCATGTGGTGCGCCAGCTGTGTCTCGAACTGCTTCTGGCTGGGCTGCTCCACGCCCGGCAGGCTGCCCAGCAGCGATCCCTTGTGCCGCGCCAGGCCTTCCAGGTCCAGCACCTGGGCGCCGCGCCGCTCCAGCGCCTGCAGCAGGCGCGTCTTGGCGCTACCGGTGGCGCCGCACAGCACGCGCAGGCGCAGCTGCGGCACCAGCAGCTCCAGCTGCTGCACCACATGGCCGCGGTAGGCCTTGTAGCCGCCCTGCAGTTGCTGCGCGTCCCAGCCCACCAGGCGCAGCCAGGTCACCATGGAGCCGCTGCGCAGGCCGCCGCGCCAACAGTAGACCAGGGGTTTCCAGTTGGCCGGCTTGTCCGCCAGGGTCTCGCGCAGGTGGCGGGCCAGGTTGGAGGCCACCATGGCGGCGCCCACGCGCTTGGCCTCGAACGCGCCCACCTGCTTGTAGAGGGTGCCGATCTGCGCCCGCTCGTCGTTGTCCAGCACCGGGCAGTTGATCGCGCCGGGTATGTGGTCCAGCTCGTATTCGCCGGGCGACCGGGCATCGATCAATACGGGGAATCGGGACAGGTCGGCAACGGTGACAGGTTTGCGGTGGGACATGGTGCGCCGATTATGGCACCCGCAGAGACATCAAAAACAATAGCTTATGGCGCTTGATACATAAGCGCTGAAGGCCAATTTCATCTATTTTTACACCGTGGCGCGCAGCGCCTGCTCCACGACGCCGCGGTGGAGCGTGGGCACGAAGGCCTCGATGAAGGCGAACGCATAGCCGCGCAGCCAGGCGCCCTTGCGCAGGCCGATGCGGGTGGTGTTGATCTCGAACAGGTGGCCGGCATCGATGGCATGCAGGGTGCGGTCGCGCTGCGCATCCACGGCCACCGATGCCACGATTCCCACGCCCAGCTCCAGCTCCACATAGGTCTTGATGACGTCGGCGTCCATGGCGGTCAGCACCACGTGCGGGATCAGCCCCTCGCGCGCAAAGGCGTCGTCGATGTGGGCGCGGCCGGTGTAGCCGCGCTCGTAGGTGATGACCGGGTAGGCGGCGATGTCGGCCAGGCCCAGCGGGCGGCCAAGCTGCTGCAGCGGGTGGCCGCTGGGCACGATGACGCTGTGCGTCCAGCGGTAGCCGGGCAAGGTCAGCAGCTCCTCGCAGTCCGACAGCGCCTCGGTGGCCACGCCGATGTCGGCCACGCCTTCGAGCAGCATGTCGGCCACCTGGTTGGGCGAGCCCTGGTGCAGGTGCAGCTCGACCTGCGGGAAGGCCTGGCGGAAATCCTTCACCACCGCGGGCAGCGCATAGCGCGCCTGCGAATGGGTGGCGGCGATCGTCAGGTGCCCGCGCGCGCTGTCGCGGTACTCGTCGCCGGCATGGCGCAGGTTGTCGGCCTCCTGCAGCAGCCGGGTCACGATGGGCAGCAGCACCTCGCCGGGCGGCGTGAGGCCGGTCAGGCGCTTGCCGGCGCGGCGGAAGATCTCGACGCCCAGCTCCTCCTCCAGCTCGCGGATCTGCCGGCTGATGCCCGGCTGCGAGGTGTAGAGCGTGGCCGCCACCTCGGTCAGGTTGAAGTCTTGCCGCGTCGCCTCGCGCACGGCTCGCAGTTGCTGAAAGTTCATTGCAGGCAGTTCGGCGGCCCTGGCTGCGTGCCGGGCCGCAAAAAATCAGTCGACGAAGATGCCGCCCTGCTCGGGCTCCAGGAACTCGAGCTGGTTGCCCGCCGGGTCCTTGGCGAAGAAGCGCAGGTAGCCGGGCAAGGCGCTGCTCTCGACCACGGCGGTCTGCGCATCCAGCAGGCGCTGGCGCAGCTCGGGCAATCCGTCCACCTCCAGCGCCAGGTGCGAGACCGAGCCGGCCGCGCGCCCGGTGGACGGCACCAGGTCGATGCGCTGCCCGCCGGCCACGAAGCGCAGCGCGCCATTGCCGGCACCGGCCGCGCCAACGGACAGCTCGGGCAGGCCGAGCAGTTCGCCGTAGAAATGGCGGATCAAGGGCCCGGTGCCCACGGGGAAAGGCAGTTGCACATGGTTGATGGCTTGGACTGGCATGGCGTCATCTCCACTCGAAAATATCAATAAAAACAGGCTCTAGCGCTTGTCAATCAAGCGCTGGCTGCTCTACTTTTTGGTATAGATCTGGTCAAAGCTGGCGCCGTCGGCAAAATGCGCGGCGTCGGCCTTGGCCCAGCCCCCGAAGGCCTCGTCGATGGTGAAGAGCTTGAGCGGTGCGAACTGCTTGCCGTACTGCGCCTTGGCCTTCTCGCCGGTGGGACGGTAGAAGTTCTTGCCGGCGATGTCCTGGCCCTCGTCCGAGTACAGGTAGCGCAGGTAGGCCTCGGCGATCTTGCGGGTGCCGCGCTTGTCGGCCACCTTGTCCACCACCGTGACCGTGGGCTCGGCCAGGATGGACAGCGACGGCGTGACGATCTCGAACTTCTCGGGACCGAACTCCTTCAGCGCCAGGTAGGCCTCGTTCTCCCAAGCCAGCAGCACATCGCCCATGCCGCGCTGCACGAAGGTCACGGTAGAGCCGCGGGCGCCGGTGTCGAGCACCGGCACGTTCTTGAACAGCTTGGTGACGTAGTCCTTGGCGGCGGCCTCGCCGCCCTGGCGCTTGCCGAATTCCCAGGCCGCCAGGTAGTTCCAGCGCGCGCCGCCCGAGGTCTTGGGGTTGGGCGTGATCACCTGCACGCCGGGCTTGACCAGGTCGCCCCAGTCCTTGATCGCCTTGGGATTGCCCTTCTTCACCAGGAACACGATGGTCGAGGTGTACGGCGCCGAGTTCTGCGGCAGGCGCTTCTGCCAGTCAGCGGGCACCAGGTTGCCGTGCTTGTTCAGCGCGTCGATGTCGCCGGCCAGCGCCAGCGTGGCCACGTCGGCGTCGATGCCATCGATGATGGAGCGCGCCTGCTTGCCCGAGCCGCCGTGCGACTGCTTGATGGTCACGTCCTGGCCCGTGGTGGCCTTCCAGTGCTTGGCAAAGGCCTGGTTGAACTGCACATACAGCTCGCGCGTCGGGTCGTACGACACGTTCAGCAGCGTGACGGGCGCCTGCGCCTGCTGGGCCTGGGCGAAATGCACGGGCGCCAGCGCGGAAAGAGACGCGATCAGGCCTGCGGCTATGGGAAACTTGATAAAGTGGCGGCGACGTTGCATGGGGGCTTTCCAATGTCCGGTAAAGAAGCTGCAGGCATTCTGGAAGCAGTCCTACGAAACTCAAACCAATATATATTTGGTTTTTTATCACCAAAACTCATATAGAACCTGTATAGCAGGCCGGCACCGGTCTTGCGCGCAGGCACAACCACGGAATCACACCAATGGCACGCATGGTCCACTGCATCAAACTGAACAAGGAAGCCGAGGGGCTGGACTTTCCGCCCTACCCGGGTGAGCTGGGCAAGCGCATCTATGAAGGCGTGAGCAAGGAGGCCTGGGCGGCCTGGCTCAAGCACCAGACCATGCTGGTGAACGAAAACCGCCTGAACCTGGCCGACGCCCGCGCCCGCCAGTACCTCGCCCGGCAGATGGAAAACCATTTCTTCGGCGGCGGCGCAGACGCCGCGGCGGGTTATGTCCCGCCCAGCGAGTAATAACGCAGTGAAGCGCTGCAAGCAGCAACGCTGACGCCAGGGGGCTGGCTACAGGCCGCCCACCGGCGAATCCTGCCCCTTCACCTCCTCCGACAGCTCCATCACCATCCGCGCCACCAGGTACAGGCGCGGCACGATGCTCGATACCAGCAGGTATTCGCCGTGGATGGAATGGGCGCCATAGCCTGGCACCCCACAACCCTCGACCACGCCGCCGCGCGCCTTCAGGCCGGCAAACGCCGCATCGGTGCCGCCGCCGTGGGCCGTATCCACCACCGCCAGCCGCTGCCCCAGCTCGTCCAGCGCAATGCGCTGCGCCCGGGCGGCGATACGGCGTGCCGCGTCGCTGGGCTCCAGCGGCGGGCGGCGCACCTCGAAATCCAGCTGGACCCGGCTGTCCTCGAACAGCTGGTTCTGGATGCGCTGGCGCATGCGCCGCTCCAGCCGGTCGAAATCCGCCACCCGCGTAGCGCGCGCATCGGCCTGTGCCTCGGCGGTGTCGGGGATCACATTGCGGCGCGTGCCCGCCGTGGCCAGCGTCCAGTTCAGCTCCAGGCCGGCCTCGGGCTGCGACAGGTCGCGCATGTTCATCACCTGGTGGCTCAGCTCGTACAGCGCATTCACGCCCGCGGCGGGCTCGGCGCCCGCGTGGGCCGCGCGGCCCTGCACGCGCAGGTAGGCCGCGCCGATGCCGCTGGTGCCCAGGCGCAGCGTGCCGGCGCGGCCGCCGGTCTCCAGCGACAGCACGGCGTCCTGGTCCTGCGCCAGCCGGGTGATGGTCTCGCGCGAGCCCGGCGAGCTGATTTCCTCGTCGCTGTTGAGCAGCACGGTGAGCTGCCCGTAGCGCTGCAGGCCCTGCTCGCGCAGCAGCCGCAGCAGGTGCACGATCAGGGCCACGCCCTGCTTGTCGTCGACGATGCCGAGGCCGTAGGCGTGGTCGCCGTCGATGCGGAACGGCTGGCGCGCCAGGTCGCCCCGCTGGTAGACCGTGTCCATGTGGGCGATGAGCATGATCTTCGCGGTGCCGCTGCCACGGAACACGGCCTGCACCATCGGCCCGACGCGGGCCGGCGCATCGGCCAGCGGCTCGATGCGCCCGGCCTCCAGCACCTGCACCGCCCCGCCCTCGGCGCGCAGCCGCTCGGCCGCCACGGCGGCCATGCGCTGCAGGCCCTCGATGTCGAGGCTGCCCGACTCGATCTCCACCAGTTGCTGCAGGGTGCCGAGGAACGGCGCCAGCTCGCGCTCGGCCGCGGCATACAGCGCGGGCTGTGCCGCAGGCGGCATGGCAAGCGCACCCGTGGCCGCCAGTGCCAGCAGCCAGGCACCGCAGCGATTCAACCGAAAACCCATGCCCATCCTTTGCGTGAGCGGTGATCTTACGCCGACGTGCGCACCCGGGACGCCGGGAAACACACCGAGAACTCCGAGCCCCGGCCCAGCGTGCTGCGGATCTGCAGCGTGGCGCCGTGGCGCTGCAGCACGTGCTTGACGATGGCCAGGCCCAGGCCGGTGCCGCCGGTGTCGCGCGAGCGGCTGCGGTCCACGCGGTAGAAGCGCTCGGTCAGGCGCGGGATGTGCTCGGGCGCAATGCCGGGGCCGCTGTCCGTCACCTTGAAGCAGGCGCGGCCGTCGGGCTGGATGTCGTAGCTCACCACGATCTCGCCGCCGGCCGGCGTGTAGCGCACGGCGTTGTTCACCAGGTTGGTCAGCGCGCTCTGCAGCTCGTTGCCCGCGCCGGCCAGTTCGCCCACGGTGGCCAGCGCCGGCCCTTCCGGAAAACGCAGCTGGTGCGGCTTTTCGCCCGGCTTGGCGATCACCTGCGACAGCGCGCGCGCATCCTCGGCGCAGCGCTGCAGCAGCGAGCGGGCCGGCACCCATTCGGTCAGCGGCGGCGGCGGGTTGCCCTCGAGCCGCGACAGCGTGAGCAGGTCCACCACCAGGCTCTGCATGCGCTGGGCCTGCTTGGACATCAGCCCGAGGTAGCTGGCGCGCTCGTCGTCGCCCAGCGGCAGGGTCTGCATGGTCTCGACGAAGCCCATCAGCACCGTCAGCGGCGTGCGGATCTCGTGCGACACATTGGCCACGAAGTCGCGGCGCATGGCGTCGGCCAGCTCGATGGCCGTCACGTCGCGCGACAGCAGCAGCTTGCGCCCCGCCTCGTACGGAAACATCTGCACCGACAGCCGCAGCGGGCTGGTCGCGCGGATCACCGGGCTCGCCAGCACCACGTCGCGCGCAAAGTCCTTGGCCGCCAGGTAGTTGGCGAACTCCGGCGCACGCACCAGGTTGCCGATGGCCTGCATGCGGTCGCGCTCAAGGTCGAAGCCGAAGTGCTCAGCCGCCACCTGGTTGCACCACTCGATGTGGCCCTGGGCGTCGAGCAGCACCACGCCGTTGGGCGACACCTGCAGCGCGGTCAGCACCTGGTGCAGCTGGTCCTGCGCGTCCTTCTGGCCCTTGCCCAGCTGGCGCAGCAGGCGGCGCGTGCGGTCGGTGGCCTCGCCCCACAGGCCGAGCATGCGCGGCATGGTCTGCACGTCGCCGGTCTTGAGCCAGGCGATCGCGCGCGCGCCGCGCCACAGGTCCATCAGGAACCAGCACCACACGGCCGCCAGCGCGGCGGCCAGCGCGCCGATGGCGCCATGCCACCACCAGCCCAGGGCGGCGCCCAGGGCCTGGAACAGCAGGAAGATGAAGATTCGTAGAAGCATGCGGATTCGCAAAAAGAAAGTGCTGCGACGGGCGCAGCACATGGTACTGGTTAATCCGGGCACCGCAGGTCCCGGAGCGGCGCTCAGGCCCGCTGCGCCGCCTGCGGCTGGGCCGTCACGCGGTAGCCGGCGCCGCGCACGGTCTCGACCATCACGTTGGCCGCGCCCAGCGCCTCGCGCAGGCGCTTCACATGCACGTCCACCGTACGCTCCTCGATGAAGACGTGGTCGCCCCAGACCTTGTCCAGCAGCTGCGAACGCGTGTGCACGCGCTCGGAGTGCTTCATCAGGAAGTGCAGCAGCTTGAACTCGGTGGGCCCGAGCTTGAGCTGCGAGCCCTGGTAGCTGACCCGGTGGGTGGCGGCGTCGAGCACCAGCTCGCCGATGCTGATGGTGTCGTTGGCCTGCTCGGGCACGCGGCGGCGCAGCACCGCGCGGATGCGGGCCAGCAGCTCCTGCGTGGAGAAGGGCTTGGTGATGTAGTCGTCCGCGCCGGCGTCGAGGCCCGCGATCTTGTCGGGCTCGTCGCCGCGCGCCGTCAGCATGATGATGGGCACGCCCTTGAAGCGGCTGTCGCCGCGCCACTTGCGCGCCAGCGACAGGCCGCTCTGGCCCGGCAGCATCCAGTCGAGCAGGATCACGTCGGGCACCATCACGTCCAGCTCGCGCTGCGCGGCGTCGCCGTCCTCGGCCCAGATGGGCAGGCAGCCGTTGTGCCGCAGGTTCACCGCGATCAGCTCCGCGATCGCCGGTTCGTCTTCCACTATCAGGATGCGGGGTAGTTTTTTCATTACTTCAAAAAGTATAGCTGCTGGCGCTCACCACATATGCGCCAGAGGCCAAAATCATTACAGAACGCTGGATTCGATCTCGTCCATCGTCGTGTGGCGCACATCGATGCCCTTGACCAGGTAGATGATCAGTTCGGCCACGTTCTTGGAGTGGTCGCCGATGCGCTCGATCGCCTTGGCCAGGAACAGCAGGTCCAGGCTCGCCGAGATGGTGCGCGGGTCTTCCATCATGTAGGTGACCAGCTTGCGCACGAAGCCGTCGAACTCGGCATCGATCAGGTTGTCTTCCTTGAGGATGGCCACGGCCGCCGCGGTGTCGAGGCGGGCGAAGGCATCCAGCGCCTTGCGCAGCATCGTGGACGCCATCTCGGCCGCCACGCGGATGTCGGTGGTGGGCAGCGAGCGGGCGGCGCCGCTTTCGATGATGGAGCCCACCATGCGCGCCATCTTGTGGGCCTCGTCGCCCATGCGCTCGAGGTTGGCCGTGGCCTTGGAGAACGCGATCAGCAGGCGCAGGTCGCGCGCCGTGGGCTGGCGGCGGGCGATGATGGACGACAGCTCATAGTCGATGTCCACCTCCATGCGGTTGACCCGCTTCTCCATCTCGGCCACGCGCTCCACCGCATCCAGGCTGAAGTTCGACAGCGCATAGATGGCCTGCTGGATCTGCGACTCCACCAGCCCGCCCAGCTCCATCACCCGGGTGGAGACATTGTTGAGTTCGCTGTCGAACTGCGAAGAGAGGTGCTTTTCGGTCATATGCGTCTCGTTCTTTAGTGAAAAATGCCTCTGGCGCCCGTCCATAAAGCGCAAGCAGCTATCAATTCAATAGTATCTCACCGATCAGCCGAAGCGGCCGGTGATGTAGTGGCTCCGGCCGCTTCGCTTAACTTCGCGGAGCGAAGTTAGCCTTTGCCGTTGCATCACTGGCAGGTTCATCCGAACCTCCCAGTGATGTAATCCTCCGTCTCCTTGCGCTGCGGCTTGAAGAACATCTGCTCGGTGGCGCCGAACTCCATCAGGCTGCCCAGGTACATGTAGGCGGTGAAGTCGCTGCAGCGCGCCGCCTGCTGCATGTTGTGGGTCACGATCACCACGGTGTACTCGTCCTTCAGCTCGGCGATCAGCTCCTCGACCTTGGCGGTGGAGATCGGGTCCAGCGCCGAGCAGGGCTCGTCGAGCAGCAGCACCTCGGGGCGGATGGCCACGCCGCGCGCGATGCACAGCCGCTGCTGCTGGCCGCCCGAGAGGCCCGAGCCGCTCTGGTGCAGCTTGTCCTTGACCTCGTTCCACAGCGCGGCCTTGCGCAGCGCCCACTCGACGCGCTCTTCCATGTCGGTCTTGCTCAGATCCTCGAACAGCTTCACGCCGAAGGCGATGTTGTCGTAGATCGACATCGGGAACGGCGTGGGCTTCTGGAACACCATGCCCACCTTGGCGCGGATCAGCGCCACGTCCTGCTTGCTGGTCAGCAGGTTCTCGCCGTCGAGGATGATCTGGCCCTCGGCGCGCTGCTCGGCGTACAGCTCGTACATGCGGTTGAAGGTGCGCAGCAGCGTGGACTTGCCGCAGCCCGACGGGCCGATGAAGGCGGTGACCTTCTTCTCGGGGATCTCGAGGTTGATGTTCTTCAGCGCGTGGAACTTGCCGTAGTAGAAGTTCAGGTCGCGCACCGAGATCTTCGACGTCAGGGCGTTGGCGTTGTCCATTTGGGTTTTCGTCAGCATAGTCAGATCCGTAGCAATTATTTTTGGCGCGCCAGGGTCCGCGCCAGGATGTTCAGGCCCAGCACCGCCAGCGTGATCAGGAACACGCCGGCCCAGGCCAGCGACTGCCAGTTCTCGTAGGGGCTCATCGCAAACTTGAAGATGGTCACCGGCAGGCTGGCCATGGGCTTGGTCAGGTCGGCGTTCCAGAACTGGTTGTTCAGCGCGGTGAACAAGAGCGGCGCGGTCTCGCCGGCGATGCGGGCCACGGCCAACAGCACGCCGGTGATCACGCCGGCGCGGGCCGCGCGCAGCGTCACCATGCTGATGACCTTCCACTTGGGCGTGCCCAGCGCGTAGGCGGCTTCGCGCAGGCCGGCGGGCACCAGCGACAGCATGTTCTCGGTGGTGCGGATCACCACGGGGATCACGATCAGCGCCAGCGCCACCACCCCGGCCAGGCCCGAGAAGCTGCGCATGCGCACCACGACCACGCCATAGACGAACAGGCCGATCACGATGGAGGGCGCCGACAGCAGGATGTCGTTGACGAAGCGGGTGGTCGATGCCAGCCAGCCGCTCTTGTCGTACTCGGCCAGGTAGACGCCGGCCATCACGCCGATGGGCGTGCCGATGCAGGTGGCCATGGCCACCATCACCAGCGAGCCCCAGATGGCGTTGGCGATGCCGCCCTCCTCGTTGGGCGCGGGCGTCATCTCGGTGAACAGCGACAGCGAGATGCCGCCCAGACCCAGGCGCAGCGTCTCCCACAGGATCCAGACCAGCCAGAATACGCCGAAAGCCATGGCGGCGAGCGACAGCGTCAGCGCGATCCGGTTCATGCGCTTGCGGCGGCCGTACTTGGCGGCGCGCAGCCGCGTGGCCTCGGCGGACTGGATCAGCGAATCGGAGGTGGAGGTGGTGGTGTTCACGAACGGGCTCCTTCCGCGCGTTGCAGGCGGTTCAGCATCAGCTTGGAGCAGGCCAGCACGATGAAGGTGATGAAGAACAGGGCCAGGCCCAGGTAGATCAGCGAGGCCTGGTGCAGGCCCTCGCCGGCCTCGGCGAACTCGTTGGCCAGCGCCGAGGTGATGCTGTTGGCCGCCTCGAAGATGGACAGCGAGTTCAGCTGGTTCATGTTGCCGATCACGAAGGTGACGGCCATGGTCTCGCCCAGCGCTCGGCCGAGGCCGAGCATGATGCCGCCGAACACACCGGTCTTGGTGAAGGGCAGCACCACCTTGAACATCACCTCCCAGGTGGTGGCGCCCAGGCCGTAGGCCGATTCCTTGAGCATGGGCGGCGTGACCTCGAACACGTCGCGCATCACCGACGAGATGAAGGGAATGATCATGATCGCCAGGATCAGGCCGGCCGAGAAGATGCCGATGCCCACCGGCGGGCCGGAGAAGAAGGCGCCCAGGTAGGGCACGTTGCCGAAGACGGCCTGCAGCGGCTGCTGCACATAGGTGGCCAGCAGCGGGCCGAACACCATCAGGCCCCACATGCCGTAGACGATGGACGGCACGGCGGCCAGCAGTTCGATGGCCGTGCCCAGCGGCCGCTTGAGCCAGACGGGCGACAGCTCGGTCAGGAACAGCGCGATGCCGAAGCTCACCGGCACGGCGATCAGCAGCGCGATGATCGAGGTAGCCAGCGTGCCGTACACCATGACCAGGCCGCCGTAGCGGTTCTGCACCGGGTCCCATTCGCTGGACAGGAAGAAGCCCAGGCCGTACTCGCGGATGGCCGGCCAGGCGCCGACGAACAGCGAGGCCATGATGGCCAGCAGCAGGAACAGGGTGAGCAGCGCTGCGCCGCGCGCCAGCATCGCAAAGATTTTGTCCGCCATGGTGTTGGAGATCAGTGGCCGGCGCGAGGGCGGCTGCCCCTGCTGCGCGAGGGGCCCGGGGCCCGAATCGGCGGTGGATGGGATGGGCAAGGAGGTCGACACGTTCTGCGTTCCTTCTAGGGGAGAAAGGCCGCCGGACGGTTCGTCAGGCGGCCTGCGGGGCGGTGTTTACTTCACGGCCACCGGCTTGCCGGAGCCGTCCTTGATCTCGCCCCAGGCCTTGGCGATGCTGGCCTTCACGCCGTCGGGCATGGGCACGTAGTCCAGGTCGTCGGCGGTCTTGTCGCCGTTCTTGTAGGCCCAGTCGAAGAACTTGAGCACAGTGGTGGCCTGCACGGGCTTGTCCTGGCTCTTGTGCATCAGGATGAAGGTCGCGCCGCTGATCGGCCAGGCTTCCTTGCCGGCCTGGTTGGTCAGCACCTGGTAGAAGCTCTTGGCCCAGTCGGCGCCGGCGGCGGCGGCCTTGAAGGCCTTGTCGTCGGGGGCGACCATGGTACCGGCCGCGTTCTCGAGCAGCGCGTAGGTCATCTTGTTCTGCTTGACGTAGGCGTACTCCACGTAGCCGATGGAGTTGGGCAGGCGGCCCACGTAGGCGGCCACGCCCTCGTTGCCCTTGCCGCCGGTGCCCAGCGGCCAGTTCACGGCCGTGCCGTCGCCAACCTTGGCCTTCCAGTCGGCATTGACCTTGGACAGGTAGTTGGTGAACAGGAAGGTGGTGCCCGAGCCGTCGGCGCGGCGCACGGGGGCAATGGCGGCGTCAGGCAGCTCCAGCGAGCCGTTCAGCGCCTTGATCGCGGGGTCGTTCCACTTGGTGATCTTGCCCAGGTAGATGTCGCCCAGCACCTGGCCGTTGAGCTTGAGCTCGCCCGGCTTGATGCCCTTGATGTTGACCACGGGGATCACGCCGCCGATCACGGTGGGGAACTGCAGCAGGCCCTTGGTCTTCAGGTCGTCGTCGGTCAGCGGCATGTCGGATGCGCCGAAGTCCACGGTCTTGGCATCGATCTGCTTGATGCCGGCGCCCGAGCCCACCGACTGGTAGTTGATCTTGACGCCGCTGGCCTTGTGGTAGTCGGCCGCCCACTTGGCGTACAGCGGTGCCGGGAAGCTGGCGCCGGCGCCGGTGGCCTCTTCGGCCATGGCATGGGAGAAGGCACCTGCTGCCACCAGGCCAGCCACCAGCACACGAATCGCGGACAGTTTCATGAAAACTCCTATGGGTGATGAAACGCAATAGCCCGGACTGTAGAGATTCTTTATGACATTCCTATGACACGTTCCGTCATATTCCAGAGAGCGGCGGCGTCGCACGGCCGCCCGCCCGTCACACCGAACTGTCACACGGATTTCATGATTCCGTCGTAATTTACCGTGCTGGCGTCATGGGCGCTGGCGGGCGCCGGTGCTATGCTGGCCTTCTGTATCGACGAATCGGCCTTATTCAGCTTTCTATGCAAGACGGAACCCTCCTCGCAGCCGTGGACCTCGGCTCCAACAGCTTTCGCCTCGAGATCGGGCGCCATGCGCTGGGCCATATCGAAAGGGTGAGCTACACCAAAGAAATGGTGCGCCAGGGCGCGGGGCTGGACGAGCAAAAGCGCCTGACGCCCGAGGCCATGCAGCGCGGCTGGGAGTGCCTGGCGCGCTTTGGCGAGCGCCTGCAGGGCTTTCCGGCGCAGCACGTGCGCGCCGTGGCCACGCAGACCCTGCGCG
Organism: Comamonas humi; assembly: GCF_054782535.1. NCBI lineage: Bacteria > Pseudomonadati > Pseudomonadota > Betaproteobacteria > Burkholderiales > Comamonadaceae > Comamonas > Comamonas humi. The sequence goes on along the minus strand of NZ_BAAGSH010000009.1, from coordinate 172,087 downwards.
AGGCGGTGAACCGCGACGAATTCCTGTCGCGCGGCTCCGAGGTGCTGGGCTACCCGATCAGCGTGATCTCGGGCCCCGAGGAAGCGCGCCTCATCTACCAGGGCGCGGCCTACTCGCTGCCGCCGTCCGACGAGAAACGCCTGGTCGTCGACATCGGCGGCCGCTCCACCGAGCTGATCCTGGGCCAGGGCTACCACACGCGGCAGGTGGCGTCCTTTCCGGTGGGCAGCGTCTCGTGGTCGCTGCGTTACTTTCCCGACGGCGCCTTCAGCCGCGCCAGCCTGCAGACCGCGCAGATCGCGGCGCAGGCGGTGCTCGAAGAGGCGCTGAACGGCTTTCCCCGCAGCAGCTGGGACACGGCCTACGGCACGTCGGGCACGGCCAATGCCATCGCCGAGGTGCTGCACGCCCACGGCGAGCCGGACGGCCTGATCCGCCGCGAAGGCCTGCAGTGGCTGTGCGAGCAACTGCTGGCCGCGCAGAACGCCGCCAACCTTCGCCTGCCCGGCCTCAAGGAAGACCGCCGCGCGGTGGTGGGCGGCGGCGTGGCGGCGCTGTGCGCCATCTTCGAGCTGCTGCAGATCCCCGAGATGCGCATCGCCGACGGCGCGCTGCGCCAGGGCGCGCTGCGCGACATGGTGCAGCACCAGGAGCACCACGACGCCCGGCGCGTGACCATCGGCGCGCTGATGCAGCGCTTTGCGGCCGACGCGCCGCAGGCGCAGCGCGTGCAGGCCACGGCCGCGCGGCTGTACGAGCAGGCCAAGCGCTACGTGGGCATCACCGATCCGCTGCAGCTGCGCGCGCCGCTGCTCGAATGGGCCTGCGAGCTGCACGAGATCGGCTGCCTGATCTCGCACAACGATTCGCACCACCACGGCGCCTATGTGCTGCAGCACTCGGACATCGCGGGCTTCACCCAGTCCGAGCTGATGCACATGAGCGCGCTGGTGCTGGGCCAGCGCGGCAAGCTGCGCAAGGTCGAGGCCTACCTGGGCGACAACGAGTTTGCGCTGCAGCTCCTGAGCCTGCGCCTGGCCGTGCTGCTGTGCCATGCGCGGCGCGAGCCCGATTTCCGCTCGCTGCAGCTGCGCGCCAAGCCCGACAAGTGGTCGCTGCGCGCCAGCCCCGACTGGGCCGAGCAGCACCCGCAGTCCGCCTACCTGCTGAACGAGGAAGTGCAGCAATGGGCGCGCACCGCGCGCGTGTTCCAGTTCAAGGTGGCCCAGCCCAAGCTGGAAGCGGCCGGCGCCAGATAAAAGATAGCTGCTCGCGCTTGCTGCATATGGGTTTCAGATGAAAAACCATCTGAAACCCATGCATGGCAAGCGCCAGCAGCTCTTTTTTTGATAGTTACAGCACCACCGGCGCCACCGGCCCCGCGCCGTGGAAAGTACCGTTCAGGTTGGCGATGAACTGGTCGACGCTGGCCTGCGTGGCCTCGGGCGACCAGCCCGCCACATGCGGCGTGATGACGATGTTGGACAGCTCGACCAGCGGCTCGGGCCGGTGCGGCTCGCTCTCGTACACGTCGATGCCCGCGCCCGCGATGCTGCCGCTGCGCAGCGCCTGCGCCAGCGCCTCGGTGTCCACCACCGAACCCCGGGCAATGTTCACCAGGTAGCCCTGTGGCCCCAGCGCCGCGAGCACCCGCGCATCCACCAGGTGCCGGCTGGCCGCGCCGCCGGGCGTGGCGCAGACCAGCACGTCGGCCCATTCGGCCAGCTCCAGCACCGAGGCGAAATAGCGGTGCTCCACGTCCGAACGTTCGCGGCGGTTGTGGTAGCCCACCGGCATGTCGAAGGCCGCGGCGCGGCGCGCGATCTTCATGCCGATCTGGCCCAGCCCCAGGATGCCCAGCTTCTTGCCCGACACGCCGGGCGGGTGCGCCAGCGTGAAGCGGTCCACGCCGGCGCGCGCCTGCCGGTCCAGCTCACGGAAGCCCCGCACCGCGGCCAGGATCAGGCCGAAGGCATGGTCGGCCACGCTGGTGTCGTTGGTGCCCGCGCCGTTGGCCACCGCCACGCCGCGTTCGCGCAGCGCGTCGAGCGCCAGCCCCTCGTAGCCCGCGCCCAGGCAGCACACCAGGCGCAGCGCCGGCAACTGCACCACCTCGTCGGCGGTGAGGCCGATGGAGCCGATGGTGAGCACGGCATGGAAGCGCGCGCCCTGCTGCGCGATCGCCTCGGCGCGCTGCTGCGGCTGGGGCGCGTAGGTCAGCTGGCAATGCTGGCCGATCTGCGCACGGTGCGCCTCGGAGATGGGGTTGAGCACCAGCAGTTCAATCGCGGAATTGGACACGTCGAAATCCTTCATTTTCAATAGCAGCCGGCGCTTGATGCACAAGCGCCAGCCATCGATTTGACTATAAAGGACTTCGCGGGCGGCCCGCGGCGGGCCGCCGAATATCCGCGGCGCCTACCCCAGAAAGTGCTTGCGGTAGCGCGGCGACAGGCGCTCGAGCTGCATCAGCATGGGCAGGTCGGCGGTGTTGAAATCCGGGTCCCAGGCGGGCGCGCCGATCACCTCGGTGCCCACGCGCAGGTAACCCTTGATGAGGGCCGGCGGCTCCACGTCCACGCTGTCGTCGAGCTGGGCCAGCGGCAGCGGCAGGCGCGGCGTGACCTGGTACTCGGCCGAGATCTGGCCCTTGGCCTGCAGCTGGCGCCAGATGCTGGCCGCCGCATCGCCGCTGACGATGCCGTTGTGCCACATCGGGATGCTGGCGCAGCCCATCATCACGTCGAGCCGGTTGCGCTGCATGAAGGACGCGAGCGCGCCCCACAACGTCATGATGACCCCGCCCTGGCGGAAGTCGGCATGCACGCAGCTGCGGCCCAGCTCCACCATGCGCGGGCGCAGCGCATCGATGCACGACAGGTCGAACTCGGAATCGCTGTAGGTGCTGCCGGCGCGCCGGGCCTGGCCGGGCGTCAGCACGCGGTAGGTGCCGATGACCTGGCGCGACGCGGTGTCGCGCACCAGCAGGTGCTCGCAGAAGTCGTCGAAGCGGTCCACATCGTGGCCGGCCAGCGGCGTCTGCAGGCGCGCGCCCATCTCCAGCACGAAGATCTGGTACCTCAGGCGCTGGGCTTCGCGGACTTCGTCCTGGTGGCGCGCCCAGGTGACTTCCAGGCCGCCAGCCGCCTGTGCAACGACCTCCGTGCCCAGCGTGTCGCCAGGGCGATGAAGTGACCCCCGTGGCAGGTGGCTGGGACTGAGCGGCAGCGTTGGGCAGGGCAGTTCGTTCATTCGTTCGCTCCTCGGTAAAACCGTTGTGCATGCGATGGCGCAGCCCTCGCACGCTCCATGCCCAGCATGGTGCCCAGCGCGCGTGACGCGGTCGTGTCCGATCCGTGTCAAGACCATGTCATGGTTACCGCAGGTAAACCGGCTGCCGCAGGGGCGCCGATATACTGGAACGCGCCATGAAAGCCCCCACCGCCTCGCCCTCCTCGGCCCGCACGCTGGCCGGCAGCTGCCTGTGCGGCCGGGTGCGCTACACCGTCGGCGACGATTTCGCCTATGCGCTGAACTGCCACTGCTCGCGGTGCCGGCGCAGCACCGGCGCGGCGTTCAAGCCCTTTGCCGGCATTGCGCGCGACCAGCTGCAGCTGGCGCCGGACAGCGGCCCCCTGCTCGTCCATGGCGACGAAATAACACATGACGCGCACTGCGCGGCCTGCGGCTCGCTGCTGTACTCGGTGGTGCGGGATGGCGCCTATGTCCACGTCACGCTGGGCACGCTGGTGGATGCGCCGAGCATCCGGCCCTCGGCACACATCTTCGTGGCCTCGAAGGCGCCGTGGTTCAGCATCACCGACGACCTGCCCCAGTACCCCGAAGGCCCCGGAGCCCTAGCGTGATGCCCCGGCCATCCAGCGCGCACGCCCATCGCATGTAGACGGCGTTCACTTTCCGTGCTACCTTATGTTGACAGTGTTCACATAAGGAACTGCCATGCTATTTGCGAAACAGACCGCCGTGGTCCATGGAGGGGGTGGAGCCATCGGCGGCGCCGTGGCCCGGGTACTGGCGGGCGAAGGCGCCCGGGTCTTTCTGGCGGGGCGCAGCCTGGCCCGGCTGGAGGCCGTCGCGACCGATATCCGGGCCGCCGGCGGACAGGCTGACATCGCGCAGCTCGATGCGCTGGATGCCGCGGCGGTGGACCGCCATGCCGACGCGGTGGCGCACCAGGCCGGAGGCATCGACATCGCTCTGAACGCGGTGGGCTTCACGCATGTGCAGGGCACGCCCTTCCTCGATCTCTCGCTGGCGGACTACGAGCATCCAATAGCGGCCTACACCCGCTGCAACTTCATCACCGCCCAGGCGGTGGCGCGCCACATGGTGCGCCGGGGCTCGGGGGTGATACTCACGCTGTCCACGCCAGGCGCGCGCCTGCCGGGGCCGGGCTACCTGGGCAACTGCGTGTCCAGCGCGGCGGTGGAGGCGCTGTCGCGGCACCTCGCGGGCGAGCTGGGCGCCCAGGGCGTGCGCGTGGTCTGCGTGCGGCCGCATGCGATCCCCGAGGCGCTGGCCCACGGCTCGCACACGCGCGAGGTGTTCGCGCCCGCGGCCCAGGCCGCGGGTACCACGGTCGAATCCATGCTGGACGGCGCGGCGGCCGGCACCCTGCTCAAGCGCCTGCCCACGCTGGACCAGGTGGCGCGGAGCATCGCCTTCCTGGCCTCGCCCCATGCCGGCGCAATCACCGGCACGGTGGCCAACCTGAGCTGCGGCCTGCTGGTGGACTGAGGCGCCGGCCCGGGCTGCAGGTCTCAGGCGCCGGCGCGCGCCGCTTCGGCCAATGCCTCGGCGCAGCGGCTGGCGCGGCCCGCGTCGTGCGCCTCGACCATCACGCGCAGCAGCGGCTCGGTACCGCTGGCGCGGATCAGCACCCGGCCCTCGCCGTTGAAGTCGGCGGTGATCTGCTGGCTCAGCTCGGCCAGCTGGCGGTTGCTGTTCCAGTCCTGCCCGGGCTTGAGGCGCACGTTGACCATGACCTGCGGGCACAGCTCCACGCCCTGGAGCTGCGCGGCGATGGACCGCTGGCCGCTCACGCAGGCGCGCAGCACCTGCAGCGCGCTGACCAGGCCGTCGCCGGTGGTGTGCTTGTCCAGCGCCAGCAGGTGGCCCGAGCCTTCGCCGCCCAGCAGCCAGCCGCGGCTTTGCAGCTCTTCGAGCACGTAGCGGTCGCCCACCTTGGCGCGCACCAGCGGTATGCCCAGGCGCTTGAGCGCGGACTCCACCGCCAGGTTGGTCATCAGCGTGCCGACCACGCCCGGCACCTCTTCGCCGCGGCGCAGGCGGTCGCTGGCCATCAGGTACAGCAGCTCGTCGCCGTTGAACAAGCGCCCGCTGGCATCGACCAGTTGCAGGCGGTCGGCATCGCCGTCCAGCGCCACGCCCAGGTCGGCCTTGTTGGCGCGCACGGCGCGCACCAGCGCCTCGGGGTGGGTGGCGCCCACCTCGCGGTTGATGTTGAGGCCGTCGGGCTGGCAGCCGATGGTGATCACGTCGGCGCCCAGCTCGTGGAAGACCTTGGGCGCGATCTGGTAGGCCGCGCCGTGGGCGGCATCGACGACGATCTTCAGGCCGCGCAGGCTCAGCGTCTGGTCGAAGGTGCTCTTGCAGAACTCGATGTAGCGGCCGGCGGCGTCATCCAGCCGCCGGGCCTTGCCCAGCGCCGCCGAAGGTGCCCACACGGGGTCTTCAGCCAGCGCCGCCTCGACGGACTCCTCCCAGGCGTCGGGCAGCTTGGTGCCCGCGGCGCTGAAGAACTTGATGCCGTTGTCCTCGAACGGGTTGTGGCTGGCGCTGATGACCACGCCCAGGCTGGCGCGCTGCGCCCTCGTGAGGTAGGCCACGCCCGGCGTGGGCAGCGGGCCCAGCAGCACCACGTCCACCCCGGCCGAGTTGAAGCCCGACTCCAGCGCGCTCTCCAGCATGTAACCGGAGATGCGCGTGTCCTTGCCGATCAGCACCGTGGGGCGATCCTCGGTACGGCGCAGCACGCGGCCCACCGCATGGGCCAGGCGCAGCACGAAGTCCGGCGTGATGGGCGACTTGCCGACCGTGCCGCGAATGCCATCGGTTCCGAAATATTGGCGTGCCATATGGGCTTATCCCTTCCTGTATTGAAGCTGGCGCTATTGTGTCAGGCCAGCGCCGCGGCGCGAGGTCACAGAGGTATCGAATGGTGAGGCTGCTGCATGGCGCGCAGCACGGCCAGCGCATCGACGGTCTCGCGCACATCGTGCACCCGCACCACCGCGGCGCCCCGCTCCACCGCCAGCATGGCGGCGGCAATGCTGGCCGGCATGCGCTCGTCTACCTCGCGGCCGGTGACCTTGCCCAGCGAACTCTTGCGCGACCAGCCCGCAAGCAGCGGATACCCCGTGGCCCCCAGCGCCGCATGCTGCTGCAGCAGCTCGAAATTCTGCGCCACGGTCTTGCCGAAACCAATGCCCGCATCGAACATGATGCGAGGTTTTTCGACCCCCAGCGCAAGCAGCTCCTGCGCTTCGCGCTCCAAAAATTGGAGCACCTGCGCCGCCACGTCGTGCCCGGTCATCTGCGAGACGTGCATGGTCTGCGGGTCGGCGTGCATGTGCATCAGGCAGATGCCGCACTGCGGGTGCGCGGCCACCGCTACCCGGGCCCCGGGCTGGCGCAGCGCCCAGATGTCGTTGATGATGTCCGCGCCCAGGTCCAGCGCCGCGCGCATGACCTCGGGCTTGTAGGTGTCGATGGAGATGGGCACCTGCAGCTTGACGGCCTCCCGCAGCACCGGCAGCACGCGGCGCAGTTCCTCATCGAGCGGCACGGCCGGGCTGCCGGGGCGGGTGGATTCGCCGCCGATGTCGAGCATGTCCGCCCCGTCCTGCAGCAGCTGCTCCGCGTGCGCCAGCGCGGCGCGGGGATCGAACCAGGAGCCGCCATCCGAAAAGGAGTCGGGCGTGACATTGACGATGCCCATGACCTGCGGGCGGCGCAGGTCGATCTGAAAACGGCTGGTTTGCCAGTACGTCGTGGTCATATGAAAAAAGGCGCTCATGGGAGCGCCTTGGTGGGTGGTGTGAAAAGCGTGGCTGCGTTCAGGCTGCCGTCGGCGCGTGGCCCGAGTTCACCACCGGCGTGCCGCCCGAGCCACCGTCGCCGGACGGCGGGTTGCGCGGCGTCCAGTCCTTGGGCGGACGAGGGTCCTTGCCGGCCATGATGTCGTCGAGCTGCTCGGCGTCGATGGTTTCCCACTCGAGCATGGCCTTGGCCATGGCGTGCATCTTGTCGGCGTGGTCCTCGATCAGCTTGCGGGCCAGCCCGTACTGCTCGTCGATGATGCGGCGCACTTCCTCGTCCACCTTCTGCATCGTCTGCTCGCTGACGTTGTTGGTCTTGGTCACCGAGCGGCCCAGGAAGACCTCGCCCTCGTTCTCGGCGTAGACCATCGGGCCCAGCGCCGCGGTCATGCCATAGCGCGTCACCATGTCGCGGGCGATGTGCGTGGCACGCTCGAAGTCGTTGGAAGCGCCCGTGGTCATCTGGTTCATGAACACTTCCTCGGCGATGCGGCCGCCGAACAGCATGGCGATCTGGTTCAGCATGTACTCCTTGTCGTAGGAGTAGCGGTCCTTCTCGGGCAGGCTCATGGTCACGCCCAGCGCACGGCCGCGCGGGATGATCGTGACCTTGTGCACCGGGTCGCACTTGGGCAGCAGCTTGCCGATCAGCGCGTGGCCGGCCTCGTGGTAGGCGGTGTTGCGGCGCTCTTCCTCGGGCATGACCATGCTCTTGCGCTCGGGGCCCATGATGATCTTGTCCTTGGCCTTCTCGAAGTCCTGCATCTCGACGGTGCGGGCGTTGCGGCGCGCAGCCATCAGGGCGGCTTCGTTGCACAGGTTAGCCAGGTCGGCGCCCGACATGCCGGGCGTGCCGCGCGCGATGATGGCGGGGTTCACGTCCTGGCCCACCGGGATCTTGCGCATGTGCACGTTCAGGATCTGCTCGCGGCCGCGGATGTCGGGCAGCGTCACGTAGACCTGGCGGTCGAAGCGGCCGGGGCGCAGCAGGGCCGCGTCCAGGATGTCGGGGCGGTTGGTCGCCGCCACCACGATCACGCCGAGGTTGGTCTCGAAGCCATCCATCTCGACCAGCATCTGGTTCAGGGTCTGCTCGCGCTCGTCGTTGCCGCCACCGAGGCCGGCGCCACGCTGGCGGCCCACGGCGTCGATTTCATCGATGAAGATGATGCAGGGTGCGTTCTTCTTGGCGTTCTCGAACATGTCGCGCACGCGGGCCGCGCCCACGCCGACGAACATTTCCACGAAGTCGGAACCCGAGATCGAGAAGAAAGGCACCTTGGCCTCGCCGGCGATGGACTTGGCCAGCAGCGTCTTGCCGGTGCCCGGAGGGCCGACCAGCAGCAGGCCGCGCGGAATGCGGCCGCCGAGCTTCTGGAACTTGTGCGGGTCCTTCAGGAAGTCGACGACCTCCTTGACCTCTTCCTTGGCCTCGTCGCAGCCGGCCACGTCGGCGAAGGTGACGGTGTTGTTGTTCTCGTCGAGCATGCGCGCCTTGCTCTTGCCGAAGCTGAAGGCGCCCCCCTTGCCGCCCCCCTGCATCTGGCGCATGAAGTAGACCCACACGCCGATCAGCAGCAACATGGGCGCCCAGTTGATCAGCACCGACAGCAGCACCGAGCCTTCTTCGCGTTCCTTCACGTCGAACTTGACGTTGTTGTTGATCAGGTCGCCAATCAGGCCGCGGTCCATGTAGGTGGCGGTGGTGCGCACCTTGCGGTCGTCATTCATCGTGGCAACGATGACCGTGCCGCTGGGGCTTTCCTGCAGCGTCGCGTTCTTGACGCGGCCGCTGCGCACCTCCTGCAGGAAGTCAGAGTACGCCAGGGGCGGCTGGCTGCCGCTACGGTTGTCAAATTGCTTGAACACCGTAAACAGCACCATGGCTATCACCATCCAGACGGCGGCCTTAGAAAACCACTGATTGTTCAAGGGGGCTCCAGTTTCGTGGAAATAAAAAATACACAGGCAGATGCGCAGGCTCGTGCTGTGTCATGTTGGGAGTATTTTAGGACTTTCAAGGACCCGCGCCGCAGCTTGCCCCCTGCGCATACCCAGGAATCCGGTGGAAGGCCGCTTCAGTCGCCGTTTTTCAGCCGCATGCCGACCAGAAAGGTCTCCGACGACTTGTCGCGCGAGGCCTTGGGCTTGATGGACTTGACAACCTCGAAGGTGTCCCGGAACAGCTGCACCAGCTGCGAATACCCGCTGCCATGAAAGAGCTTGACCACCAGCGCGCCCTCGCGCTTCATGTGGTGCTGCGAAAAATCCACCGCCAGCTCGATCAGGTGCGCGATGCGCGCGGCGTCCACCGATTCCACCCCGGACAAATTGGGCGCCATGTCGGACACCACCACATCGGCCTTGCGCCCGGCCATCGTGGCCTCGAGCTGCGCCAGCACCGATTCCTCGCGGAAGTCGCCGTTGATGAAGGTCACGCCCTCGATGGGCTCCATCGGCAGGATGTCCAGCGCGATGATGGCGCCGTTCAGCTCGCCCACGGCCGCGCCGCTGGGCGACAGGCGCCGGCGAGCGTACTGGCTCCAGGCGCCCGGCGTCGAGCCCAGGTCCACGACCACATCGCCAGGGCGGATGAGCTTGAGCTGCTCGTCGATCTCCTTGAGCTTGTAGGCCGCACGTGCGCGGTAGCCGTCTTTCTGCGCGGCTTTCACGTACGGATCATTGATATGCATGTGCAGCCAATTCTTATTGACTTTCTTGCTTTTGGACGATTTCATCAAAACCTCAGAAGGTGCTGCATGGGCAAAGGATGCCGAACAGCGATTGACTGGATAATACGGGCCTATGCCCCAAATTCAACTGACTCCCGCACAGCGCCGCGAACACCGCGCCGAGGCCCACCATCTCGACCCGGTCGTGCTGATCGGCGCCGGCGGACTCACCGCTGCCGTGCAGAAGGAAATCGACGCGGCGCTGAGCGCCCACGGCCTCATCAAGGTCCGCGTCTTCGGTGACGACCGCGCCGAGCGCGAAGCCCTGTACCAGAAGCTCGCCGACGAGCTGAACGCCGCCCCCATCCAGCACATCGGCAAGCTGCTGGTGCTGTGGCGCCCCCAGCCTGAAAAGGACAAGGCCGCCGCCGAGGACCGCAAGCCCGGCCCGCGCGACGTGAAGGTGCTCAAGTACGGCCGCGCCGGCCAGAAGCCCGAAGTCAAGCAGCTGCGCGTGCTGGGCAACCAGCGCCTCACCTCCGGCGGCCAGGTCAAGCGCGCCAAGCCCAAGCAGAAGTCCATCAAGAAGCAGCAGGGCTGAGCCTCGGAATGCAGCGCCACATCCTGTGCATGAAGTGGGGCACGAAATACGGCCCCGAGTACGTCAACCGCCTGTACGCCATGGTGCGCCGGCATCTGTCGGGCGACTTCAACTTCGTCTGCCTGACCGATGACGCCCGCGGCATCCGGTCCGAGGTGCAGTGCCTGCCCATTCCCCCGCTCGACCTGCCGCCCGGTATTCCCGAGCGCGGCTGGACCAAGCTGGCCACCTTCACCCCCGACCTGCACGGCCTCACCGGCACGGCGCTGTTCCTGGACCTGGATGTGGTGGTCGTCGGCCCGCTGGACGACTTCTTCACCCAGCCGGGCGAATTTCTCATCATCCACGACTACCCGCGCTTCTGGCGCTTCGGCGAGCGCATCGTCGGCAACTCGTCGGTCTACCGCTTCACGCTGGACGCGCACCCGGATGTGCTGGCGTATTTCCGCGAGCACACCGAGGCCATGCGCGCCAAGTACCGCAACGAACAGGAATACCTGTCGCACTTCCTGCACCAGCAGGGCAAGCTGCAGTACTGGCCCGCCGCGTGGTGCCCGAGCTTCAAGTACCACTGCATCCCCACCTGGCCCACCAACTACTGGAACGAGCCGGTGCCGCCCGCGGGCGCGCGCATCGTGATCTTTCATGGCGAGGTCAACCCGCCCGATGCGCTCGAAGGCCGCCGCAACCGGCGCTTCCGCCACATCGAGAAGGCCCGCTGGATCGCCCAGGCCTGGGCGGACTGAACGCCCTGCGCCACCACAGCAAAAAGCGCCGGCAGGACCGGCGCTTTTTATTGGCTGGGTGCTGAGGCTGCGGGCTGTCATGGCTCCCGCCGGGCCGCACGCCACAGCAGCGCACCGGCACACAGCCACTGACCCAGATACATCACGCTGCCCACGCTGTGCCAGAGCTTGAGGTTCTCACGCGCCACGATGCGCGGCGCCACGGCAAACTCGCCCAGCAGCGCCAGCAGCAGGCCGCTCAGTATCAAAAAGATAGCTGTCTGCGCTTTACCATCAATGCTTTGACCGCGATTTGGCCTGAAAACCAGCATCAGCATGCCGCAGACCACCGACACCCAGGTCTGCGCCGTGAACAGCCTGGCGGCCATGGAGCCGGCCATGGCGGCGCTGGGCAGGTGCGCGAACAGCAGCGGCACCACCAGGAAGCCAGTGGTGGACAGGCTGCCCCACCACAGCGCGGATGCCAGTACCGGCAGGCGGCCTTGCTCCATCAGCGGTAGCTGACGCCTATGACTTCGTAGCGGCGCACGCCGCCCGGGGCCTGCACCTCGGCGGTGTCGCCCTCTTCCTTGCCGATCAGCGCGCGCGCGATGGGCGAGGAGACGTTGATCAGGCCCTGCTTCAGGTCGGCCTCGTCCTCGCCGACGATCTGGTACTTGACGGTGTCGCCCGAGTCCTCGTCCTCGAGTTCCACGGTGGCGCCGAACACCACCTTGCCGCCGGCGTCGAGCTGCGACGGATCGATGATCTGCGCGGTGGACAGCTTGCCCTCCACCTCCTGGATGCGGCCTTCGATGAAGCCCTGGCGGTCCTTGGCCGCGTCGTATTCGGCGTTTTCGCTCAGGTCGCCGTGCGAGCGCGCTTCGGCGATCGCGGCGATCACGGCCGGACGGTCGACGGTCTTCAGGCGCTGCAGCTCTTCCTTGAGCTTTTCCGCGCCACGCTTGGTAATGGGAATCGTGGCCATATCGGTCTCCACAAAAACAATCGCGGCCCTTTGCCGCGCTTCAAAAGCAAACCGCCGCGCGGTGCACGCGCGGCGGTTGATGACGGGATCTATTATGCCGAATTAATCCGGCACTCCCAAGCTCCTCAGGCCACGAGGCTGGCGTGCAGTTCCTGCACCGAGTACACGTCCTGCTGGTCCATGGAGCGCAGGCCTTCCACGGCCGCCTCGGCACCGAAGATGGTGGTGAAGGTGGTCACGCGGGCCAGCAGCGCGCTGGTGCGGATGGCGCGCGAATCGGCGATCGCGTTGCGGCGCTCTTCCACGGTGTTGATGACCATGGCGATGTCGCCGTTCTTGATCATGTCCACCACGTGCGGGCGGCCTTCGGTGACCTTGTTCACCGTCTGCACGGTGATGCCGGCCTCGGCGATGGCCGCTGCCGTGCCACGCGTGGCGCACAGCGTGAAGCCCATCGCGGCCAGCTCCTTGGCGATGGCCACGGCGCGCGGCTTGTCGCTGTTCTTCACGGTCAGGAACACCTTGCCGCCCTGGGGCAGCTTGGTGCCGGCGCCGAGCTGGCTCTTGACGAAGGCTTCGCCGAAGGTCTTGCCCACGCCCATCACCTCGCCGGTGGACTTCATCTCGGGGCCGAGGATGGTGTCCACGCCGGGGAACTTCACGAACGGGAACACGGCTTCCTTGACGCTGAAGTACGGCGGCGTGACTTCCTTGGTCACGCCCTGCTCGGCCAGGGTCTGGCCGGCCATGCAGCGCGCCGCCACCTTGGCCAGTTGGATGCCGGTGGCCTTGCTGACGAAGGGCACGGTGCGCGAGGCGCGCGGGTTCACTTCCAGCACGTAGATGATGTCCTTGCCGTCGCGCTCCTGGATGGCGAACTGCACGTTCATCAGGCCGACCACGTTCAGCGCCTGGGCCATCGCGGCGGTCTGGCGCTTGATCTCGTCGACCGTGGCCTTGGACAGGTAGTACGGCGGCAGCGAGCAGGCCGAATCGCCCGAGTGCACGCCCGCCTGCTCGATGTGCTCCATCACGCCGCCGATGAAGACCGCGCCCGAGGCATCGCGCACGCAGTCCACGTCGCATTCGATGGCGTTGGACAGGAAGTGGTCCAGCAGCACCGGCGAGTCGTTGCTCACCTTGACCGCCTCGCGCATGTAGCGCTCGAGGTCGCGCTGCTCGTGCACGATCTCCATCGCGCGGCCGCCCAGCACGTAGCTGGGGCGCACCACCAGCGGGTAGCCGATCTCGGAGGCCTTGGCCAGCGCCTGTTCTTCGGTGCGGGCCGTGGCGTTGGGCGGCTGGCGCAGGCTCAGCTCGTGCAGCAGCTTCTGGAAGCGCTCGCGGTCTTCGGCCGCGTCGATCATGTCGGGGCTGGTGCCGATGATCGGCACGCCCTCGCGCTCCAGCGCCAGTGCGAGCTTCAGCGGCGTCTGGCCGCCGTACTGCACGATCACGCCGGCGGGCTTCTCGACCGCCACGATCTCCAGCACGTCTTCCAGCGTCAGCGGCTCGAAGTACAGGCGGTCCGAGGTGTCGTAGTCGGTGGACACGGTCTCGGGGTTGCAGTTGACCATGATGGTCTCGTAGCCGTCCTCGCGCATGGCGAGCGCGGCGTGCACGCAGCAGTAGTCGAACTCGATGCCCTGGCCGATGCGGTTCGGGCCGCCGCCGAGCACCATGATCTTCTTCTTGTCGGTGGGCTCGGCCTCGCACTCGTCGTCGTACGTCGAGTACATGTAGGCCGTGTTGGTGGCGAACTCGGCCGCGCAGGTGTCCACGCGCTTGAACACCGGGCGCACGTTGAGCGCGCGGCGCGCCTCGCGCACGGCCTTGTCGGTCGTGGCCAGCAGCTTGGCCAGGCGGCGGTCCGAGAAGCCCTTTTGCTTGAGCGTGCGCAGTTCGTCGGCGGAGATGACCGACAGCGCCTTCTCGCCATGGGCCTCGGTGTGCTTGTCGAGCGCGAGTTCGAGCTTGACGATCTCCTCGATCTGCACCAGGAACCACTTGTCGATCTTGGTCAGCTCGTGCACCTCGTCCAGCGTCCAGCCGGCGGCGAAGGCGTCGCCCACGTACCAGATGCGCTCGGGGCCGGGCTCGCCCAGTTCCTTTTCGAGGATCTCGCGGTCCTGGGTCTTCTCGTTCATGCCGTCCACGCCCACTTCCAGGCCGCGCAGCGCCTTCTGGAAGCTTTCCTGGAAGGTGCGGCCCATGGCCATCACCTCGCCCACGGACTTCATCTGCGTGGTCAGGCGGTTGTCGGCGGCTGGGAATTTCTCGAACGCGAAGCGCGGGATCTTGGTGACCACGTAGTCGATGGTCGGCTCGAACGACGCCGGCGTGGCACCGCCGGTGATCTCGTTCTTCAGCTCATCGAGCGTGTAGCCCACGGCCAGCTTGGCGGCGATCTTGGCGATGGGGAAGCCCGTGGCCTTGGAGGCCAGCGCCGACGAACGCGACACGCGCGGGTTCATCTCGATGACGACCATGCGGCCATCCTTCGGGTTCACCGAGAACTGCACGTTGGAGCCGCCGGTGTCCACGCCGATCTCGCGCAGCACGGCCAGCGAGGCGTTGCGCATGATCTGGTATTCCTTGTCGGTCAGCGTCTGCGCCGGGGCCACGGTGATCGAGTCGCCGGTGTGCACGCCCATGGGGTCGAGGTTCTCGATCGAGCAGACGATGATGCAGTTGTCCGCCTTGTCGCGCACCACTTCCATCTCGTACTCTTTCCAGCCGAGCAGCGATTCCTCGATCAGCAGCTCGTTGGTCGGCGAGGCCTCGAGGCCGCGCTTGCAGATGGTCTCGAACTCTTCGGTGTTGTAGGCGATGCCGCCGCCAGTGCCGCCCAGCGTGAAGCTGGGGCGGATCACGGTGGGGAAGCCGACGCGCTTTTGCACGTCCCAGGCCTCTTCCATGCTGTGGGCGATGCCCGAACGCGCCGAGCCCAGGCCGATCTTGGTCATCGCGTCCTTGAACTTCAGGCGGTCCTCGGCCTTGTCGATGGCCTCGGGCGTGGCGCCGATCAGCTCGACCTTGTACTTGTCGAGTACGCCGTGGTGCCACAGGTCCAGCGCGCAGTTCAGCGCGGTCTGGCCGCCCATGGTCGGCAGGATGGCGTCGGGCCGCTCCTTGGCGATGATCTTCTCGACCGTCTGCCAGGTGATGGGCTCGATGTAGGTGACGTCGGCCGTGGCCGGGTCGGTCATGATCGTCGCGGGGTTGCTGTTGATCAGGATGACCTTGTAGCCCTCTTCGCGCAGCGCCTTGCACGCCTGCACGCCCGAATAGTCGAACTCGCAGGCCTGGCCGATGATGATCGGGCCGGCGCCGATGATGAGGATGCTCTTGATGTCTGTACGCTTGGGCATGGGTTTGCCTACTATCTATTTAATAGCTACTGGCGCTTGATGGACGGGCGCCAGAGGCCAATTTAATCCAAATTTATGCCTGCTGGTGCTTGCGCATCAGGTTCACGAAGCGGTCGAACAGGTAGCTCACGTCGTGCGGACCGGGCGAGGCCTCGGGGTGGCCCTGGAAGCAGAAGGCCGGCTTGTCGGTGCGCTCCATGCCCTGCAGCGTGCCGTCGAACAGGCTGATGTGCGTGGCGCGGACGTTCGCGGGCAGCGAGTCGATCTCCACCGCGAAGCCGTGGTTCTGGCTGGTGATGGATACGCGGCCGCTGTCCAGGTCCTTGACCGGGTGGTTGGCGCCGTGGTGGCTGTTCTGCATCTTGAAGGTCTTGGCGCCCACAGCCAGGGCCATGATCTGGTGGCCCAGGCAGATGCCGAAGGTGGGGATGCCGCTGTCCATGGCTTCGCGCGCGGCGGCGATGGCGTAGTCGCAAGGCTCCGGGTCGCCAGGGCCGTTGGACAGGAAGATGCCGTTGGGCTGGTACTTGAGGACCTCGGCGATCGGCGTCTGCGCCGGCACCACCGTCACGCGGCAGCCGCGCTCGGCCAGCATGCGCAGGATGTTCTTCTTGACGCCGTAGTCGTAGGCCACGACGTGGAATTCATGGTTCTGCAGCTTGCCGTAGCCGGGCGTGCCATCGGCGCGGAACAGTTGCCACTCGGTCTGGCTCCACTCGTAGGGCTCCTGCACCGAGACCACCTTGGCCAGGTCCAGGCCCTTCATGCTGGGCGCGGCCTGGGCCGCGGCCACGGCGCGCTCGATGGCCTCGGGCGTCACCGATTCGCCGGCCGCCAGACCCACGATGGCGCCGTTCTGCGCGCCCTTGCTGCGCAGCAACCGGGTGAGCTTGCGGGTGTCGATGTTGGCGATCGCCACGGTGTTCTCGCGCTGCAGGTACTCGGGCAGCGTGAGCGTGGAGCGGAAGTTGCTGGCCAACAGCGGCAGGTTCTTGATGATCAGGCCCGCAGCATGCACCTTGTCGGCCTCGACATCCTCTTCGTTGATGCCGTAGTTGCCGATGTGCGGATAGGTGAGCGTGACGATCTGCTGGCAGTAGCTGGGATCGGTGAGGATTTCCTGGTAGCCGGTGATGGCCGTGTTGAAGACCACTTCACCCACCGTGGTGCCCGTGGCGCCGATGGAATTGCCGATAAAGACCGTGCCGTCTGCGAGCGCCAGGATGGCGGGTGGGAAGGCTCCCTGTTGCGACAAAAACACTGGGTTCTCCGAGAATGTGTCGGGTCGCCCGGAGCCCCGGATCATCATTCCATAGGGGCTGTGCTTTATGGGTCCTGTGTTATCAGGGTTTGCTTGGATGCGGCCGGGCGACGTGATTTACGTGAAAGCCGCTCATTGTAGCTTGGATGTGCTATAGCCGCATGGCCGAAACGGAATATTTAGACACTCTGCGCAGGTTTTACCCAACGCAGTGCGTATACATTTCTCAACGCTGGCAGGCGCTGGTGTGCAGGCAGATCGCCGCCGCGGCCGCCACGTTCAGCGACTCCTCGCCGCCCGGCTGCGCGATGCGCACATGGGCCTGGGCGGCCTCCTCGATGCTGGCCGCCACGCCCTGCCCTTCGTTGCCCATCACCCAGGCGCAGGGCCACGGCAGGCGGGCCTGGTGCAGCCAGTCGCCGCGGTGCGAGCTGGTGACCAGCAGCGGCACGGCCAGGGCCTGCAATTGCGCCTCGTCCACCGACTCGACCAGGTGCAGCCCGAAATGCGCTCCCATGCCGGAGCGCAGCACCTTGCCGCTCCACAGCGCCGCCGTGCCCTTGAGCGCCACCACCTGGCCGAAGCCAAAGGCCGAGGCGCTGCGCAGGATGGAGCCGACGTTGCCGGCGTCCTGCACGCGGTCCAGCACCACGGTGGCCACCTCGGGCCGGATCGCCGCGGCCTCGGCCGGCAGGTCCAGCACGAAGCCCATGGGCGCCGCCGACGGCAGGCTGCTGATGCCCGCCAGGATGGCATCGGCAATCACTATGTTTTTAGGAGCGTATTGCGCATACTGCGCCTCGGCTTGCGGCCAAAAAGACTCTGCATAGACGCCGATGGCGGGTTGGCGCCCCCGCGCCAGTGCCGCGCGGCACAGGTGGTCGCCCTCGATCCACACCCGCCCCTGGCGGCGGTAGGCGCTGCCGTCCTCGGCGAGGCGGCGCAGATCCTTGACGAATGCGTTGTCGCGCGACTGGATGAATACCGGTTTCTGCATGGATCACTCTCCGTGGCCGAGGCACTGGGCCACCGGCGCAAACGTGCGCCGGTGCTCCGGGCAGGGCCCGTGCTGGCGCAGCGCCTGCATGTGGGCCGCCGTGCCGTAGCCCTTGTGGCCCGCGAAGCCGTAGGCGGGATAGAGCCGGTCGATGTCGACGCACCAGCGGTCGCGCCAGACCTTGGCCAGGATGGAGGCCGCCGAAATCGCCGGCACCAGCGCATCGCCCTTGACGATGGCCTCGGCCGGCACATCGAGCCGCGGCAGGCAGTTGCCGTCGACCAGCACGCGCACGGGCTTGAGGCGCAGCCCCGTCACCGCGCGCTGCATGGCCAGCAGGGTGGCCTGCAGGATGTTGATCTGGTCCACCTCGGCCACCGTGGCCCAGGCGATCGAGCAGCACAGAGCCTTGGCACGGATCTCGTCGAACAGCTTTTCGCGCCGCAGCGCGGTCAGCTTCTTGGAATCATTGAGGCCGGCGATGGGATTGCGGTCGTCGAGGATGACGGCGGCCGCCACCACCGGCCCGGCCAGCGGACCGCGCCCGGCTTCGTCGACACCCGCCAGCAGGCCCGGCGGATGCCACTCCAGCGAGGACTGGCTAGGAAGCGAGAACTTTTTCGAGCGCATCGGCTGCCAGTTGCGCGGTGTCCCGGCGCAGTTCCAAATGAAGCTGGTGGAAGCGCTGCTCCACCTGCACGATGCGCTGCGGATCGTGCGCCGGGGCATCAAGCCACTGCGCCACGGCCGCCGCCAGTGCCTGCGGCGTGGCGGCATCCTGCAGCAGCTCGGGCACGACGAAATCGCCGCAAAGAATGTTGGGCAAACCCACCCAGGGTTGCAACTGCTTGCCTCGCATCAGCCGCCAGCTGATGGGGTGCATGTGGTAGGCGATCACCATCGGACGCTTGTACAGCGCTGCCTCGAGCGTGGCCGTGCCACTGGCGATCAGCGTGCAGTCGCAGGCCTCGAGCGCGGTGTGCGACTGGCCGTCGAGCAGCACGATGCGCCCCTGCACCCCGCAGGCCTGCGCCATCTGCGCGATGCGCGCCTTCTGCGCCGGCACGGCCGGCACCACCACCTTGAGCTGCGGCCGCTGGCGGCACAGCAGGGCCACGGCCTCGAAGAACGGCCGGGCGATATAGCTGACCTCGGACGCCCGGCTGCCCGGCAGCACCGCCAGCACCTCGCCGTCCGCCGGCAGGCCCAGCCGGGCGCGGGCCGCGGCCTTGTCGGGTACGAGCGGAATCACGCTGGCCAGCGGATGCCCGACATAGGTCGCAGCAATGCCGTGCCGCGCCAGCAGCTCGGGCTCGAAGGGGAAGATGCAGAGCACATGGTCGGCCGCGCGGCGGATCTTCTCTACCCGCTCGGCGCGCCAGGCCCAGATCGACGGGCAGACGAAATGCACGGTCTTGATGCCGGAGGCACGCAGACGCTCCTCGACCCCCAGGTTGAAGTCCGGCGCATCGACGCCGACGAAGAGCTGCGGGCGCTGCTGCTGCAGCCGCTGCACCAGCTGTTTGCGGATGCGCAGAATGCCCCACAGGCGCTTGACCAGTTCGGCGCTGTAGCCATGCACGGCGAGGCGCTCGCTCGGCCACCAGGCCTCGAAGCCCTTGGCCGCCATCGCCGGGCCACCGATGCCCACCGCCTGTACCTGCGGCCAGCGCGACTGCACGCCCGCCAGCAGCAGGCTCGACAGCAGATCGCCCGAAGCCTCGCCGGCCACCATGGCCAGCGAAAGGCTTGCAGACTGCGACTCGGGAGAAGAAGCGTCAGCGAACGATGCCACGGCTGGATTGCTTGAGGAATTGGAGCATGCGCTGCACGTCGGCCTGGGCCTCGGCGTCGCAGGTGGCCGCCAGATCCTCCAGCGCTGCTATCGAGGCCTGCAGCGTGAGGCCCTGGCGGTACAGCAGGCGGTACATCTGCTTGATGGCCGCCAGCCGCTCGGCGCCAAAGCCGCGGCGGCGCAATCCCTCGAGATTGAGGCCGCGCACGGTCAGCGGATGGCCGTCCACCATGGTAAAGGGCGGCACGTCCTGGCTGATGTGGCTGCCGAAGCCCGCCATCACGTGGGCGCCGATGCGGGTGAACTGGTGCATGCCGGTCAGGCCGCCGATCACCGCGTGGTCGTCGATGTGTACATGGCCGGCCAGCGTGGCGTTGTTGGCCAGCACGGTGTGGTTGCCGACGGTGCAGTCGTGAGCGATGTGCACGTAGGCCATGATCCAGTTGTCGTCACCGATGCGGGTGACGCCGGTATCCTGCACCGTGCCGACGTTGACCGTGCAGAACTCGCGGATGGTGTTGCGGTGGCCGATGACGAGGCGGGTCGGCTCGCCCGCGTATTTCTTGTCCTGCGGCGCGCCGCCGATGGCCGCGTGCGGGAAGATCTGGTTGTCCTCGCCGATGGTGGTGTGGCCGGAGACCACGCAGTGCGCCCCAATGCGGGTGCGCGCAGCAATCTCCACCTGCGCCCCCACCACCGCGTACGGCCCGACCTCGACGCTCTCGTGCAAACGGGCGCCGGCCTCGACCACGGCTGTGGGATGGATCAGACTCACCAGGGAACCTCGCAAATACCGCTGTTACCGGCCGATCAGGCCACGGTGCGCATGGTGCACATGATCTCGGCCTCGCAGGCGACATTGCCGTCCACGCTGGCCACACCCTTGAACTTGTAGATGCCGCCCTTGATGCGGTCCAGCTCCACGTCAAGGATGACCTGGTCGCCCGGCTCCACCGGCTTCTTGAAGCGCGCACCGTCGATGCCGACGAAGTAGAACACCTTGTCGTCGCCGGGGGCCTCGCCCATCATGTCGAACGACAGCAGGCCGGCCGCCTGGGCCAGCGCTTCCAGCATCAGCACGCCGGGCATGACCGGGCGGGCCGGGAAGTGGCCGGTGAAAAACGGCTCGTTCACCGACACGTTCTTGATGGCCTTGATGCGCTTGCCGCGCTCGATCTCCACGACCCGGTCCACCAACAGAAACGGGTAGCGATGCGGCAAGAGCTTGAGAATTTGGTGAATGTCCATCATTTCGGTTCGGCAACGCCGTTCTTCTGAATTTGTTCCAGGGCTTTGACACGGTCCCGCAGGGTATGCAACTGCTTGAGCGTCGCCGCATTCTTTTCCCAGCGACTGTTGTCGTCGACCGGGAAGAAGCCCGTGTAATGCCCGGCATGGGGCATGGATCTGCTGACCACCGTTGCAGCGGATATATGCACATTGTCGGCGATTTCGAGGTGCCCCAGGATCATTCCGGCCCCTCCCACCGTGCAGTGCCTGCCAATTTTGGCGCTGCCCGCAATGCCCACGCACCCCGCCAGCGCCGAATGCTCGCCGATCTGCACGTTGTGGCCGATCTGCACCTGGTTGTCTATCTTCACGCCATTCGCGATCACGGTATCGCCCAGCGCGCCCCTATCGATGCAGGTATTGGCGCCGATCTCCACATCGTCGCCGATGCGAACCGCACCCAACTGCTCGATCTTGACCCAGCGGCCATGGTCGTTGGCAAAGCCGAAGCCATCGCCACCGATCACCGCCCCCGGCTGCACCAGCACCCGCTCGCCCAGCACGCAGCCCGCGCCCACGGTCACCCGCGACGTGAGCACGCTGCCGGCACCGATCCTGGCGCCCGCACCCACGTGGCACAGCGGCCCGATCGACGCGCTCGGATCAATGTCAGCCCCCGCCTCAACCACCGCCGTGGGATGGATGCCCAGCGCCACGGCACGAATGCCATGGTGCCTGCGCCACAACTGCGTGAGCGCAGCGAAGAACAGGTAGGGATCGGGCACGACCAGATAGGCACCGCTACGGGCCTGGGCCGCAGGCTCCACCGAAGCGGCCACCGCCACACACGCCGCCTTCGAGGCCTGCATGGCGTGCACCAGCTTCGGATTGCTCAGAAAGCTGATGGCATCCGGGCCAGCGTCCTCCAGCGACGCGATGCGCTCGATGGCGGTGTCGCGCACGCCCTGCTCCAGGCGGCCACCCAGCGCATCGACGATGTGCCCCAGCAGCAAGCCCACGGCAGCGCTCCCAACCGGCTTACTTGCCGTTGCCGGAAGATGCGGCGTTCAGCGCCTTGATGACCTTCTCGGTGATGTCGTACTTGGGGTTGATGTAGACAGCCTCTTGCAGCACCACGTCGAACTTGTCGGTCTCGGCAACCTGCTTCACCACCTTGTTGGCGCGCTCGAGCACCTGGGCCAGCTCTTCGTTCTTGCGGGCGCTCAGGTCTTCCTGGAATTCGCGGCGCTTGCGCTGGAATTCACGGTCCTGGTCCACCAGCTGGCGCTGGCGCGTCACGCGCTGGCTTTCCGGCAGCGTGGGCGCATCGCGCTCGAACTTCTCGCTGGCGCTCTTCAGGGAATTCCCTTGGTCCACCAGCTCTTTTTCACGCTTGGAGAATTCGGATTCCAGCTTGGACTGCGCCGCCTTGGCCGCGTTGGCCTCGCGGAAGATGCGGTCGGTGTTCACGAAACCGACCTTGAAATCCTGCGCCTGGGCGGCAGCGCCGAATGCCATGGCAGAGGACAGCACCAGCAGGGAAACAGGACGGGAGAAGGGGAAGCGAAGGGATTTCATTAGAAAGACGTTCCGATTTGGAATTGCAGTTTCTGGATTTTATCGCCGGCGAACTTGCGCACCGGCTGCGCATAGGCCAGCCGCAGCGGGCCCAGAGGCGAAATCCAGCTCAGACCCAGGCCAGCGGATGCCCGCATGTCGCTGAGTTGCACCTTCTGGCCATCGCCGTACACATTGCCGATGTCGACAAAGGCAAACCAGCGGAAGGTGCGGTCGTTGCCGGTACCCGGCATGGGACCGATGAACTCGCCGTTCAGCGTGATCTTCTTCGGCCCACCGAGGGTCGCGCCGGTCACGTCGCGCGGGCCCAGTGTGCCTTGCTCGAAGCCACGCACCGAGCCCAGGCCACCCGAGAAGTAGTTCTTGAACACCGGGAAGGGCTGGCCGTTCAGGCCCTTGCCCCAGCCCAGTTCGCCGTTCAGTGCCACGGTGTAGCGCTTGTTCAGCGGAATGTACTGCTGCAGCTGGTAGTTGGCACGGACATAGCGCGCATCGCCGAAAGCCGACCACTCCGAGTTCAGGCGCTGGTAGCGACCCGAATTGGGCGCCAGCGCGCTGTCGCGGCTGTCGCGCGACCAGCCCAGCGTGAACGGGAACGCCATGCTGGTGTCGCCGAACCGGTTGGAATAGTCCAGATAGCCCGCTGGAATGTTGGTGCCCAGCTTGATCTTGGTGTGCTCCAGGCCACCACCCACGTAGATCGTGTCGACCTCGCTGAACGGAATGCCGAAGCGCACGCTGCCACCGGTGGTCACGACCTGGTAGGTACCGCCCTGGGAGTCATAAGGGCGGTCGGTACGGTAGTACAGGTCGTAGGTGCGCGAGATGCCGTCCTGCGTGAAATACGGGTCAGTCGTGCTCAGCACCAGGGTGCGGTGGAACTTGCTGGTGTTCACGTCGATGCCCAGGTAGTTGCCCGAGCCGAAGACGTTTTCCTGCTTGATGCCGAAGGTGAGCGACACGCGGTCGGCGCTGGAGAAGCCCACGCCCATCTGCAGCGAACCGGTGGGCTTTTCCACCACGTTCATCTGAAGGTCGACCTGGTCGGGTGCGCCGGGTACCTCCTGGGTTTCGACGCCAACGTCAGTGAAGAAGCCCAGGCGGTCTACGCGGTCGCGCGACAGCTTGATCTTGCTGGAGTCGTACCAGGACGCCTCGTATTGGCGGACTTCGCGGCGGATCACCTCATCACGCGTACGGTTGTTGCCCGCGACGTTGATGCGGCGCACGTAGGCGCGGCGCGAAGGTTCGGCCTTCAGCACCAGTTCGACGCGGTTGTTCTCGCGATCGATCTCCGGCACCGCCTCCACCCGCGCGAACGCGTAGCCGAAACGGCCGAAGTGGTCGGTGAAGGCCTTGGTGGTCTCGGTCACGCGGTCCGCGTTATAGGGCTCGCCCGGCTTGATCGTGACCAGGGACTTGAACTCGTCGTCGCGGTCGAGGTAGCTGCCTTCGAGCTTGACGCCCGAGACCACGAACTTCGGGCCCTCGTGCAGCTTGAGGTTGATCGAGATGCTCTCCTTGTCGGGAGAGATCGAGACCTCGGTCGACTCGATGCGGAACTCCAGGTAGCCGCGCGACAGGTAGAAGGAGCGCAGCGTCTCCAGGTCCGCGTTGAACTTGGAACGGGAATAGCGGTTGCTCTTGGTGTACCAGCTCATCCAGCCGCCGGTGTCCTGGTCGAACAGGTCCTTCAGCGTGGATTCCGAGAACTCCTGGTTGCCGGTGATGTGGATTTCGTTGATCTTCGCCGCATCGCCTTCGTTCACGGTGAAGCTGAGGTTCACGCGGTTGCGCTCGATGGGCGTGACGGTGGTGACCACGTCGGCGGCGTACATGCTCTTGTTGATGTACTGGCGCTTGAGCTCCTGCTCGGCGCGGTCCGTCAGGGCCTTGTCGTAGGGACGGCCTTCGGTCAGGCCGACGTCGCGCATGGCCTTCTTCAGCGTGTCCTTGTCGAATTCCTTGGTGCCGAGGAAGTCCACGTTGGCCACGGTGGGGCGCTCTTCGACGACGACCACCAGCACGTTGCCGTTGGCTTCGAGGCGCACGTCCTTGAACAGGCCGAGGGCGAACAGCGCGCGGATCGCGGCGGAGCCCTTTTCGTCGTTGTACTCGTCACCGACGTGCAGTGGCATGGTGGCGAAGATGGTGCCGGGTTCGACACGCTGCAGGCCTTCGACGCGGATGTCCTGGATCGAGAACGGGTTGAGTGCCCATGAGAGCTTGGCAACCAGCAACATGGCAGCCGCGGCCGTCGCTTTCCGGATAACTGATGGCGGTGTGAGGTATTTCATCTCTTATAGCAACAAGCGCTGCGATTATGCAGCACTTCCATGAATATCAGCCGAGGAGCCGGGTCAAATCGTTGAAGAATGCAACACACATCATCAGCACCAGCACGGCAATGCCACCCTTTTGCAAACGCTCCAGCCACGCGGTGGTTGGAGGCTTTCCGGTGACTGCCTCCCACAGATAATACATGAGGTGTCCGCCGTCGAGCACCGGCAGCGGCAGCAGGTTGAGCACGCCGAGGCTAACACTGATGAGGCCCAGGAAAGCGAGATATTGTGTAAAACCTATCTGCGCCGATTTGCCCGCATATTCGGCGATGGTCAGTGGCCCGCTGATGTTCTGCAGCGAGGCCTGGCCGATCAGCATCTTGCCCAGCATGCGCAGCGTCAGCGACGACAGCTCCCAGGTCCGCACCGCGCCCTTCTCCAGGCCTTCCCACAGGCCATAACGCACCTGCACCACGGCCACCGGCGCGCCGATGTAGGCGCCCACGCGGCCCACGGCCGTCTCGCCATCGACGAAGGGACGCGGCTGCACGTCCACATTCAGCACCTGCCCGTCGCGGCGGATCTGCCAGGTCTGCACGGGCGGTGCGCCCGCGGCGCCGGAAGCCCGGATGCGCTCGCGCAGCTGGAAGGCGTCGGGCACGTTCTGGCCGTCCAGCTGCAACACTTCATCACCTTTTTGCAGGCCGGCCTGCGCCGCGGCCTCGCCGGGCTCGACCTCGCCCAGCACGGCGGCCGACCAGGGCCGCGCCACGCCGACGCGCTCCATCAGCTTGGCGTCGGCATCGTCGGGCTTCAGTTTGGACAGCTGCAGCCGGTAGGGCTTTTGCGCGCCCGAGGCCTTGGCCTGGACGTTGAGGTACACATCCTGCCCGTCGAGCGCGGCCTGGGTCAGCATCCAGCGCAGGTCTTCCAGCGAGCGCACCGGCGTGACCTCGCCGTCATCGCTCGCCACCGACATGACCTGCTCGCCGCCGCGCAGGCCGGCCTCGTAGGCCAGGCTGCGCTCGGGCGGCGCGCCCAGCACCGCCGCGGGCTCCTGCACGCCGATCCAGTTGACGCTGGCGAACAGCGCCACCGCCAGCAGCAGGTTAGCCAACGGGCCGGCGGCCACGATGGCAGCCCGCGAGCGCAGCGGCTGGTTGTTGAAGGCGAGGTGGCGCTCGCTGGGATCGACCGGCGCCTCGCGCTCGTCCAGCATGCGGACATAGCCGCCCAGCGGGATGGCGCTGACCACGAACTCGGTGGGCGAGCCCGGCCGCTGCCACTGCCACAGCGGCTTGCCGAAGCCTATCGAGAAGCGCAGCACCTTCACGCCGCAGGCCACGGCCACGCGGTAGTGGCCGTACTCGTGCACGGCGATCAGGATCGCCAGCGCGACGACAAAGGCAATCAGGGTCAGCATCACATCCTCCCGGGGAATGGCGGTATCGGGCTCAGGCGCGCAGTTCCTGGATCAGCGCGTGGGCGCGCACGCGCACCTCGCCGTCCAGCGCCAGCAAGGCTTCGATCGAATCCACGCCATTTGGTTGCACCTGGCCGAGCAGGCTGTCGTTGACGCGGTGAATCTGGTCGAAGCGAATGGCGCCGTCCAGAAAGCCGGCCACGGCGATCTCGTTGGCCGCGTTGAGCACGGTGGTCGTGCCTTCGGGCGCGCGCAGCGCCTGCCACGACAGATGCAGCCCCGGAAAACGGTGCGCATCGGCCTCCTCGAAGGTGAGCGCACCCAGCGCCGCGAAGTCCAGCGCCGGCGCGCCGCTGGCGATGCGCTCGGGCCAGGCCAGGCCGCAGGCGATGGGCACGCGCATGTCGGGCGTACCCAGCTGCGCCAGCATCGAGGCGTCGTTGAACTGCACCATCGAATGGATGATCTGCTGCGGGTGGATGACCACGCGGATCTTGTCGGGCGGCAGGCCGAACAGCCAGCGCGCCTCGATCACCTCGAGTGCCTTGTTCATCATGGTGGCCGAGTCGATCGAGATCTTGCGGCCCATGGCGAAATTGGGGTGGTTGCAGGCCTGCTGCGGCGTGACCGCGGCCAGCGTGGCCGGATCGCGCGTGCGGAAGGGCCCGCCGGAGGCCGTGAGCACGATGTGGTCCACGCGCTCGGGCCAGGTGGCCGGGTCTTCGGGCAGACACTGGAAGATCGCGGAGTGCTCGCTGTCGATGGGCAGCAGCGTGGCACCGCCCTGCTCCACCGCATCCATGAAGAGCTGGCCGCCGACGACCAGCGCCTCCTTGTTGGCCAGCATCAAACGCTTGCCGGCGCGCGCGGCGGCGAGGCTCGGGCGCAGGCCCGCGGCGCCGACGATGGCGGCCATCACCGCATCGACCTCGGGGTGCGCGGCGATCTGTTCGAGCGCGTCGGGCGTGTCCACCACCGCGGTGGCCGAGCCAGCGTCCTTCAGGCGCGCGGCCAGCAGCCGCGCCTGGGCCGGATCGGCCATCACCGCGTAGCGCGGCGCAAAGCGCAGGCACTGCGCGAGCAACTCGTCGACCCGGCTGTTCGCGGAGAGCGCGAACACGCGGTAGCGGTCCGGATGCCGGGCGATCACGTCCAGCGTGTTGACGCCGATGGAGCCGGTCGAACCCAGCACGGTGACTTGCAATGTCATGACTTGAAACCTTATGCAGGCAGCAGCTGCGTGATCATCATCGCCAGCGGCAGCGTGGGCAGCAGCGCATCGATGCGGTCGAGCACGCCGCCGTGGCCGGGCAGCAGCTGGCTGCTGTCCTTCATGCCGGCGCTGCGCTTGACCAGCGATTCCACCAGGTCGCCAGCCACGCTCATCGCGGTCATGAAGACCAGGGCCACGACCAGCAGCCACCACGAATGCGCGAACAGCCGCGAATAGAAACTGGGCACGGCCGCAGCCTGCTGCGCATCGAGCGCGATCCAGACGGCCGCCAGCAGCAGCACGCCGCAGGCACCGCCCCACACGCCTTCCCAACTCTTGCCGGGGCTGATGGCGGGCGCCAGCTTGCCCTTGGTGAACTTGAGGCCGAAGGCCCGGCCCGCGAAATAGGCCGCGATGTCGGCCGTCCAGACCAGCGCGAAGATCGACAGCAGGAAGTTGACGCCGATCAGCCTGGCCTGCGTCACCGCCAGCCAGGCCAGCCACAGCGCCAGCACGCCGGCCACCAGGCGCACCGGCCGGGCGATGCCGGGCCAGCCCGGCACGCCGCGGTGCAGCAGCGCGGCCGCCGCCAGCACCCAGGCGCCGCCGCCGGCCAGCCACAGGCCGGGCAGGCGCTGCTGGGGCAGGCCCAGCGCCCACGAGGCAAGGCACAGGGCCACGCAGACCGCAGCCACCAGCCAGCCGGCGGCGCCCTGCAGGCCGTTGAGCTGCGCCCATTCCCAGGCTGCGGCCCCCATGGCCAGCAGCATCAGCAGGGCAAACGGCCAGGCCGCGGGCGCGAGCAGCGCCGGGATCAGCACGGCCAGGAGAACCAATGCGGTGATGACACGCTGTTTGAGCATACTGTTCTCCTCCTCAAAAAAATATAGCTGCCTGCGCTTGCTGCATAAGGATTTCAGATTGAAATTCATCTGAAATCGGCAGCCATCAAGCGCCAGCAGCTCACTTTTTCATACTGCTGTCTGGGTTGCGCCAGATCAGGATTGTTGCACCTGCTCGGAGGTCTTGCCGAAACGGCGCTCGCGCCCCCGGTAGACCTGCAGCGCCTCGTCGAGCGCGGCCGCGTCGAAGTCGGGCCACCACTTGTCGCTGAAGTACAGCTCGGAATAGGCAGCCTGCCACAGCAGGAAGTTGCTGATGCGCATCTCGCCACCGGTGCGGATCAGCAGGTCCGGGTCGGGCACGTGCGCCAGCGCCATGGCGTCGTTCAGCGACGCCTCGGTGATGGGCGTGCCGCTGGCGGCCAGCCTGGCGGCGGCCTGGGCGATGTCCCATCGGCCGCCATAGTTGAAGCACACGTTCAGCACCATGCGCTGGTTCTGCGCCGTGGCCGCCTCGGCCTCGGCCAGGCCCTTCTGCACCTTGGCCGACAGCGACCCGCGGTTGCCGACGAAGTACAGGCGGATACCATCGCGCGCCAGCTTGGGCACTTCCTTGGCCAGCGCGCCGGCCAGAAGCTCCATCAGGCCGCTGACCTCGTCGGCCGGACGGTTCCAGTTCTCGGACGAGAACGCGAACACCGTCAGCACCGCCACGCCGCGCTCGGCGCAGGCTTCGGCACAGCGGCGCAGCGACTCCACGCCCTGCTTGTGGCCGGCCAGGCGCGGCAGGAAGCGGCGCTTGGCCCAGCGGCCATTGCCGTCCATCACGATGGCGATGTGGCGCGGGTTCGCGTCGGGTGCGTGTTTGCTCGTCATCCAGCCACCAGGCTTACACAGCCATGATGTCCTGCTCCTTGTCGGCCACGAGCTGGTCGATCAGAGCGATGTGCTTGTCGGTCACCTTCTGCACGTCGGCCTCGGCGCGCTTCTGGTCGTCCTCGGAGGCCAGCTTGTCCTTGACCAGCTTCTTGACCGAGTCGTTGGCGTCGCGGCGCAGGTTGCGGATGGCCACCTTGGCACCCTCGCCTTCGTTGCGCACCAGCTTGGTCATTTCCTTGCGGCGCTCTTCGCTCATCGGCGGCATGGGCACGCGGATCAGCTCGCCCAGCGAGGCCGGGTTCAGGCCCAGTTCGCTCTCGCGGATGGCCTTCTCGATCTTGGCACCCATGCTCTTTTCCCACGGCTGCACGCTGATCGTGCGGCTGTCGAGCAGCGACACGTTGGCCACCTGCGACAGCGGCACCATCGAGCCGTAGTAATCGACATGGATGGTGTCCAGCAGCGCGGGGTTGGCGCGCCCGGTGCGGATCTTGGTCAGATTGTTCTTGAACGCAGCAATCGATTGGTCCATCTTGCCTTCGATGGTTTGCTTGATTTCGGCGATTGTCATTCTTTCACTCCTGTCTGTCTCAGGCGTACACCAAGGTGCCTTCGTCCTCGCCCATCACCACGCGCTTGAGCGCGCCGCTCTTGACGATGGAGAACACACGGATCGGCAGCTTCTGGTCGCGGCACAGCGCGAACGCGGTCGCGTCCATGATGCCGAGGTTGCGGCTCATGGCCTCGTCGAAGCTCAGTTTGCCGTAGCGGGTGGCGGTCGGGTCCTTCATCGGATCGGCCGTGTACACGCCGTCCACCTTGGTGGCCTTCAGCACGATCTGCGCACCGATCTCGGCACCGCGCAGCGCAGCCGCCGTGTCGGTGGTGAAGAACGGGTTGCCCGTGCCCGCCGCGAACACGACGACCTTGCCCTCTTCGAGGTACTGCAGCGCCTTGGGACGCACATAGGGCTCGACCACCTGCTCGATGCCGATGGCCGACATCACGCGCGCGGTCAGGCCCTGCTTGTTCATCGCGTCGGCCAGCGCCAGCGCGTTCATCACCGTGGCCAGCATGCCCATGTAGTCGGCCGTGGCACGGTCCATGCCCACCGATCCGCCCGCCACACCCCGGAAGATGTTGCCACCGCCGATCACCACCGCGATCTCCACGCCCAGGCGGGTGACCTCGGCGATCTCCTCCACCATGCGCACGATGGTCGCGCGATTGATGCCGAAGGCATCATCGCCCATCAACGCCTCGCCCGACAGCTTGAGCAGAATCCGTTTATGGGCAGGTGCAGTGGACATGGTGGTTCTCCGGTTGGTAATGGAAATAAATGGGAGGTGGAATCGGCGGTGATGGCGGAAAGGGCCTGGCTTAGTTGCCCTTGGCGGCTGCCACCTGGGCGGCCACTTCGGCGGCGAAGTCGTCCACCTTCTTCTCGATGCCTTCGCCCACGACGTACAGCGTGAAGCCCTTGACCTGCGTGTTGGCGGCCTTGAGCATCTGCTCCACGGTCTGCTTGCCGTCGGCGGCCTTCACGAACACCTGGTTGTTCAGCGAGACTTCCTTCAGGTACTTCTGCACGCCGCCTTCGATGCGCTTGGCAACGATTTCGTCGGACTGCACGGGCTTGCCTTCGGCTTCGGCCTTGGCCTTGTCTTCGGCAGCCTTGGCAGCAGCCACGGAACGCTCTTTGTCGATCAGGTCTGCAGGCACCTGGTCGCTGCTCAGGGCCACGGGCTTCATGGCGGCCACGTGCATGGCCACGTCCTTGGCGGCGGCGGCGTCACCGGCGAACTCGACGACCACGCCGATGCGGGTGCCGTGCAGGTACAGGGCCAGGTCGGAGCCGCTGAAGCGCTTGAAGCGGCGGAACGACATGTTCTCGCCGATCTTGCCGATCAGGCCCTTGCGAACGTCTTCCAGCGTGGGGCCGAAGCTGTCCTGCTCGTAGGCCAGGGCGCCCAGGGCTTCCACGTCGGCGGGGTTGTGCTGGGCGATCAGCTTGGCGGCGGCGTTGG
Organism: Comamonas humi; assembly: GCF_054782535.1. NCBI lineage: Bacteria > Pseudomonadati > Pseudomonadota > Betaproteobacteria > Burkholderiales > Comamonadaceae > Comamonas > Comamonas humi. Next base: position 141,121 of record NZ_BAAGSH010000009.1, on the reverse strand, counting down.
CCATCGCGATGAAGCTGTCGTTCTTGCTGACGAAGTCGGTTTCGCTGTTGACTTCGATCATCGCGCCGGTCTGGCCGTCGACGAAGGCAGCGATCACGCCTTCGGCGGTCACGCGCGAAGCAGCCTTGCCAGCCTTGGTGCCGAGCTTGACGCGCAGCAGCTCTTCCGCCTTGGCCAGATCGCCTTCGGCTTCGGTCAGGGCCTTCTTGCATTCCATCATCGGCGCGTCGGTCTTTGCGCGCAGTTCAGCCACCATGCTTGCGGTAATTGCAGCCATTTGATTCTCCGTACTCAGTCAATCAGGTTATGGGGTGTAGGTAAAAAAAACGGGGCTAACCAGGAGCCCCGCTTTTTGGACGCGATCGGTTTCGCTGTCAATCGCTGTCAATCATTGGGGTCGCTCGAATATCAGGCAGCGGAATTTTCCACTTCCACGAACTCGTCGCCGCCTTCGGACACGGCCTTGACCACTTCGGCGACTGCGTTTTCGCGGCCGTCGATGATGGCGTCGGCGATGCCGCGGGCATACAGCTCAACGGCCTTGGCCGAGTCGTCGTTGCCGGGGATCACGTAGTCGATGCCCTCGGGGTTGTGGTTGGTGTCCACCACGCCGATCAACGGGATGCCCAGCTTCTTGGCTTCGGCGATCGCGATCTTGTGGTAGCCCACGTCGATCACGAAGATGGCGTCGGGCAGAGCGTTCATGTCCTGAATGCCGCCGATGTCCTTCTCCAGCTTCTCCAGCTCGCGGCTGAACATCAGCTGTTCCTTCTTGCTCATGGACTCCAGGCCGGCTTCCTGCTGGGCCTTCATGTCCTTCAGGCGCTTGATCGAGGTCTTGACGGTCTTGAAGTTGGTCAGCATGCCGCCCAGCCAGCGCTGGTCGACGTAGGGCACGCCGGCGCGTTGCGCTTCGGCAGCCAGCAGCTCACGAGCCTGGCGCTTGGTGCCCACCATCAGGATGGTGCCGCGGTTGGCAGCCAGCTGCTTCACGAACTTCTGGGCGTCCTGGAACATCGGCAGCGACTTTTCCAGGTTGATGATGTGGATCTTGTTGCGGCTGCCGAAGATATAGGGACCCATCTTGGGGTTCCAGAAACGGGTCTGGTGGCCAAAGTGGACGCCGGCTTCCAGCATCTCGCGCATCGTAACGGACATATTCTTCTCCGAAGGTTAGGTCTAAAATCCCGGCCGTTTATCACGCCAGGCCCGCGCCACCCCAGGGGCAACGGACCGTGCGCAACACCTTGCTGACCGGGTTTGCGATTTAAGTGAAGGTCTGTTTTGCGTCGTGGGCACAAATGGCCTACTAGGCAAAACCCGAGGATTCTAGCATAGGCTGGATGGCGCAATCCGGGACCGGGCCCACTTGCCCGGTTCGCCATGCGTGGCAATCCGGCCACGCCCCTCGCCGAAGCCGCCCCAAAACCCAGGCACAATCGCTTACGGTTTGGCCGGCGCCGCTTGCAAGGCGGCCCCGCGGCCCACCAGAACCTGCCTATATATATCCATGAAACTAGCGGTCATCGGCGCCGGGATCGTCGGGGTTGCCACGGCTTTTGAGTTGCTGGAGGACGGCCACGAGGTCAGCCTCTACGAGCGGCATCGCACCGTCGCCGAGGGCGCGAGCTTTGCACAGGCCGGCCTGCTGTGGCCCTGCATGGCAAACCCCTGGGGCGCGGCCGCGTTCGCCGACGCGCTGCAGCTCGGCTTCTCGCGCCCCGGCTTCGCGGCGCTGGACATCAAGGGCTCGCTGCTGTCCTCCACCACCCGCTGGGGCCGGCGCCACCGCAAGCACGCCAAGCTCGGTGCCGCCGTGGATGCGCTGCCCGCGCTGCAGGCCCTGGAAGCCCTGAGCATGCAGCGCATGCAGCAGGTGCTCGAGCGCTTCGAGCTGGACGGCCAGTTCACCCAGTCCTGGCTGCTGCCCTTCCGCAAGGAGCCGACCGCCGCGGCGCTGTACGAACTGACGCGGCGCCTGTCGGCCGCCAGCATCGAGTACGAGCAGCTCACGCCCGAGCAGGCCCGGGAGCGAGAGCCGGGCCTCGCGTCGGACGCCGCCCTCAGCGGCGCGCTGCACCTGCCGCAGGCCTGGGCCGGCAACGGCCGCTTCTTTGCGCAGGGCCTGCTGCATGCGCTGGTGGAGCAAGGCCTGGACTTCCGCCCCAACCAGGCGATCGACGCCATGCAGCCCGGCGCAGGCGGCGTGCAGCTCAAGAGCGGCGCGGAAACCACGCGCTTCGACGCCGTGGTGGTCTGCGCCGGCGCGCAGGCCCCATCGCTGCTGCAGCCGCATGGCATCAAGCTGCCGACCGCGGCCGTCGAGGGTTTCACCATCAGCGCCCCCATCGCCGAAGAGACGCTGGCGCCGCGCGGCTCCATCGTCGACCTGGAGCGCGGCTACGCCCTCACCCGCTTCGGCAACCGGCTGCGCATCAGCGGCGGCGCGCAGCTGGGCCACGCCAGCGACGAGACCCGCACCGACCAGGCCGGCCACTACCTGATCACCGAGCTGCTGGAGCTGTTCCCCGGCAGCATCCAGCGCGCCGAATCCACGCTGCAGCATTGGCAGGGCGCGCGCATGACCATGCCGGACGGCCTGCCGGTGGTGGGCCCGTCGGGCCTGCCTGGCATCTGGCTGAACACCGCGCATGGCGGCTACGGCTGGAGCCTGGCCATGGGCAGCGCCCGCCACCTGGCCTTGCAGATCGCCGGCGCCGAGTCACCCGTCGATTCCGCCGCGTTCGCACTGCAGCGCTGACCACCCCGCCCTGCGCAGCGGTACCATCCGCCCATGCTGCTGCGCATCGATTCCACCCTCTCGCACCCGCTGCACAACCGGGCCCAGACCCGCGCGCTGGAGGCGCGCCTGGCCGGCGAACTGCCCGGCCACACGCTGATGCGGCGCGCCGGCCTCGCCACCGCGCGGCTGGCGCATGCGATTGCGCCGCATGCGCGCCACATCTGGATCGCCTGCGGCGCCGGCAACAACGGCGGCGATGGATTAGAGGCCGCCATGCACCTGCAGGCGCTGCGCCACCGCGTCAGCGTCTGCCTGCTGCCCGGCGGCTCGCCGCTGCCGGCCGATGCGCAGCAGGCGCTGCAACGCGCCCAGGCCGCGGGCGTGCCGCTGCTGGCGCCCGGCAGCCTGCCCGATGACACCGATCTGGTGATCGATGCGCTATGGGGCATTGGCATTGCAGCCGATGCGCCGCGCCCGCTGGCGCCCGAGGCCCGCTGGTGCCTGGAGCAGATCTACCGCACCGACCTACCCGTGCTCAGCATAGACACGCCCTCCGGCCTCGATGCCGACACCGGCCAGCTGCTGCCCGCCGCGGCGCAGCTGGCCCCGGCCGCGCCAGCCGGCCCACGCCACACCGTGACCATGCTCACGCTCAAGCCAGGCCTGTTCACCGGCGCCGGGCGCGACTGGAGCGGCACGGTCTGGCTCGATAGCCTGCACGAAGGCGCGGCGGAGCCCGCCAACGGCTGGCTGTCCGGCCGCCCCGCCTTGCAGGCCGCCAGCCACAACCGCCACAAGGGTAGCTTTGGCGATGTGCTGGTGATCGGCGGCGAGGCCTGGCAGCACCGCGGCATGGGCATGGAGGGCGCGGCCGTGCTCGCCGCCTCGGCCGCGCTGCATGCGGGCGCGGGCCGCGTGCTGCTGCACCTGCTGGGCAGCAGCCAGGCCGCGCCGCGGCCCGCCGGCATCGCGCCCGAAATCATGCTGCGCAGCCGCGAAGCCATCACGCTGGATGCCGGCGTGGTGGTCTGCGGCTGCGGTGGCGGCGAGCTGGTGCAGGGCCTGCTGCCCGAGGTGCTGCAGCGCTCGCCCCGGCTGGTGCTGGATGCGGATGCGCTCAATGCCATCGCCGCCACGCCCGCGCTGCAGGGCCTGCTGCAGCAGCGCGCGCGGCAGGGCTGGCAGACCGTGGTCACGCCGCACCCGCTGGAGGCGGCACGGCTGCTGCAGTCGGACACGGCGAAGGTGCAGGCCCAGCGCATCCAGGCCGCGCAGATGCTGGCGGCGCGCCTGCAATGCCTGGTGGTGCTGAAGGGCTCGGGCACGGTGATCGCCGCGCCCGGCGGGCGCTACGCCATCAACGCCAGCGGCAACGCGCTGTTGGCCACCGGCGGCACCGGCGACGTGCTGGCCGGCTGCCTGGGCGCGCACTGGGCGCGGCTGGGCCGCAGCATCGATACCAACGCCAATGCCGAAGCCCACTGGCAGGCCACGCTGGCCGCCGTGTGGCAGCACGGCCATGCGGCCGACACCTGGCCTGCGGGACAGGCGCTGACCGCATCGCGGCTGGCCGAAAGCCTGGCGCGAACCCTATAAAAAAGAGAGCTGCTGGCGCTTACCACACAAGCATTTCAGATATTTTTCTACCTGAAATGCTTGCACAGCAAGCGCCAGCAGCTATGTTTTTTGCCGGTCAGCCGCGGCCCACGAAGGGCATCTTGGTGGCCATCACCGTGTGGAACAGCACGTTCGCCTCCAGCGGCAGGTTGGCCATGTAGAGCACCGACTGGCCGACGATGTCCACGTCCATCAGCGGCTCGGGCGCCACCACGCCGTGCGCCTGCATCGCGCCCTGCGTCATGCGCTGCGCCAGCTCGGTGCCGGCATTGCCCACGTCGATCTGGCCCACGGCGATGTCGTACTTGCGGCCGTCGAGCGCGGCGGTCCTGGTCATGCCCATCACCGCGTGCTTGGTCGAGGTGTAGGCGATCGACATGGGCCGCGGCGTGTGCGCCGAGATCGAGCCGTTGTTGATGATGCGCCCGCCCTGCGGCGACTGCGCCCGCATCACGCGGAAGGCCTGCTGCAGGCAGTAGAACATGCCGCTCAGGTTCACGTCGACCACGTTGCGCCAGGTCTCGATCGGCAGCTCGTCGATGGGCACGGCCGGCGCGCCGGTGCCTGCGTTGTTGAACAGCAGGTCGACCCGGCCGTATTGCGCCACCGCCGCATCGAACAGCGCGCGCACCGCGGCCGGATCGGCCACGTCGGTGGGCACGGCCAGCGCCTGGCCGGGCGCGGCGTGCGAGGCCACCTCGTTCAGCGGCTCGACCCGGCGGCCCGCCAGCACGACGGACCAGCCGTCCTTCATCAACGCCAGTGCGGCGGCGCGGCCGATGCCGGTGCCCGCGCCGGTGACCACGGCGATCTTGCTTTTGCTCATAGTTGCTTCTTTATGGAAATGGATCAGCGCCGCCCTTTGCGCGCCGCCTTCTTCGATGCCTGCTTGGGCGGGCCGCCATGCGGGCGCTGCTGCCCGGCCTGCGACTGCTCGCGCACCGAGCGCGCCGACTTCTTGGCGCTGGCGCGCTGCTCGCCATAGGCCTCGTCGCGCCCCGTCGTGTGCTTGCGGGCCTTGGTGGACTTGGCCGACACAGGCGCTGCGCGCGGTGCATCGCCCGCACCCGTCACCAGGCGGAAGTCGATCTTGCGCCCGTCCAGGTCGACGCGGCTGACCTGCACCTGCACGCGCGTGGCGATGGAGTAGCGGATGCCGGTGCGCTCGCCGCGCAACTCCTGGCGCACCTCGTCGAAGCGGAAGTACTCGCCGCCCAGCTCGGTGATGTGTACCAGGCCTTCAACGTACAGCTCGTCCAGCGTGACGAACAAACCGAAGGTGGTGACGGCCGTGACCACGCCACTGTACTCCTCGCCCAGGTGCTCGCGCATGTACTTGCACTTGAGCCAGGCCTCGACGTCGCGGCTGGCCTCGTCGGCGCGGCGCTCGTTGGCGCTGCAGTGCAGGCCCGCGGCTTCCCAGGCCTGCACGTCGCGGCTCAGGCGCCCGGCCTGCGGCGTCTGGCGCTTGGCTTCGGCGCCATTGCCCTTGCCGTTGCCGCGCGCCGCCAGGCGCTTGGCCAACTTGGCCTCGGCCTCGCCGGGCGTGGGCAGCGCGGGCAGCTCGTAGCGCTTGTTCTGCAGGATGGACTTGATCACACGGTGCACCAGCAGGTCCGGGTAGCGGCGGATCGGGCTGGTGAAGTGCGTGTAGGCCTCGTAGGCCAGGCCGAAGTGGCCACTGTTGATCGGCGTGTAGATCGCCTGTTGCATGGAGCGCAGCAGCATGGTGTGGATCTGCTGCGCGTCGGGCCGCTCCTTGGTCGCCTGCGCGATGGCCTGGAACTCGCCGGGCTTGGGGTCGTCGCTGATCGACATGCCCACGCCCATGGCCTTGAGGTAGCTGCGCAGGATGTCCTGCTTCTCGGGCGTCGGCCCTTCGTGCACGCGGTACAGGCCGGGCTGGCCGCCCTGCTCGATGAAGTCGGCGCTGCACACGTTGGCGGCCAGCATGGCCTCCTCGATCAGGCGGTGGGCCTCGTTGCGCGTGCGCGGCACGATCTTCTCGATGCGGCCGTTGTCGTCGCAGACGATCTGCGTCTCGGTGGTCTCGAAGTCCACCGCGCCGCGCTGCGAGCGCTGCGACAGCAGGGCCTTGTACACGTCGTGCAGGTTCAGCAGGTCCTGCACGCGCTCCTGGCGCTTGCTGGCCTCGAGGCCGCGCGTGTTGGCCAGGATCGCCGCCACCTCGGTATAGGTGAAGCGCGCGTGGCTGTGCATCACCGCCGGGTAGAACTGGTAGGCCTGGATGGCGCCCGAGGCATCGATCACCATGTCGCAGACCATGCACAGCCGGTCCACGTCGGGGTTCAGCGAGCACAGGCCGTTCGACAGCTTCTCGGGCAGCATGGGGATCACGCGGCGCGGAAAGTACACACTGGTCGCGCGGTCGTAGGCATCGACATCAATGGCGCTGGCCGTCTGCACATAGTGGCTCACATCGGCGATCGCCACCAGCAGGCGCCAGCCCTTGTTGCGGCCGATCTTCATGGGCTCGCAGTACACCGCGTCGTCGAAGTCGCGCGCGTCCTCGCCATCGATGGTGACCAGCGCCACGTCGGTCAGATCGACCCGGCCCCTGCGATCCATCTGCCGCACCTTGTCGGGCAGCTTCTTGGTCTGGGCCAGGCACTCCTCGGAGAACTGGTGCGGCACGCCATATTTGCGCACCGCGATCTCGATCTCCATGCCCGGATCGTCGATCTCGCCCAGCACCTCGACCACACGGCCCACGGGCTGGCCGAACAGCGCCGGCGGCTCGGTCAGCTCGACCACCACCACCTGGCCCGACTGGGCATCGCTGGTGGCGTTGCTGGGGATCAGGATGTCCTGGCCGTAGCGCTTGTCCTCGGGCGCGACCAGCCAGACGCCGCTTTCCTGCAGCAGCCGGCCGATGATGGGATGCGCGGGACGCTCGATGATCTCGACGATGCGCCCCTCGGGCCGCCCGCGCCGGTCGGTGCGCACGATGCGCACGCGCACCCGGTCGCGGTGCAGAACAGCCCTCATTTCGTTGGCGGGTATATAGATATCGCTTTCGTTATCGTCCCGCACTACAAAGCCGTGGCCTTCACGGTGTCCCTGGACTGTTCCTTCAATTTCTTCTGACAAATTTTCTACTCCTGCAAAGGCAGCGGTTTTTTTGACGTACAATCTGAGTCTTTCCTGAAATGCCCAGGTGGCGGAATTGGTAGACGCACTAGTTTCAGGTACTAGCGGGTAACTCCGTGGAGGTTCGAGTCCTCTCCTGGGCACCAAGTTTAACGACAAGTGCAACTTGTTTTGTGAAACGTGGCGAAATCATCGTAGAAGGAAAAGCAATTTGGCAAAGGCCTGTTCGGCCAGCGCCCAAATCCTGAAATGCCCAGGTGGCGGAATTGGTAGACGCACTAGTTTCAGGTACTAGCGGGTAACTCCGTGGAGGTTCGAGTCCTCTCCTGGGCACCAAGTATTTATGCAGCAGGCTCCTTGCGGGCGTGGTGCAATCGCCAAAGGCACAAGCCTGCGGCAGCGATGCATATCTTGGATGCATCGATCATCGTTGAAATCCTGAAAGCCCAGGTGGCGGAATTGGTAGACGCACTAGTTTCAGGTACTAGCGGGTAACTCCGTGGAGGTTCGAGTCCTCTCCTGGGCACCAACGGCAAAAGCCGCTGCAGCAATGCAGCGGCTTTTTTCTTTTCAAGCCAAATCAGGCTCCAGCCCTTACCCAGCAAGCGCGAGCAGCTATTCTTTTTGCAATAAAAAACCCGGCACACGAAGGCCGGGTTTTTTCATGGGCAAGCAGCCCGCGCTTATTTGCGTAACAGCGACTTGAGCACCGCCTGCAAGCGCCGCGCTGCCGCCTCGTCGCTGGCCGAGGCCAGCACCTTGGCCACGTCCTGCGCCCAGGTTTCCTGCGGCGAAGGCGCATTGCGCTGCGTCAGCAACTGCAGCTGCAGCGCCCGGCGCGCGGTGATCTGGTCTGCCGGCGTGGGTACGTCGGCCGCCATCTCCAGGCGCAGCAGCGCCTCGCCCGCCTGGCCTTTGGGCTCGGCCTGAATGGCCTGGCCCCAGTTCGAGCGCACCGGTCCAGGCAGCTTGCCGCCCAGCTCCTGCGCCGACGGCAGCTGCGCCGCATCGCGGCGGGCCCAGGCATCGAGCAGTTGCGTCAGCGCCTGGCCATGGGCCTGGCTGGCCAGCTTGCGCAGGGCCGCCTGTGCATGGTCCATCGCATCGCGCTGGGCACGGAATGCCGTGTCGCCCAGGCGCGGACCGCGGTCTTCGCGGCGGTCTCCATGCCGGTCGTCGCGCGCGGGACGGTCCCGGCCCCAGCCACCATCGCGGTCGCCCGGGCGGCTGCCGGCGCGTGCGGGCCGGCCATCGCGGCTGTCGCGGCCATCACGGCGGTCGTTACGGCCGGCGGAAGGCACATCCTTTTTCGCACCCGGACGGTCATCACCGCGCACCGCCACCACCGGACGCGGTGCGGCCACGGGCTTGGCGGCCGGCTGCTCGGCTTCGCCGGAAGAAGTTTCGGACTCCGCCCCATCGGCAGCCGATTCAGCCACAGACTCGGCAGCTGGCGCCTCAGGCGCCTCGGCGGCCTGCTCGGCCTGTTGCTGCTGCTGGGCCTTGAGGGCCTCCTGCAGCGCCTGCATGGCGGCCTGGATCTGCTGGGCATCGCCGCCGGCGCTGGCCTGCTCCAGGGCCTTGGAGGCTGCGACCACGCCCTGGTCGCGGGCGCTCATCTGCTCGGCCACGCGGTGGCGCTGCTGGGTCTTGCGCTCGAAGGCCTCGTCCAGCGGCTTGCGGAACGCGTCCCAGAGCTTTTGCTCGTGGCGGCGGTCCATGGGCACGGACTGCGCCTCGGTCTGCCACTGGCGTTGCAGCTCGCGCACCGCGTCGATGTTCAGGTGCGGTGCCTCGGCCAGCTTGGCGGCCTCGGCAATCAGGGCCTCGCGGCGCAGGATGCTGGTCTTCTGCGCGGCTTCGAGCGGCGCCGAGACCTCGGCCACGGCCTGCTTCCAGGCCGACTGCAGTTCGGCAAAGGCTTTTTCGCCCACGTGGCCGCTGGCGCGCCAGCGGTCGCTGAACTGGTGCAGGCCACGCTGGATCTGCTTCCAGTCGCCGCTGGCCGCGTGTTCGGCGCCCCAGGCCTTGAGTTCGGCGATCAGGGCATCGCGCTCGGCGCGGTGCTTGGCGCCCTCTTCGCGCACTTTCTCGAGCCACACGGCCACCTGCTTGTGGGCGGCATTGCAGGCTTCGTCGAAGCGCTTCCACAGGCCGTGGTTCGTGGGGCCGCTCTGGTCGGTCTTCTTCCAGTCCTCGCGCAGCTGGCGCAGCGATTCCTGCAGCTTGCGGCCGCCCAGGGCCTGGCCTTCGGGGCGCTTGAGCAGACCCTCGGCCTTGGCGATCAGTTCCTCGCGCACCTTGTCGGCGCTCCAGCGCTGCCAGCCTTCGAGTTCGCCGGCGGCGATCAGCGCCGCATTGACTTCATGCTCCAGCGCGCTGTCGATCTGCTTGCCGTGCACCTTGAGCACCGCACGCAACTCGCCCGCCGCGCCCGATGCCGCCTTGCCATGGCCTTCAGCGGTCTGCGCCTTGAGCTTGGCCAGCGCCTCGTTCACCGCGGCCTGCGCACGCTTGGCTTCCTGCGGGTCTTGGGCGGGCTTGGCTACTGCTGCACGCGCCGCAGCCTGCTCGGCCTCGGTCGGCAGGCCGCGCGCGGCGCGGATCTCGTCGGCCCACACCGGCACCGACGGCAGCGGCGCCTGCGCATCGGCAGCGGCCGTAGCGGTCTGCGCCAGTGCGGACTGGAAGGCATCCCACACCACCAGCAGCTGCGCCTTGGAGCCGTCGAGCAGCGTGGGGAAACGCGCCTCGACGCTGCCCCAGTTGGCATCGCCTTCGAGCGCGGCAGCCTGCTCCTGCCAGTGCGCCACATCGGCCTCCAGCGCGGGCTGGGCGGTCTGCGCATCGGTCCAGGGCTTGGTGGACAGCACTTCCACGCGCTGGGCCAGCAGCACGGCGGCCTCGCGCTGCACCTGCACGCGGTGCTGCAGGTCTTCGATGACCTTGACGCGCTCGGCGAGCTGCAGCTTCAGCGCCGACAGCGGCTCCTTGGACAGCGGCGCACCGGCCTTGGCGGCGTCGCGCTGCCAGGCCAGGGCATCGGCGATGTTCAGCTTGCCCGCCTGCAGCAGCTTCTCGGCCTTGTCGGCCCATTCGACGGCCAGCGCCTCCTGGCCCTTGGCGCGGCGCAGTTCTTCGAGGCGCTCGCGGATGGCCTTGGCCGCGCCCTTGTCGCGGGCGCTCAGCTCCTTGAAGACTTCCTGCAACTGCTCGGACGATGGATTGCCCGCCAGCCATTCGCGCACCTTGGCGGCGCGGTCACCCGAGGTGGCCGCCGAGAAGGCACCGCCGGTCATGGCATCCAGCGGGTGCACAGCCACCGCCTTGGCCGGCGCCGGAGTGGGTTCGGGAACATCGGAAGACTTGCCACGCGATGAGAAAGGAAACATGTATACGGTCACTCAATAGGGTAAGTGGCTACGGTGGCTCATGTGCACCAGCCATGAAGCCGCTATTTTCACCGGAATTGCCTGTCAAATGCGGTGACGTTTGCGAAGAGCGTGTTTATGGCCTGAGATTCTGTCACCGCGTGGCGAGCTTGAGCTCGGCGCGCGGCTTCCAGTCCTTATCCTGGCCCTCGGTCTTGATGTTGCCCAGGAACAGGCGCTCGAGCTTGACGCCCTGCCCCGCCAGATAGTCGCGCACGGCCACGCCGCGCGCCAGCGCCAGCTCGCGCATGGCGTTGTCGGGCACCTCGATGCTGGTGAGCAGCAGGGTTTCCATCTCGGCCTGCGGCAGGTCCTTGGCGATGCCGACCATGTTGCGCGGCTTCTTGATGTCGGCGCGCTTGTAGACCTCCTTGAGCAGCTCCAGGTATTCCTGCGGCGCGACGGCCTCCACCGCCTCGGCCTTGCCGCCGGCGCGGATGGCCTGGCGGCGCTTCTGCGCCAGCACCATGTCGTCGATCTGGGCCTTGCGCCAGCCATCGCGCTCGGCCTCCAGGTCGGCCTCGCCGACCACGGTCATCTGCAGCGCCGGGCGGTCCTGCAGGGCCTTGGCCACCTTGTCGAGCTGGGCCTTGGCCTCGGCCGACAGCACGCCGCTGCCCGGCGCGAACGCCACCTGGCTGGCCTCGGAGCCGCCGCCAAAGGCGCTGGACAGCAGCGCGAACGGCGAGGTGATGGCCTTCATGATGAGGTTGCCGATGACCTTCAGGATCACCGGGCCCAGGCTGAACTGCGGGTCGTTGAGCGAGCCGCTGATCGGCAGGTCGAGGTCGATCACGCCGTCGCGGTCGGCCAGCAGCGCCACGGCCAGCTTCACCGGCAGGCTGGCCGGCGCACCCTTGACCTCGTCGCCGAACGACAGCTGGTTGAGCACCAGCTTGTTCGTGGCCGTGAGCTGGCCATTGGGCTGCACGTCGTACTGCACGTCCACGCTCATCTTGCCGCGCTCGATGCCGTGGCCCGCGTACTTCACGCTGTAGGGCGACAGCGGCGGCAGTTCCAGGTCGCGCACCCTGCCGTGGATGCTGAGCGCCAGCGGCTTGACCAGCGGGTTGAGCTTGCCGGTGATCTCCAGCGACGCAGTGCCCTCGGCCTTGCCGCGCAGCTCCAGGTCGGCCAGCGCTGGCGGCTGGCCGGCGGCGGCCGGCTCGGACGAGAAGCCGCCGATGCGCCCCGCCAGCTCGGACAGGTCGGCCGAGTAGTTGGGCTTGATGAAGTGGTCGGAGAACTTGACCGTGCCACCCGACAGCAGGATGGGCCCCAGGTCGATGATGGGACCGGTCGCCGGGGCGGGCGTAGTGTCTACCGGCGCCACCGCCACGGCGGGCTTGGCATCGGCAGCCTTGGCATCGGCGGGCGCGGCCGGCGCGTCCTCGTTGCCCAGGTCCTGCAGGTTGAGCTTGCCGTTCTCCTGCACCACCAGGCGGGCGTAGAAGTCGGACAGCGCCGTCTCGCCGACCTTGACGCGCAGGCGCTGCGCGGGTTCCATGCGCACCTCGACGCCGCGCAGGCTCAGGGTCTTCCAGTTCAGCAGGTCGTCGCCGGCGATCTGCATGCCGCGCGGGCCGCTGCGGCTGGATTTGGAGTCTTTTTGCTCATCAGCGCCCGTATCATCAGCGCCAGCAGCTACTTTTTCAGTAGCATTCGCGGCTTTCTTCGCATTCGCCGCCAGGGCCTTCACGCGCACGTCGTCCAGGCCCGCATCGCCCTTGACGCTGACCACCGGCCCCTTAGGCGACTGCGCGAAATCGAGCTGACCGCGAAAGCTCGCGTCGGCGCGCAGCAGCCGCAGCGGCAGCTGGTCGGCCACATAGGGCTCGACCGCATGCACCGGCACCTGGGTCAGGTTGAGCCGACCGGCGGCCGACAGCGGCGCCAGGCCCACGGTGCCGTCGAACAGCAGCCGCCCCGGCTCGGCGCGGCCGGTGGCGATGCGCCCGGCCAGCTTGACGGGCGATGGCTTCGCCTTGGTCGACAGCGGCGCGAACTGCTCCACCTTCAGGTCGAGTGCCGAGAGCTTGAAGGCCACCCGGCGCGGCGTGGCTTCATCCAGGTACTGGACGTTCGCGTCCTTGACGGCGATGCTGGCCAGTTCCACCGACCAGGGCTTGTCGGCGGGCTTGGCCCCGGCTGCGGCCTGGGTTTTCGGCAGCCATTCCTCGTACATCCAGCGGCCCGCCTTGTTGCGCGACACGCCGACGGCCGGCTGCAGCAGCTCGACCGAGCCGACCTTGACCGATTGCTTGGCGGTGTCGATCACCGCGTCCTTGACCTGCAGCTTCTGCAGCTCGAACAGGCTGTCTTTGCCCTTGAGCCCCACGGCCGTGCCGCGCGGCGCCGTGCAGCGCGCGGCCGCCTTGCACTGCAGCGCCACCTGCGAGACGGACAGGTCCGCGACCTGCACCGTCACATCGGCGCCCTGCCGGTGGATCTGCACCTGGCTGTCGATCTGGCCCAGCACGCCCGGCTCGAGCACACCGGTCAGGTACGAGGCGCCGAGCTGCAGCGGCAGCTTGGTGGTGGTGACCTTCACATCGGCCATCGCATCGGTGGCCTGCCCCTCGAAGGCGATGCGCCCATCGGACGGCACGCCCTTGTCGCCGCTCAGCCCGGCCTCACCCTTGAAGGGAAACGGCTGCTGGAAGGGCCAGGCGATGGCACTGGCGTCCAGCGCCAGGCCGTCGAGCTGCACGCGCGCCGGGATGGGCACGCTCTCGTCCAGCCACACGCCGCGGGCATCGCGCACCTGCACGCGGTCGACCTGCACCGACCAGGCCGGCGCGGCCGCAGCGGCGGGCTTCGCATCGGGTTTTGAGTCTTTTTGGCCTTCAGCGCTTTCTGCATCTGCGCCAGCAGCTATCTTTTTTGATTTTTCGGTTGCCACCGGCTGGCCTTGCGCATCCAGCAGGCGCAATTGGCCGTTCTTGTCGCGCTGCAGCGATACCTGCGGCGACTGCAGCACCACCGATTCGAGATGCACCTTGCCGGCCAGCGGCTGCACGTCGGCCAGCGCCACATCGAGCGCCTCCCACTGCAGCAGCTCGCCATCGCGGGCATCGTGCACACGCACCTTCGAGGCCTTGGCCGTGCCGCTGAGGCGCACGGCCGGCTTGTCGGTCTGCTCGAACGCGACCTTGATGTCAGCATCGAGCACGCCGGCCATCAGCTTCACCGGCAGCGAGGCCGGGATGTAGCCCAGGTACGGCGCCAGGTCGAACTGCTGGATGTGCAGCACCGCATCGGTCTTGCGGTTGTCGGTGAACGGCGTGGACTCGGCGCTGCTGTCGAAGCGGCTGCCGTTGAGCTGGAACGCCAGCTGGGGCAGCACCTTGATCTCGCGCTTGGATTCGAGGTTGCTGACGAAGGGCACGCCCAGGTTCAGGCCCTTGACCTCATGCGTCTTGCCGACGGTAGCGTCGTGGAACTCCACCGCACCGTCGCGCAACGCAATGTTGTAGAGCGCGAACTGCGCCGGCTTGCTCTCCTTGGGCGGCTCGGGGTCCTTCAGGCGCTCGAGCACATCGTCGAAGTCGAAATGGCCGGGCGAGGTCTGCGCCAGGCTCACCACGGGCTGGTCCACCTCCAGCGCGTCGAGCACCGGCGCCAGGCGCCACAGCGACTGGATATCGGCATCCGCATAGATGCGCGCCACCGCCAGCTGCGGCTGCTCGCCCTGCGCCGCGGCAATGCGCAGGTCGCGGATGGTCAGCTCCAGCGTCCAGGGCTTGAAATCCACCGCGCCGATATGCACCTGGCGCCCCAGCTTGGCCGTGGCAATCTTCTCGCCCTGCGTGCGCAGCAGGTACGGCAGCGCCGCCCAAGACAGCGCCCACAGCGCCAGCAGCCCGCCCACCGCCCAGGCCAGGCGGCGCAGCCAGCGCCGCACGGCGGGATGGTTCTTTACAGATGTTTCGGTTTTGGTGTTCTTGTCCATCTTCTTGCAGCGTTTTGATAGCGCCCGTGGCAGCAGATAAGCGGATTGTGCCGAATTGCCAGGGCAAACGACAGCACCCGCGGCGACCCATTGGCGGCCAGGGACCTCTCCCCAGGGCCTGGGATCACCCTCTTTATATATAGAGGGGCTCGGCACCAGACTCGGGCTTTCAGGGGTCGGACGCACAGCCAATCCCTGGTAAAAACCCTATATGCCCCAGGCTTATAGGCTGTTTTTCATGGTTTTTAGCCCTTCGCGCAACGGGTCCGCCAGCCCTCGCCGGTGCCAGGCAGCAGCCTTCGAGTGGCTGGCGAAGCAGTACCCCCACAGGCCCCACTCCCACTCCTCGGTAAAACGCAAAAATTTGTCATTTTCGTGTCAGCCTTTGCATGCCGGCCCCGGCCCCGCTTCCGCCGGGCCGCTTCGCCATCCATAGCAGCCTGCCCAGCGCAAAAGCGGGCTCGCAGGGCGAGCCTGCCGCGCGGGCGGCCCGGATGGGGGTCTCGGCGCACGGCATGACAGATATTTTTGCTTGCCTGGCGTTGCGGCGGCCGAAGGCGCCCGCCGCATCCCGTCCGAGGGCTTGTGGCCGCTTCCATGGGCGCTATTACTTCATCGCCGTAAGGGCTTTTCCTACACGATTTTTTATTACTTATATATCTGATTTTTCAAACTCTTAGTGTTGACCAGATATTAGAACAAATCCTAGAATTCGCGGCATTGATTTACATCGTTGATTTGTCTTGAGCCACTCCACCCCCGGTGTGGCACATCGTAGTCCCGACACGCGAGCAGCGTGCAAGAAACGACGAGGGGCGCTTTGCAAAGCAGGCGCCCCGATCTTGGTGAGGCACAGCACAGTGACCCCGCCCCCTGCCGGCTACCTCTTCATGGGCACGCAGCCCTGAGCCGCAGGTATTGGAAAGGAAATATAGGTATGACAGCTTCCGCGAAAGTGGTTGCCGGCGTGCGCTTGGTGCGCGCCAATATTGCGCAGGCCATCCTGGCCGTGACGCACAACGGATTTGCATTGCTGGGCCTGCTGGTGGCCTTTACCGCGCTGACCCTGGTGGCGCGCGACGACCTGCGCCACAGCGGCGAGAACTACCTGCGCGGCTGGCTGGAAGCCCGCCACCTGGCCTCCGGCCCGGTGGTGGCGGACGCCGCCGCCGGCGAGTCCTCGGCCGAAGCCGGCCCGGTCATCGCGGCCGTGGACCGCGCCACCGCGACCAACCCCCATAAGCTGCCCAAGAACCAGGCTGCCGTCGCCTACTGGCTGAGCAAGAAGTACAGCGTGGCGCCCGAGCCGCTGGCCGTGCTGGTGTCGCAAGCCTACGAGGTGGGCAAGGCCACCAAGCTCGACCCGACGCTGATCCTCGCCATCATGGCCGTGGAATCGAGCTTCAACCCGTTCGCGCAGAGCTCCGTCGGCGCGCAGGGCCTGATGCAGGTCATGACCAAGATCCACACCGACAAGTACGAAGGCTTCGGCGGCCACTTCGCGGCCTTCGACCCGGTGACCAACCTCAAGGTGGGTGTGCAGGTGCTGCAGGAATGCATCCAGCGCGCCGGCTCGATCGAGGGTGGCCTGCGCTACTACGTGGGCGCCGCCAACCTGCCCAGCGACGGTGGCTATGCCGCCAAGGTGCTGGCCGAGCATTTCCGCATCAAGCAGGTGGCCAACGGCCGCAGCAACCCGGCCGATCCGCCGGCCAAACCCAACCTGTCGGCCAAGGCCAATATCCCGGCGGCCCCCGCGGCGCGTCCTGCTCCGGCAACCAATGCCTCGGCCGACCTCGCGCTGGCCAACCAGGCCACCGAGACGGCAGCGGCTGTCTCCAGCAGCGGCGGCACCAAGGTCGCCATGGTGGCGGGCTCCTGAGACAGCCCTGTCGCTCTCTATATAGATGACGAAAGCACCCCCGGGGTGCTTTTTTGTTGCCTGCCCGCCGCGCGGCCCCGAATTGAATGCCCCAGGCCCCCGGCAGAGGCCTGGCCTCGGCTACACTAGCCGGGTACGCGACTGGCGATAGGCGCGGCGCCTGAACAGGCACCGCCGCTGACGTGGAAACCAGCAGGAGCCTCTCCTGTGAACCACCGGGGAGCGTACCGCCCGGGCGATGCCCGAAGCGTTCCGCCGTTCGCCTGGGCAGCCCTTGTTCTCAAGGGACATCAAGTTCATAGGACTGCCATGTACCACCGCAATATTCTTGTCGAACAGACCGACCCCGAGCTCTTTGCTGCCATCCAGGCCGAAAACCTGCGCCAGGAGCAGCACATCGAGCTGATCGCGAGCGAGAACTACGCCTCGCCCGCCGTCATGTGGGCCCAGGGCACGCAGCTCACCAACAAATACGCCGAAGGCTATCCCGGCCGCCGCTACTACGGCGGCTGCGAGTACGTGGACGTGGCCGAGCAGCTGGCCATCGACCGCGTGAAGCAGCTCTTCGGCGCCGAAGCCGCCAACGTGCAGGCGCACTGCGGTGCATCGGCCAACGAAGCCGTGTTCCTTGCCTTCCTCAAGCCCGGCGACACCATCATGGGCATGAGCCTGGCCGAAGGCGGCCACCTGACCCACGGCATGGCGCTGAACATGTCGGGCAAGTGGTTCAACGTGGTCTCCTACGGCCTGAACGCCAAGGAAGAGATCGACTACGACGCGATGGAAGCCAAGGCGCGCGAGCACAAGCCCAAGCTGATCGTGGCCGGTGCCTCGGCCTACAGCCTGCACATCGACTTCGCGCGCTTCGCCAAGATCGCCAAGGAAGTCGGCGCCATCTTCATGGTGGACATGGCCCACTACGCCGGCCTGATCGCCGCAGGCGTGTACCCCAGCCCCGTGCCCCACGCCGACGTGGTGACGTCGACCACGCACAAAAGCCTGCGCGGCCCGCGCGGCGGCATCATCCTGATGAAGGCCGAGCACGAGAAGGTCATCAACAGCGCCATCTTCCCCGGCCTGCAGGGCGGCCCGCTGATGCACGTGATCGCGGCCAAGGCCGTGGCCTTCAAGGAAGCGCTGACGCCCGAGTTCAAGACCTACCAGCAGCAGGTGGTGACCAACGCCCGCATCGTGGCCGAGACGCTGACCCAGCGCGGCCTGCGCATCATCAGCGGCGGCACGCAGAGCCACGTCATGCTGGTGGACCTGCGCGCCAAGGGCATCACCGGCAAGGAAGCCGAAGCCGTGCTGGGCCAGGCCCACATGACGATCAACAAGAACGCCATCCCGAACGACCCCGAGAAGCCGATGGTGACCAGCGGCATTCGCGTGGGCACGCCCGCGATGACCACGCGCGGCTTCAAGGACGAGGAAGCCCGCCTGACCGCCAACCTGATCGCCGACGTGCTGGACAACCCGCGCGACGAGGCCAACATCGCCGCCGTGCGCGAGAAGGTCAACGCGCTGACCAGCCGCTTCCCGGTCTACCGCTGATCCATCCATGAAGTGCCCCTTCTGCAGCCACCCGGAGACGCAGGTCGTCGAGACCCGCGTGGCTGAGGATGGGGGCTTCGTGCGCCGCCGCCGCCAGTGCGGCGCGTGCGACAAGCGCTTCACCACCTACGAGCGGCCCGAGGTGGCGCTGCCGGCCATCGTCAAGAAGGACGGCCGCCGCATCGACTACGACCGCAGCAAGCTCAAGGGCTCGTTCAGCCTGGCGCTGCGCAAGCGCCCGGTGAGCATCGATACGGTGGAGCAGGCCATCGAGCAGGTCGAAGACAAGCTGCGCAGCCTGGGCGCCCGCGAGGTACAGACGCGTTTGATCGGCGACCTGGTGATGGCCGAGCTGCAGAAGCTCGACAAGGTAGCCTACATCCGCTACGCCAGCGTCTACCGTAGCTTCGAGGACATCGACCAGTTCAAGACCTTGGTCGACGAAGTGCGCAAATAAGAAAGGCTCCACCAGGAGCCTTTTTTGTTTTGCCGCGCCGGACTTACTGCCGCACCACCAGCACCGGGATGTGGCTGGCCCCGAGCACGCGCTGGGTCACGCTGCCCAGCACCAGCTTTTCCAGGCCCTTGCGGCCATGCGAGCCCATCACGATCAGGTCGGCATCGGTGGCCTTGACGGCCTGCATCACGCCGTCGTGCACCGAGTGGCCCTCGCCCACCAGCGTCTTGACCGGAATGCCAGCCTGCTCCATGTGCTGCTTGACGGAGTTGAGTGCGGAGTCGGCCTCGGCGGTGGCCGCCGACAGGTACTGCGCCTGGCCGTAGGCAAAGTCGGCGCCGACGCCGGTGAATGGGTAGGGATCGATCACGTAGACGGCCGTCACGTCGCTGTTGAAGGCCTTGGCCAGTTCGGCAGCCTTGGACACCGCCAGCAGCGAGGTGGGCGATCCGTCCACGGGAACCAGAATGTGCTTGAACATGGTGGCGCCTTCCTTTCTAGAGCGTTACTGAATTGGTTGTACCCCAATTCGGGGCACGAGGCAAACCAGCGCGCGCTAAGCTGCGTCGCTGCCCTGGAAACCGCCGCGGCGCAGCGTCACCACCAACGTGTCGCGCCAACCGCCCTGCTCGCTCTGCGGCAGGATGGGCGTGCTCTCGTGGATCATGCGCGCATCGTCGAGCAGCATCACCGACCAGGGCTCGGTCAGCGTGAAGCGCACGCCCTGCGGGCCGGCCGCGTCGAACACGCGGGTCTCGCCGCCCCTGATGCGCTCGCGCCCCACGAGGAACACCGCCACCAGGTCGACGCCATCGCGGTGCGCGCCCTCGGGCGTCGGGCGGCCGATGCCGTCGGCCGTATCAATGCGGAACTGGTGCGCCTCGGCGTACCACGGGGTCTGCGCGCCGGTGCCGAACAGCGCGCCGGCGGTCTGCCCCAGCGCCAGCAACAGTTGCTTCCACGCGGGCGCGGCCACGGTGCCCAGCTCCATGGGCTCGAACCAGCGCTGCATGCCGCCGTGCAGCGCGTTGTACTCCACCGGCTGCCAGTGGGCGCGGTGCGCCACTTGCTCGACCGCGCCATCGCGCAGCACGAAGCAGGAATGGCGGCGGTGGCGGTAGCGGCCGCCGTCCTTCAGGTAGCCGTCGGGCGGCATGTCGTTCCAGCTGGGCGACAGCGCCTCGAGCGCTGCCAGTTCGCAGCCAGCCCACTGGCTCACGGCTGCCGGGCTGAGCACCGCATAGCCATAGGCGCTCAGCATGCTGCCGGTCTGGGCAGCGTCGCTGTAGGGAGGGGGAAAGATCACGGGTGCAGTCACGGCCGCAGGTCTCTACAAGGGTGGGAAAGGCGACAGCTTACGTGACTTTGCCGCCCCGTACACCGATCTGGCGCAAAGACTGTGCAGCCCACTGTCGCTGCCGTATCCCCCGTTGCCCGCTCGCCCCCCGCGATCGGCGATGCCCTCCGTCCCCGAATGCGAACGATCCGGCGCCTGCCCATCGCGGCCGCTTCGGCGCACAATGGCAGGCGCACGCTACCCGCCCGCTCCCGCACCATGGCCGCCCCCTTGCCGATACCCGCTCCCAACACCCCACCTCCCCCACGCCGCGGCCCGGCCAGCCCCTGGCAGGTCTTCACCGCCTTCACCTCGATCGCGCTGCAGGGCTTTGGCGGCGTGATGGCCATCGTGCAGCGCGAGCTGGTCGAAAAGCGCCAGTGGCTGACGGCGCCCGAGTTCGTCGAGGAATGGGCCGTGGCGCAGATCATGCCCGGCGCGAACGTGGTCAACCTCTCGATCACGCTGGGTGACCGCTACTTCGGCTGGCGCGGCGCGCTCGCGGCGCTGGCCGGCATGCTGCTCGTGCCCATGATGGTGGTGATCGGCCTGGCGCTGCTGTACCGCCACTGGGCGCACCTGCCCGCGGTGGCCGGCGCGGTGCGCGGCATGGGCGCCGTGGCGGCCGGCCTGGTCGCCGGCACGGCCTGCAAGATGATGATGGCCATGGGCCACCACCCGCTGCGCTGGGCGGGCTGCCTGGCGGCCGCGGCGGCCACGGTGGCGGCGCTGGCCTGGCTGCATTGGCCGCTGGCCGCGGTGCTGCTGGGCATAGGCGGCCTGAGCTATGCGCTGACCTGGCGGCGCCTGGCGCCGGAGCCCGCGCGCGACGGAGGCCAGCCATGACGGCCGCGCCGCTGGCCATGCAGGCGCAGGATTGGCTGCACCTGCTGACCTACTACCTGTCGATGTCGCTGCTGATGGTGGGCGGCGCGATCTCCACCGCGCCCGACATGCACCGCGTGCTGGTCGACGAGCAGGGCTGGCTGAGCACGCTGCAGTTCAACAACGCGGTCGCCATCGCGCAGGCCGCGCCCGGCCCGAATGTGCTGTTCATCGCGCTGATCGGCCTGCAGATCGGCCAGAACGCCAGCGCGGGCGCACCGCTCGGCACCGTGTGGCTGACCTGCATCGTCGCCGTGGCCTGCACCATGCTGGGCGTGCTGCTGCCCACGTCGGCGCTGATGCTCGCGGCCTCGCGCTGGCTGCAGCGCTACCAGCAGCACCGCGCGCTGCGCGCCTTCAAGCTGGGGCTGTCGCCGGTGGTGATCGGCATGATGTTCTCGACCGCCATCGTGCTGGCCTCGGCGCACGGCACGCTGGCGCAGGCGCCCTGGCTGTGGCTGGTGTCGCTGGTGTCCATGCTGCTGGTGTGGCGCACCCGCCTGCACCTGCTGTGGCTGCTGGGCGCGGGCGCCGCATTGGGCGCCCTGGGCTGGGTGTGAAATGAGATAATCAAATTTGAGAGCTGCTAGCGCTTTATACGCAATGATTTCAGATACAAAACCATCTGAAATCATTACATAGCAATCGCCAGTAGCTATCCTTTTTAAGTATCCTCGAACAAGGCCGGCAGCACGCTGGCCGAAGGCCCGGCCAGCCGCAGGTCGGCAATGCCATCCAGCGCCGTCGGCTCCGGATTCACGATGACCACGCGGGCGCCGGCCTGGCCCGCCTCGTGCGCCAACCCAGCGGCCGGATAGACCTGGCCGGACGTGCCCACGACCAGCATCACATCGCAGCCGCGTGCAGCCTCGCCCGCCTGCCGCAGCACGTCGGCCGGCAGCGCCTCGCCGAACCAGACCACGGCCGGCCGCACCAGGTTGCCGCAGACGGGGCAGCGCGGCGGCTCGCCGGCCTCCACGCGGGCCAGGTCGCAGCAGGGCCGCGCGGGCCGCAGCCAGCGGTCGGCCATCAGGTCGCCATGCAGGTGCAGCACATCCTCGCTGCCGGCGCGCCGGTGCAGTCCGTCGACGTTCTGCGTGATGAGCGTGAGCCGGCCGGGATGGCGCCGCTGCCAGCGCGCCAGCGCCAGGTGGCCGGCATTGGGCTGCACCGCGGCGACCAGTTCGCGCCGGTACTGGTACCAGCGCCAGACGCGCTCGGGCTGGGCCAGGAAGCCGGGCTCGGAGGCCATGTCCTCGGCGCGGAACTGCGCCCAGTAGCCGGTCTGCGCATCGCGGAAGGTGGGCACGCCGGACTCGGCGCTCACGCCCGCGCCGGTGAGCACGGCCACGCGCCGGGCGTCGCGCAGCCATTGGGCGGCCTGCGCGCAGGCGTCGGAGAGGTCCATGCTCAGATCCCCGCTTCCACCATGGCCAGCAGGCGCCCGGCCAGCGCCATGCGCTGCTCGGGTGGCGCATGGCGCAGCGGCCCGTCGATCATCAGCAGGGCCATGCCGTGCACGGACGACCAGGCCAGGAACTCGGCGCCGGGCCGGCGCTCGGCCGCGAGCACGCCGGCGTCGCGCATGGCGTCGAGCGCGTAGCCCAGCAGCTCGAAGGGGTTGAGGCCCATGCCGGCGGTGCGGGCGGCATCGGGCGGCACATCGACATCGTGCGAGCCCCAGGCGAACGCGGTGCGGAACCACCCGGTCTCGGCCTGGGCAAAGCCCAGGTAGCCGCGCCCAACGGCCGCCAGCAGGGCCCGCGAGCGCAGGGCCGCCTCGGCAATGCCGCGCGCGGCGGCCATTTCCTGCTCTATCGCCTGGGCCAGCGCCCCCAGCGCCGCGGCGCGCACCGCGTCGAACAGCGCCTCGCGGTTGGCGAAATGGCGGTAGGCGGCATTGGGGGCCACGCCGGCGCGGCGCGTGGCCTCGCGCAGCACGATGGCATCGGGGCCGCCAGCGCGCGCCAGCTCCAGCCCGGCCTGCACCAGGGCCTGGCGCAGGTCACCGTGGTGGTAGGTATCTCTTGGTTTCGGTGCACTCATGGCAGGCAAAAGGATGGGACTGGCCGGGGCGAAAACGAATTTTCACAAGCTGTCACCGGCCATCGACATCTTGATGTGGACAGCGTACATTTTATTCTCCATAATAAGTGAACACTGTACACATGGATTTTCCCGAGTACGCCCCGGTGCACACGCCAGACACAGTTTCCGTCTAGGCTGAGGCACCGGCCACTGTTTTCCGCCAGGAGACACGCATGCCCCGTTTGGAACGTATCCAGCCCTGCCTGTGGTTCGACAGCCAGGCCGAAGAAGCCGCCCGCCAGTACACGGCGATCTTTCCCAATTCGCGCATCGGCGCCATCACCCGCTACACCGAGGTGGGCCAGGAACTGCACCGCAAGGCGCCGGGCACGGCCATGACCCTGGAGCTGGAGCTGGACGGCCAGTCGCTGCTTGCGCTCAACGGCGGGCCGCAGTTCCACTTCACCGAGGCCCTCTCGCTGATCGTGCACTGCGACTCGCAGGCTGAGATCGACCACTACTGGGCACGCCTCGGCGAAGGCGGCGACCCCGCCGCGCAGCAGTGCGGCTGGCTCAAGGACCGCTTCGGCCTATCGTGGCAGATCGTGCCGCGGCGCTGGAGCGAGATGATGGCCTCGTCCAACACCGCCGGCATCCAGCGCGCGCTGGCGCTGATGTTCACCATGCAGAAGCTGGACATGGACGCGCTGCAGCGCGCCTATGACGGCGCCTGATTTTCCCTCCCCTCACCCCAACCCCACGGAGACTTCACCATGCAATTCACCCCCTATCTCAACTTCGACGGCAACTGCGCCGAGGCCTTCGCCTTCTACGCCAAGCTGTTCGGCGGCACCATCGTCTACCAGGGCAGCTTCGGCGAGATGCCGGCGCACGAGGGCATGCCGCCCATCCCCGATTCGGCCAAGCAGCGCATCATGCATGTGCACCTGCAGATCAAGGAGCAGTCGCTGATGGGCTCGGACTCCATGCCCGGCGCTGACGCCACCTGCGGCGGCTACCAGCCGGCGCAAGGCCTGTGGGTTTCCATCCAGGCTGCCGATGCGGCCGAGGGCCAGCGCTTCTTCGACGCACTGGCACCGGGCGGGCAGGTCGTGATGCCCTATGCCGCCACCTTCTGGTCGCCCGGCTTCGGCATGGTCAAGGACCGCTTCGGCACGCCGTGGATGGTCAACGTGCAGCAAGGCTGAATCCGCCTCCACCCGCAAGGAATGCCATGACACAGGTACGCGTTGCCAGTTTCTCCATTTCGCTGGATGGGTACGGCGCCGGCCCCGACCAGCGCCTCGACCAGCCCCTGGGCGCGGGCGGCATCAACCTGCACCAGTGGGTGCTGCCCACACGCACCTTCCAGCGGACGGTGATGGGCGCCGCCGATGGCACTACGGGGCTGGATGATGACTTCGCCGCGCGGGGCTTCCATAACATCGGCGCCTGGATCCTGGGCCGCAACATGTTCGGCCCCATCCGCGGCCCCTGGCCCGATGACAGCTGGAAAGGCTGGTGGGGCGACAATCCGCCCTACCACGTGCCGGTCTTCGTGCTGACCCACCATGCGCGCCCGTCCATCGAGATGGAAGGCGGCACCAGTTTCCATTTCGTCACCGGTGGCATCCACGAGGCGCTGGAGCGTGCGCGCGCCGCGGCCGGCGCCAGGGATGTGCGCATAGGCGGCGGTGTGGACACCATCCGCCAGTACCTGCGGGCCCAGCTGATCGACGAGTTGCACCTCGCCATCGCGCCGGTATTGCTGGGCCGCGGCGAGCACCTGTTCGAGGGCTTGGACCTGCCGGCCCTGGGCTACGAATGCGTGCAGTCCACGGCGTCCGAGAAGGCCACCCACGTGGTGCTCAGGCGCCGCGGCACCTGACGCCCCTTCCCTTTCTTTGTCAGAAGGATGATCGCCATGAAACCCAATCCCGTCGTCTGGTTCGAGATCTACGTGCAGGACATGGAGCGCGCCCGCCGGTTCTATGAAGCCGTCTTCCAGTGCAAGCTGGAGGCCCTGGCCCCGCCCGAGCCCGCGCCGGCCGGCGCCTCCGACTGCGTGCCCGGCAACATGCGCATGCTGTCCTTTCCGATGACCATGGACGCGCCCGGCTCGGGCGGCATGCTGGTCCAGATGGACGGTGCCGCCCCAGGCGGTGGCGGCACCATGGTGTACTTCGCCTGCGAGGACTGCGCCGTCGAGCAGGCCCGCGTGGCCGGCGCCGGCGGCCAGGTCCACCGCGCGAAGTTCTCCATCGGCCCCTACGGCCACTGCGCGATCGTGCAGGACACCGAGGGCAACATGATCGGCCTGCACTCGATGCAGTAACAACCCCATCCACCATGCAATACCAAGCAAGCTGCCATTGCGGCAAGAATGCCATCGCCTTCGAGGGCGAGATCGGCGAGGTGCTGGCCTGCAACTGCTCCATGTGCCGGCGGCGCGGTTCGCTGCTGTGGTTCACCGCGCGCGAGAACCTGAAGCTGCTCACGCCCGAGGAGAACAGCAGCACCTACACCTTCCACAAGCACGTGATCCGCCACCGCTTCTGCCCGCACTGCGGCATCCACCTCTATGGCGAGGCCCCCGGACCGCAGGGCAAGGCCATGGCGGCCATCAACATACGCTGCGTGGATGGCCTGGACCTGGACGCCATTCCCGTGCGCCACTACGACGGGCACTCGGCCTAGCGCCATGGATGCCGCAGCCCACCCCCGCCGCCGCTGGCTGGCGCTGATCGTGCTGTGCCTGGGCGAGCTGATGATCGTGCTCGACAGCACCATCGTCAACGTCGCCCTGCCCTCGATACGCTCCGACCTGGGCTTCAGCGAGACCTCGCTGGTCTGGGTGGTCAATGCCTACATGCTGACCTTCGGCGGCTGCCTGCTGCTGGGCGGGCGGCTGGGCGATCTGTATGGCCACCGCCGCATGTTCCTCGCCGGGCTGGCCTTCTTCACCGCCGCCTCGCTGGCCTGCGGGCTGGCGCCATCGCAGGGGGTGCTGGTGGCGGCGCGCGCCATCCAGGGCCTGGGCGGCGCCGTGGTGTCGGCCGTGGCCCTGTCGCTGATCATGAACCTGTTCACCGAGACCCAGGAGCGCACCCGCGCCATGGGCGTGTACGGCTTCGTTTGCGCGGGCGGCGGCAGCCTGGGCGTGCTGCTGGGCGGCCTGCTGACCAGCGTGGGCTGGAACTGGATCTTCCTCGTCAACCTGCCCATAGGCGTGGCTGTGTACCTGGCCAGTCGCGTGCTGCTGCCGGCATCCAGCGCCGCAGGCAGCAGCCAGCGACTGGACGTGGCGGGCGCCGCGACGGTGACACTGTCGCTGATGCTGGCCGTCTATGGCGTGGTGGACGGCAACGAGGCCGGCTGGGGTTCGGCCCAGACCCTGGGCCTGCTGGGCGCCGCGGGGCTGCTGATGGCGCTGTTCCTCGCCATCGAGTCGCGCTCGGCGCACCCGCTGGTGCCGCTCGCGCTGTTCCGGCTGCGCAACATCAGCGTGTCCAATATCTGCGCCGTGCTGTGGTCGGCCGGCATGTTCGCGTGGTTCTTCATGTCGGCGCTGTACCTGCAGCAGGTGCTGGGCTACACGCCCATGCAGGTGGGCCTGGCCTTTCTGCCGGCCAACCTGGTCATGGCGGCGCTGTCGCTGGGCTGGTCGGCCAGGCTGGTGATGCGCTTCGGCATCCGTGCGCCGCTGGTCGCGGGCCTGCTGCTGGCCGCGGCAGGACTGCTGCTGTTTGCGCGCGCGCCGCTGGACGGAGGCTTCTGGCTCTACGTGCTGCCCGGCATGCTGCTGCTGGGCCTGGGCGCAGGCGTGGCCTTCAACCCCATGCTGATGGCCGCCATGCACGATGTCTCGCCCGCCGACGCGGGCCTGGCCTCGGGCCTGGTCAACACCTCGTTCATGCTCGGCGGCGCGCTAGGCCTGGCCGTGCTGGCCAGCCTGGCCGCGGCCCGTACCGGCGAGCTGGCCGCTGGTGGCGCCAATGCCTTGGCGGCGCTGCACGGCGGCTACCAGTGGGCCTTTGGCGCGGGAGCGCTGTTTGCCGTGATCGCCGCCGTGCTGGGCGCCACCGCGCTGCGCGCGGACCTCAAGGCCGGCGCCGAGCCGCTGGCCACCCATTGAACCTATTTGAAACCAGGAGACCTTTGATGACCAAGCATCCCCAAGACCTCGTGCTCGAACGCCTGATCGATGCCCCGGCCGACAAGCTGTTTCGCTGCTGGACCGACGCCGCGCTGATCCCGAAATGGTTTGTGCCCAGGCCCTGGACCATTGCGCGCGCCGAAGTGGACCTGCGCCCCGGCGGCGGCAGCCTGATCGTGATGCGCGACCCCGACGGCAACGAATACCCGAACGCAGGCGTGTACCTCGAGGTCGTGCCCAACCGCCGCATTGTGTTCACCGATGCGTATACCGCCGGCTGGGTGCCCAGCGCCAAGCCTTTCTTCACCGCCATCGTCAGCTTCGAGCCCGAGGGCGCGCAGACGCGCTACACCGCGATTGCCCGCCACTGGACCGAGGAGGCCCGCCAGCAGCACGAAGCCATGGGCTTCCACACCGGCTGGGGCCAGTGCGCCGACCAGCTCGCCGAGCTGGCCGCCACGCTGTAGATGGTCCAACCCCAGGAGACCGCCATGCATTACGTTGATGGATTCGTACTACCGGTGCCACGCGCCAACCTTGACGCCTACCGCAAGCTGGCCCAGGATGCCGGCGCTGTCTGGATGGAATACGGCGCGCTGCAGTACTGGGAATGCGTGGGCGACGACGTGCCCATGGGCAAAGTCACCTCGTTCCCGCAGGCCGTGCAGCTCAAGGACGACGAGACCGTGGTGTTCTCGTGGATCGTCTATGCCTCGCGCGAGGAGCGCGACCGCATCAACGCCGCCGTCATGAAGGACCCGCGCGTTGCCAACATGGACCCCGCCACCATGCCCTTCGATGCCCAGCGCATGTTCTGGGGCGGGTTCCGCAGCATCGTCGAGCTGGGCAAAGCCGGCTAGGGCCTGTTAACACTAAAACTGGGAGATGCGTTGCCCCGCCGTGGGGATGGATGCGCGAAGCTTGGTATTCCCAATAGCCGCAGCTATTGGGGATGCCGAGCGACAAAGCAGACGCCCCACGGCGGGGCAACCCGAAGGGAAGGACGAATGCCGGCCTAGGCGGCCCCGGCGGATCGCGGCGTTGCGGCACCCAACCAATAGCTGCGGCTATTGGCTGGGCACCGCGCCTAGCGCTGCATCCCGGCATTCATCCTTCGCACTCCCAATTTTAGTGTGAACAGGCCCTAAAGCCCGCCCAACATCTCGGCATTGTGCTGGCCCAGCCGGGGAGCAGGCGCCAGCGGCAGTTGCCCCTCGCTGCCCGGCAGCCCGGCCAGCGGCACCGTGCCCACGCCGGGCACCTCGTGCTCCGCGAAGACCTTGAGGTGCTGCACCTGCGGGTCTTGCGGCAGCTCGCCCGGACTGCGCGCCGGCGCGAACAGGATGTCGTGCCGCGCCAGCAGCTCGCTCCAGTGCGCCAGCGTATCCTGGGCCAGCCGCGCGGCCAGCGCATCGTTGAGTTCCTGCGCACGCGGCAATCGCCCGCTGCTGGCGTGCAGGCTGGCATCGGCGATCCAGCCGTCCATCTGCAGCGCCCGGGCCAGGCGCAGGAACATCGCGTCGTTGAGCATGCTCACATAGATATAGCGCCCGTCCCGGGTCTCGAACAGCCCGGTCGGCGCATTGATGGCCCCGCCCTGCTGCTGCGGGAACATGGCCGCGTCGATGGTCAGGTAGTTCTGCAGCACCGCCGCGGCCTGCAGCATGGCCACCTCCACGTGACGCCCACGTCCGGTACGCACCTGGCGCAGCACCGCCGCCAGCGTGGCCTGGGCCGCATACATGCCGGTGGCGTAGTCCACCACGTAAACACCGATGCGGCGCGGCTTGCCGTCTTCGCCGCGGTTGGCATGCATCATGCCGCTGGCCGCCTGCATGGTGGTGTCCAGCGTGGGCACATGGGCCATGGGGCCGCTGCGCCCCCAGCCGCTGATGGAGACATAGACCAGCGAGGGCTTGCGCGCCGACAGCTCCTCCCAGCCCACGCCCATGCGCTCGGCCACGCCGGGGCGGTAGTTCTGCAGGACCACGTCGGCCTCGGCGGCCAGGCGCTGCAGCTGCGCGCGCCCCTCGGGCGTGGCCGCGTCCAGGCACATGCCCTGCTTGCCGGCGTTGCAGGCCATGAAGATGGCCGACCGCCCGTCCTTGCTGCGGCCCATGTGGCGGCTCCAGTCGCCCTGGGGCGGCTCCACCTTGGTCACCTGCGCACCCTGCTGGCGCAGCATCAGCCCGCAATAGGGGCCGGCAATGCCCTGGCTCAGGTCCAGCACGCGCAGGCCTGCCAGCGGCAGCGCGTCATCGGCGTCGGAAAAGAGGTGCTTGTCGGTCATGGCTGCATATCCAGGATCACTTTGCCGATGGAGCGGCGCTCCATCGTCGTCTCTACGGCCGTGCGCCAGTCGGCGAACGGGAAATGCTCGGTCAGGGGCACCGGCATGCGGCCGCCGGCCACGGCCTCGAACAGCCGCGCCACCAGCGCCTGCACCCGGACCGCATGGTGGCGGCGCTCGTCGGTCAGGCCCCAGCCTAGGTACAGGCCGTAGTTGAAGCCGATCACGGCCACGTTCTTGACCAGCAGCAGGTTGGCCGGTACCTGGGCGATGCGGCCGCTGGCAAAGCCAATGCACAGCAGGCGTCCGCCGGGCGCGGTGCAGCGCAGCGAGGCATCGAACAGGTCGCCGCTCACCGGGTCGAACACCACGTCCGCACCGCGGCCGCCGGTCAGCGCCTTCACCGCTGCCGGCAGAGCCTGGGCGTCGGCCGGCAGCGCATGGTGGGCGCCATTGGCCAGGGCCGCGGCGCGCTTGGCCTCGGTGCTGGCGGTGGCGATCACCACTGCGCCCATAGCCCGGCCGATCTGCACCGCCGCCATACCCAGCGCGCCGCTGGCGCCATGCACCAGCAGCACCTCGCCCGGCTGCAGCTGGCCGCGCCATTCCAGCGCGGCCCACGCCGTGCCGTAGGTGATGGGCAGGGCCGCGGCCACGCGCAGTGGCAGCGCCTCGGGCAGCGGGTACACGGTATCGGCCGAGACCACTGCCTCCTGCGCGAACGCGCCCCAGTCCAGGGCCGCGGCCACGCGCTGCCCGGGCGCGAGATGCGCCACGCCCTGGCCCACCTCGATCACCACGCCCGCTGCCTCGGTGCCCGGCACAAAGGGCAGCGGCGGCTTGCGCTGATACTGCCCGGCCACGAACAGCTTGAGCGCAAAGCCCACGCCGGCGTGGTGCACGGCCAGCCGCACCTGGCCCGGCGCCAGTGGCCGGCGCGCCAGGCGCTGCATGCCCAGCTCGCGCCAGTCGCACCACTGCTCGCACACCAAGCCGTCATAGGCCTGCACATCGCCCGGCGCCGCGCGCAGCGCAGTGCCCGGCAGGGCGACAGGTTCATCCATCACGACATCCATGGCAGATCCTTAGTCGGCAGTGATGCCCAGCTCGCGGATGGAGCGCGACCAGGTCTGCAGATCAGAGGCCAGCTTGGCATGGAACTGGGCGGCCGTGCTGCCCACCGGCACCAGGTTCAGCTCGTGCATGCGCCGCACCATCTCGGGCTTTTTGACAATGCGCGCCACCTGGGCCGACAGCACATCGACGCGGGCCGCGGGCGTGCCCGCCGGCGCCAGCAGTCCCATCCAGGCATCGGGCTCGAAGCCCCGGTAACCCAGCTCCTGCATCGTGGGCACCTCGGGCAGCAGCTCGGAGCGCTGGGCGCCGGCAAAGGCCACCGGCCGCAGGCGCCCAGCCTTGATCAGCGACATGGCCGTACCCACGGCGATCCAGCCGAACTTCACATGCCCGGCCACCAGGTCGTTGGCCAGCGGCGCTCCGCCCTTGTAGGCCACGTGGGTCAACTGCAGGCCCGCCTCGCGCTTGAACAGCTCACCCAGGATATGGCCGGTGGTGCCCACGCCGTAGGAGCCGTAGGCCATTTCACCCGGGCGGGCCTTCACCCACTGCACAAGCTCGGGCACCGTCTTCGGCTCGAACTCCGGTGAAGCCGCAAGGATCACGCTCGACAGCGCCACCTCGCTCACGGCCGCGAAATCCTTGACCGGGTCGTAGCCGGTGTTCTTGAACAGCGCCGGATTCTGCACATGGGCAGTGAAGGTCAGCAGCAGCGTGTGGCCGTCCTTGGGCGCGCCGGCCACGTACTTGGTGCCGGTGATGGTGCCCGCACCCGGGCGGTTCTCCACCACCACGGGCTGGCCCCAGGCCGCCTGCAATTCCTGGCCGATGAGGCGCGCCACCGCATCGTTCACATTGCCGGCCGGCGATGGTACGACGATGGTGATGGGACGGCTCGGGAAATCGGGCAGCCGTCCTTCGTCAGCGGCAGCTCCGCCGAATACGGATGCGAATGCCAGCGCCACAGCGGCGCGGCGCGACCTGGAAATCGCCATAGGTATGTCTCCTGCTCGTCTTGTATGCAGGCCAGTGTAGGCAGCGGCCGCCGCATAATGCATTCCCACCAGGCACAAACCCATTCCTACCAAGCACACCCCGCATGCGCCTCGAAGACCTGCAATCCTTTGCCCTGATCTGCGATACCGGCCAGCTCTCGCGCGCGGCCAGCCGGCTGGGCAGCACGCAGTCGGCGCTGTCCAAGACCGTGGGCCGGCTGGAGGCGGAATTCGGCGTGCCGCTGCTGGAGCGCACCGCGCGCGGCATGGTGCCCACTGCGGCCGGGGCCCAGTTGCTGGCCCACACGCGCCAGCTGACGACGGTGTGCAATGACATCCAGGCCAGCATGGCCCAGCAGCGGGCGGCGACCAGCGGGCTGCTGCGCATAGGCGTGCTGCCGGTGCTGACACACGCGCTGCTGTCGCCGCTGATTGCCAGCTTTCTGCCCACGCGGCCGCTGGCGCGCTTCCGCTTCGAGAGCGAGCTCAGCACCCGCCTGGTGCAGCGGCTGGAAGACGGCCACCTCGACCTGGCCTTTGTTGCGCTGCCCGACAGCATCCCGCCCGGCATGGGTCATCTGCCGCTGGGCCAGTTGCGCATCAGCGTGGTGGCGCGCCAAGGCCATCCGCGGCTCGCGCACTTTCGGCAGCTGGCCGATCTGGCGGGCGAGCAATGGGCCTTGCCCAGCCGCGACATGCTGCTGCGCCGCTGGCTGGATGCGCGGCTGGCGGCGCACCAGCTGCCGGAGCCCGTGGTGATTGTCGAAAGCGCCGACACGCCGTCCAGCTTTGCCGCGCTGCTGCAGCGCAGCGACCTGCTGGGCATTGCCTCCACCGCCATGCTGGCCCAGCCGGCCGGCCAGGGCCTGTGCGCGCTGGAGGGAGCCGACTTCCACTGGCAGCACCGGCTCGGCGTGCTGTGGCGCCAGCAGGCCGCCCTGCCCCCGCTGGCACAGGAGTTCCGCGACCTGGCCGTCGCCTGGTGCGAGGGCCGGGAGTTCTAGGGGATTTTCAGCCGGCTTTCACGGTGCGCTGGCGCAGCGCCTCATACAGGCACACCCCGCTGGCCACGGACACATTCAAGCTCTCCACCGCGCCCTGCATGGGGATGTGGACCAGCTCGTCGCAGGTCTTGCGCGTGAGCTGGCGCATGCCGTCGCCCTCGGCGCCCAGCACCAGGGCCGTGGGGCCGGTCAGGTCCATCTGGTAGAGGTGCTTGTCGGCGTCGCCGCTGGTGCCTATCACCCAGATGTTGCGCTCCTTCAACTCGTTGAGCGTGCGCGCCAGGTTGGTCACCATGAAGTACGGCACGGTCTCGGCCGCGCCGCTGGCCACCTTGGCCACGGTGGCATTGATGCCGGCCGCATGGTCCTTGGGAGCAATCACCGCATGCACGCCCGCGCCGTCGGCCACGCGCAGGCAGGCGCCCAGGTTGTGGGGATCGGTCACGCCATCCAGCACCAGCAGCAACGGCGCCTTCACGCCTTCGGCTTCCAGGTCGTCCAACAGCTCGTCCAGCGTGCGCGTGTCCTTGACCTCTTCCACGCGCGCGGCCACGCCCTGGTGGCCGTGGCTGCCCGCCAGCTTGGCGATGCGCACGGCATCGGCCTCGATCAGGCGCACGCCAGCCTCCTTGGCGCGCTCCAGGAACTGGCGCATGCGCGCATCGCGGCGCGTGGCCTCGAAATAGACTTCAACGATGGACTGGGGGGCGGTCTTCAGACGCACGCCGACGGCGTGGAAGCCGAAAAGGACTTTGGGGGACGACATGGGGCGACATTATCCCCGCTGGGATGCCCTGCATAAGATTTATTCCTCGCACCCCCGCGCCGCGGCGCCTGCGGCCCTTGGCAAGTACGGGCAGTTCTGTCACGCTTGCGGGCCATGACGACACCTGACAACTCCTCCATTGCCGCCCACCGCGTGAACGTGCATGCCCCGCTGGGCACCGCGCCCCAGCCGCAGAACGATCCCCTCGCCTTCCTGCAGCACCTGTACCACGCGGCCGTGCGCTGCGCGCTGCCGCTCGAAGGCATCCGCGCCCACCTGCCCGCAGTGCCCAAGGGGCGCACGCTGGTGCTGGGCGCCGGCAAGGCCGGCGGCTCGATGGCGCATGCGCTGGAAGCGCTGTGGCCGGCCGACGCGCCGCTGTCGGGCCTGGTCGTCACCCGCTACCACCACACGCCGCCGCGGCCCGAGGGCCTGGCGCAGCGCATCGAGGTGGTCGAGGCCTCGCACCCCGTGCCCGACGCGGCCGGCATGCAGGCGGCCGAGCGCATCCTGGCGCTGACCAAGGGGCTAACGGAAGATGACCTGGTGATCTGCCTGATCTCGGGCGGCGGCTCGGCGCTGCTGACGCTGCCGGCCGAAGGACTGACGCTGGAGGACAAGCAGCGCATCAACCGCGCGCTGCTCGAGAGCGGCGCCGCCATCGGCGAAATGAACTGCGTGCGCAAGCACCTCTCGCGCATCAAGGGCGGACGCCTGGCCGCCGCCTGCGCTCCCGCCCAGGTGGTGACGCTGACCATCAGCGACGTACCCGGCGACGACCCATCGGTGATCGCCAGCGGCCCCACGGTGCCCGACGAGACCACCTGCGCCGACGCGCTGGCCATCCTCGACCGCTACCGCATCGAGATTTCCGACCCCATCCGCGCCCAGCTGGAAAGCGGCGCTTTCGAAACGCCCAAACCCGGCGACGCCTGCTTTGCCGGCCAGACCGTGCATGTCATCGCCGCGCCGCAGCAATCGCTGCAGGCCGCCGCCGAAGCCGCGCGCGCCGCGGGCCTCGCGGCCCATGTGCTCAGCGACGAGATCGAGGGCGAATCGCGCGAGGTGGGCAAGGTGCACGCCGCGCTGGCACGCGCCGTCAGCGCCCACGGCCAGCCCTTCGCCAAGCCCTGCGTGATCCTGTCAGGCGGCGAAACCACCGTCACTGTGCGCCCGCAAGCACCGGGCACGCCGCGCGGGCGCGGCGGCCGCGCGGGCGAGTTCTGCATGGGCCTGGCCCAGGCGCTGCAAGGTGCCGGCAGCATCTGGGCGCTGGCGGCCGACACCGACGGCATCGACGGCGTGGAGGACAATGCCGGCGCCGTGGTCACGCCCGACACGCTGGCCCGCGCCCGCGCGGCCGGCCTCAAGGTCGACGCCTACCTCGACCGCAACGACGCCTACAGCTTCTTCCAGCCGCTGGGCGACCTGCTGATCAGCGGGCCCACGCACACCAACGTGAACGACTTCCGCGCCATCCTGGTGCTGTAAGGAGCAGCAGCCTGCGCGCCCTGCGCAGGCTGCTCAGATATGCGCCGCCGCGCGCCGCACCAGCGTGCAGAAGAACTCTGCCGCCGGCGTCAGCGGCAGCCCGGTGCGCTGCACCAGGCAGACCGGCGGCGCGGGCAGCGGTTCGGCCACGCGGATTTCCTGGAAGGCGTCCTTCAGGAGCGGCGCCTGCAGCCACTGGATCGGCAGCATCATCAGCAGCTCGGAACTGGACAGTGCGGTCAGGAAGGTCAGTGCCGATTGCGCCCGCATTACCAGCCTGGGGGCCGGCAGCCCATGCTTGCTGAACAGCGGCCCCAGCTCTTCCTCCGCCTTGTGCGTGATCGAGGTCGTGATCCATTCGGCATCCACCAGGTCGCGCAACGAGGTGGCCTGCGCCAGCGGATGCCCCTTGCGGCCGAGGATCACACGGGTGTTGTCGAACAGCTTTTCCACCTGCAGCTCGCCGGGCACATCCTGCGGCACCGGTCCGATGTAGACATCCGCCGAGCCGTCCAGCAGCGCGGTTTCCACCAGCGGGTAGACGGCATCGACGATCTCCAGGTGCACGCCGGGGTACTGCCGGCGGAAGCCGCGCAAGACCTGGGGCAGCAGACCCAGGTGGGGCGCCGTCGACATGCACAGCGTCACGCGGCCATGGGTCTCGCCGCGCAGCTGCTCGATCTCGTCCCTGGCCCGCTGGAGCTCGTTGCCCACGGCCGTGGCCCGGCGCAGGAACACCTGGCCCATGGGGGTGAGCCGCACGCCCTTGGCATGGCGCTCGAAGAGCACCACCCCCAGCTCCTTTTCCAGCTCATTGATGCTGCGCGACACCGCCGGCTGCGGCAGCCCCAGATGCCGTGCAGCCGCCCGCACGCCGTTGCGCTCCGCGACCGTCACGAAATCCCGCAAGGTAGTGAGTTTCATGGCTTGAAGTGAATCAAATTTGATATCAGTCCAGCAATATTGCCATCTTTCTGAATCGAACACCAACTCCTACGATGCTCCACAGGCATGAACACACAAGGAGACGGCAAGGTGGACAAACAGCAATCGCCACGGGTACTGATCGTGGGCGCCGGCCCGGCAGGGCTGTCGATGGCCATCGAACTGGGGCACCGGGGCATCCCCTGCCTGCTGGTGGAGCGCAATGACCGGGTGGGCCATGCCCCGCGCGCCAAGACCACCAACGTCCGCACCCGCGAGCACCTGCGGCGCTGGGGCATCGCGGACCGCCTGCGAGCCGCCTCGCCGCTGGGCATGGACTATCCGTCCAACGTGGTTTTCTGCACCCGCCTGGCCGGCTTCGAACTGGCCCGGCACGAAAACGCCATGTACTGCGCGCCCGGCCGCAACCCGCTGTACTCCGAGCATGCCCAGTGGATTCCGCAGTACACCGTCGAGCGCGTGCTCAAGGAGCATGCCGAGTCGCTGCCGGGCGTGGAGATCCGCTTTCGCACGGAGCTGCTTGGCTTCGAGCAGGACAGCCAGCAGGTGCGGGCCCGGTTCAGGAGCCTGGACAATGGCTCGGATTTCGAGGTAGCGGCCGACTACCTCGTCGGTGCCGATGGCGCGCGCAGCCTGGTCCGCGACCTGATCGGCACCCGCATGCAGGGGCAGTACGGCCTTTCGCGCAACTACAACATCGTCTTCCGGGCGCCGGGACTGGCGCAGGCCCACCGGCTCGGGCCCGCGATCATGTACTGGCAGGTCAACCGCGAGGCGCCCAGCATCATCGGCCCGATGGACCAGGGCGACACCTGGTTCTTCATGCCCACCCACGTCAACCCCGGCGAGCGCGCCGGCGACATCGACGCCCGGGCCCTCATCGGCCGCGCGACCGGCATAGACCTGCCCTACGAAGTGCTGAGCAGCGACGAATGGGTGGCCAGCAAGCTGCTGGGCGACCGCTACCGCCAGGGCCGGGCCTTCCTGGTCGGCGATGCCTGCCACCTGCACCCGCCCTTCGGCGGCTATGGCATGAACATGGGCGTGGCCGACAGCGTGGACCTGGGCTGGAAGCTGGCCGCCACCTTGCAAGGCTGGGCCGGCCCCGAGCTGCTGGCCAGCTACGAGGCCGAGCGCCGGCCGGTGCACCAGTGGGTCCTCGACGAAGCCGAACGCAACCATGCCACGCTCGGCAACCAGCTGGTGGCCGAACATCTCGAAGACCCCGGCGAAGCCGGCCAGCGCATCCGCCGCGATGTCGGCCAGCGCATCCAGGCAGCCAAGATGCGCGAGTTCGCCACGCTGGGCGTGGTGCTGGGCTACCGATACGACGACTCGCCCGTGATCGCCGCCGACGGCAGCCCGGCACCCGAGAACGATTTCATCAACTACGTGCCCTCCTCGCGCCCCGGGTCGCTGGCACCCCACGCCTGGCTGCATGACGGCAGTTCGCTGTACGACCACTTCGGCCCAGGCTTCACGCTGCTGGCCTCCACGCGTGCCACGGCGCCAGAGATCGAGAGCGCCCAGGCCGACGCCAAGGCCTGCGGGCTGCCGCTAATCGTGATCCAGCCCGGCGAAGGCGGCATTGCCGGC
Source organism: Comamonas humi (assembly GCF_054782535.1). Lineage (NCBI taxonomy): Bacteria > Pseudomonadati > Pseudomonadota > Betaproteobacteria > Burkholderiales > Comamonadaceae > Comamonas > Comamonas humi. The sequence continues at coordinate 103,805 of NZ_BAAGSH010000009.1, read as the reverse complement.
CTGTACCCGGCACGGTTCACGCTGATCCGCCCCGACCAGCACGTGGCCTGGCGTGGAGACGCCTGGCCTGGGCACGGCCTGATCCGCCAAGTGACCGGCGGCCTCCTTCCCCGTTGAGCAGGAGACGATCCATGGGTACCTTTGCTTCGGGGCAGGAGTCCGTCGCCGGCGTGCATTCCGTCCATTGCTTCGTTTTTTCCGTGCCAGACCTCGATGAGGCCCGCAGCTTCTACACGGCGTTCGGGCTGGACGTGCGCCAGCACGGCGACCGCCTCGACCTGCATGCCGCCGGCCATGCGCACCGCTGGGCGTCCATCCACGCCGGAGGCACGTGCAAGAAGCTCGAATACCTCAGCTTGGGCATCTTCGAGCAGGACCTGCCGGCGATGCGCGAGCGCATTGCCGGCCTGGGCATCGGCATGGCCGCCCACCCCTTGTCCGACGGACAGGGCCTGTGGCTGCGCAATCCCGATGGCACGGTGCTGCAGCTGGTGGTGAGCCCCAAGGTGTCGCCGCATGAAAAATCCCGGCCCGACCAACCGCCTGGGCAGCCACCGGGCCAAGGCGCCGCCCCTTCCCGCAGCCAAACGCCGGTGGTGCGCCCGCGGCGCCTCTCCCATGTGCTGTTCTTCAGCCCCGACGTGCTGCGCATGGTGCGCTTCTGCGAAGCGGTGCTGGGCCTGCGCCTGTCGGATCGATCCAGCGACGTCGTGGCCTTCCTCCATGGGGTGCATGGCTCGGACCACCACCTCGTCGCCTTCGCCAAGTCGTCCCATGCCGGCCTGCACCACTCCAGCTGGGACGTGGGCAGCATCGATGAGGTCGGCCGCGGCAGCGAGCAGATGCGCATGGCGGGATACCCGAACGGCTGGGGAGTCGGCCGGCACGTGCTGGGCTCGAACTACTTCCACTACGTGCAGGACCCCTGGGGCAGCTACGCGGAGTACTCGTTCGACATCGACTTCGTGCCCGCCGGCCTCGAGTGGCAATCGGCCGACCACCCGCCCGAGGATTCCCTGTATGTATGGGGCCCATCCGTCCCCGAAGCGTTCTTCATCAACCACGAACAGGCTTGAGCCTGAAGGAGATTCCCCATGAGACTGATCGCATTTTCACAAGGCAACGGCCACCGCGCCCTGGGTGCGCGCATCGACGGCAACCAGCTCGTCGACCTGACCGCAGCCGGCCTGCCGGACACGCTCGATGCCCTGCTGCGCCAGGGCGATGCCGGCATGCAGGCCGCCCGCGCCGCGCTGCAGCAAGCCCGCCATGTCGTCCAGCTCGGAGGCATCCGCTATCTGCCGCCAGTGAGCAATCCGGCCAAGGCCTTCGCCATCGGCCTCAACTATGTCGACCATGCCGCGGAAAGCAATTTCGAGCCGCCCAAGCACCCGGTGGTGTTCCAGCGCTATCCGTCCTCGTGGGTGGGCCATGGCGAGCCGCTGGTGCGCCCGCATGTCTCGACGCAGTTCGACTACGAGGCAGAGTTGGTTGCCGTCATCGGCAAGGGCGGCCGCTACATCGCCAAGGAGCAGGCTCTGGAGCATGTGGCCGGCTACTCCCTCTTCAACGACGGCTCCATCCGCGACTACCAGCTGCGCACCAACCAGTGGACGCTGGGCAAGAATTTCGACGCCAGCGGCTCCTTCGGCCCCGAGTTCGTGACCGCCGACGAACTGCCCGCCGGCGCCCGGGGCCTGCGCATCCAATGCCGCCTGAACGGCGAAGTGCTGCAGGACGCCAACACCCGGGACATGATCTTCGACGTGGCCACGCTGGTGGCCGCCTGCTCGGAAGCCATGGCCCTGCAGCCGGGCGACCTCATCATCACCGGCACGCCGTCGGGCGTGGGCCTGGCCCGCAGCCCGCAGGTCTGGATGAAGCCCGGCGACACCTGCGAGGTGGAAGTCGAAGGCATGGGCATCCTGCGCAACGGCATCGTCGACGAGGCCTGAATCCGAACCCGCTGGAGCTGCATTCGAGCGTGCGGCCCGGCATCGGCCAGACAATCCATACCAATCAGGAGACCTCCATGAAGCGTCGCTTCGCCACTCAACTCATCGCCGCAGGATTGCTGGGCATGGCCGCGGGACAGCCCTTTGCGCAGTCCGGCTGGCCAACGCGGCCCATCCGCCTCATCGTCCCCACCCCGCCGGGAAGCTCTTCCGACATCTTTGCCCGGCTGATCGCCGACGAGCTGGCGAAAAAGCTGGGGCAGGCGATCGTCGTGGAGAACAAGCCCGGGGCCAATGGCCGCATCGGGACGGCCGCAACGCTGGCAGCCGCCCCCGACGGGCAGACCCTGCTGTTGAGCTTTGGCTCGGCCATTGTGGGGGCGCGCGTGCTGTTCCCCAAGGACAAGAGCGACGCGACCAAGCTGCAGCCCATTTCCCGCTTTGGCTCCCAAGGCGCGATCCTGGCCGTATCGGCCGACGTTCCGGCCCGCAACATCAAGGAGTTCGCGGCCTGGGTGAAGGCCAGCCGGGAGCCGGTCAACTATGCGTCCTACGGGGTGGGCAGTGGCGGCCATATCGTCATGGAGGCGCTGCTGAAATCGCTGGGCATCCAGGCCAACCACGTCCCTTACAAGGACAGCAACCTGATCCTGTCCGACATGCGCTCCGGCCTGGTCAAGGTCGCTGCCCTGGATGCCGTCACCCCCATCCCCTACCTCAAGCAGCACCAAATCCACGGCATCGGCGTCAATGGGCGCTTTCGCCTCCCCGAAACCCCGGACATCCCGACGCTGGCCGAGCAGGGCCTGCCCATCTACATGGAGAGCTGGTACGGCATCTTTGCGCCACGCGGCATTCCCCGCGCCATCGTGGACCGCATCAATGCCGAGGTCGGCACCATTACCGCTTCGCCGGCCATGATGGAGCGGTTCAAGCTCATGAACCTCACCAGCACACCGCCCATCTCCCCCGAGGAGTTCGACAAGTTCATCCACAGCGAAATCAAGGTCTGGGGCGACGTGGTGGCGGCATCCAACATCCACCTGGACTAAATACGGCCCAGCCGCCACCGGCAAGCCTGACTACTCACGAGGAACAAGCATGAACCAACCAAGCAAGACGGCCGTCGTCACCGGCGGCGCCAGCGGCATAGGCGCGGAGTGCGTGCGCCAGCTGCGCGCCGAGGGCTGGAACGTCGTCGTCTGGGACCGTAGCGCCGACCGCGATGGCGGCATTGCGGTCAACATCGCCGACTATGCCTCCGTGGCCGCCGCGGCCAGCCAGCTCGATGGCGTGGACCTGCTGATCAATGCCGCCGGCATCGCGGGCGACCGCCAGTCCAGTGCCGACAAGCATCCATCGGAATGGGACACCGTGATGGCCGTCAACCTGAGCGGCTCGTTCTATAGCATGCACGCCCTCTACCCGCAGCTCAAGGCCCGCGCTGGCGTGGTGGTGAACATCTCGTCGGTGGCCGGCATGGTGATGGCCAAGGGGCGCGTGCACTACGCCGTCTCCAAGGCCGGCGTGGCGGCGCTGACCCGCTCGCTGGCGCTGGAATGGGCGGCCGACGGCATCCGCGTCGTCGCCATTGCGCCCGGCTACGTCAAGACGCCGATGATCGAGCGCTCGATCGAGGCCGGAGAACTCAACGAGCCGGCGATGGCGGCCATGCACCCGCTGAACCGCCTGGCCGGCACCGAGGAAATCGCCGGCGCCATCATTGCGCTGTCCCGGCCGCCGTTCCAGTTCATGACGGGCACGGTGGTGACCATCGACGGCGGCTACACCCTGGGCAAATAGGCCCCGCTCAGACCTTCGGCAGCCGGTCCCACCACTGCTCGGCAAAGCGCGGCTGCAGGAAGGCGATCAGTGCCTGCACCTTCTGCGGCACCAGGCGCGGCGATGGGAAGACGGCGTGCATCTCCTGCTCGGGCAGGCGGCAGCCCTTGAGCACCTCGACCACGCTGCCCGTGGCCATTGAGTCGGCCGCCACATAGCGCGGCAGCGCGGCGATTCCCATGTCGGCGCGGGCCGCGGCCAGCAGCGCCGAGAGGTTGTTCGAGCGCAGCCGCCCGGCCACGCGCACCGACACCACCTCGCCGTCCGCGCCCGACAGGCGCCAGATGTCGTCGCCCTGCACGCTGCTGTAGACCAGCGCATGGTGGTCCTTCAGGTCCTGCGGCTTCTTGGGCGTGCCGTGCTCCTCCAGGTAGCGCGGCGAGGCCACCAGCATCCAGGGGTTGAAGCCCAGCATGCGCGCGCCCAGGTTCGAGTCGGCCAGGCGCCCCAGGCGGATCGCCACGTCGATGCCCTGCGCCACCAGGTCGGTGTAGCGGTCCTCGAAGCTCAGGTCGATGTGCACGTCCGGGTTCTCGGCCATGAACTCCATCACCAGCGGCACGATCACCCGCCGCCCGAAGGCCACCGAGCTGCCCACGCGCAGCTGGCCGCGCACGTGCTGCTGGCTGCTGCGCACCAGGTCGTCGGCCTCGGCCAGGCTGCCGACGATGTCCTTGCAGCGCTCGTAGTACAGCGCACCCGGTTCGGTCACGCTGACGCCGCGCGTGTTGCGGTTGAGCAGCCGCACCCGCAGCCTCGCCTCGAGGGCGCTGATCTGCTTGGTGACGGTGGGCTGCGTCGTCTGGAACTCCTGTGCCACCCGGGTGAAACTGCCGGTTTCCACCACGCGCACAAACATCTGCATTGCATCGAGCCGGTCCATAAGCCTGTTGTCCCCTTCAGCGCCTTACTTATTCTTGACGAGAATAGATTTTATGGTCTCCCTGTGGATTCTCACAAGTGCCGCCACTGCCTACAGTCACAACCAATCCATCAGCAATCAATCAACTTTAGGAGACCATCCATGGCAAAGATGAAGGCAATCGAGGCGGCGGTAGCGGTTCTCGAAAAAGAAGGCGTCACGGTCGCGTTCGGCGTGCCCGGCGCAGCAATCAACCCGCTGTACGCAGCAATGAAGAGCCACGGCGGCATCGGCCACATCCTGGCCCGCCACGTCGAGGGCGCGAGCCACATGGCCGAAGGCTACACCCGTGCGGTGGCCGGCAACATCGGCGTGTGCATCGGCACCAGCGGCCCCGCCGGCACCGACATGATCACCGGCCTGTACTCGGCCAGCGCCGACTCGATCCCAATCCTGTGCATCACCGGTCAGGCCCCCCGTGCCCGCCTGCACAAGGAAGACTTCCAGGCCGTGGACATCGCCTCCATCGCCAAGCCCGTGGCCAAGTGGGCCACCACCGTGCTGGAACCCGCCCAGGTGCCCCGCGCCTTCCAGCAGGCCTTCCACCTGATGCGTTCCGGCCGTCCCGGCCCGGTGCTGATCGACCTGCCGATCGACGTGCAGCTGGCCGAGATCGAGTTCGACATCGACACCTACGAGCCCATGGCTGCCTACAAGCCTTCGGCCACCCGCGCCCAGATCGAGAAGGCGCTGTCGATGCTCAATGAATCCGAGCGTCCGCTGATCGTGGCCGGTGGTGGCATCGTCAACGCCGACGCCAGCGCCGAGCTGGTCGAGTTCGCCGAAGCCATCGGCGTGCCGGTGATCCCCACCCTGATGGGCTGGGGCACCATCCCCGACGACCACCCGCAGATGGTGGGCATGTGCGGCCTGCAGACCAGCCACCGCTACGGCAACGCCACCATGCTGGCTTCCGACTTCGTGCTGGGCATCGGCAACCGCTGGGCCAACCGCCACACCGGTTCGGTCGAGGTCTACACCAAGGGCCGCAAGTTCGTGCACGTGGACATCGAACCCACGCAGATCGGCCGCGTGTTCTCGCCGGACCTGGGCATCGTCTCCGACGCCGGCGCCGCACTGAAGCTGTTCGTCGAAGTGGCCCGCGAGTGGCGTGCCGCCGGCAAGCTGCGCGACCGCAGCGCCTGGCTGCTGGAGTGCCGCGACCGCAAGAACAGCGTCGAGTTCCTGCGCAAGACCAACTTCGACAACGTGCCGATGAAGCCCCAGCGCGTGTACCAGTGCATGAACCGCACCCTGGACAAGGACACCACCTACGTGTCCACCATCGGCCTGTCGCAGATCGCCGGCGCGCAGTTCCTGCACGTGTACAAGCCCCGCCACTGGATCAACTGCGGCCAGGCGGGCCCGCTGGGCTGGACCATCCCCGCCGCCCTGGGCGTGCGCGTGGCCGACCCCAAGCGCCGCATCGTCGCGCTGTCGGGTGACTACGACTTCCAGTTCATGATCGAAGAGCTGGCCGTGGGCGCACAGTTCAAGCTGCCCTACGTCCACGTGCTGGTCAACAACAGCTACCTCGGCCTCATCCGCCAGGCCCAGCGCGCCTTCTCGATCGACTACTGCGTGCAGCTGGCGTTCGACAACATCAACATGCCCGAGACCGACGAGGCCCGCGGCTACGGTGTGGACCACGTCAAGGTCGTCGAAGGCCTGGGCTGCAAGGCCATCCGTGTGACCAAGCCGGACGACTTCGCCGCCGCCATGGAGCAGGCCGAAGCCTGGATGGCCGAGCACCAGACCCCGGTGGTGATCGAGTGCATCCTGGAGCGTGTGACCAACATCTCCATGGGCGCCGAGATCGACAACGTGATCGAGTTCGAAGAGCTGGCCACCGGCTCCATCGACGTGCCCAGCGCACTGGCGATGCTCGACTAACCGTTGCGACACCCGCGAGGGCATGGCTTGCTCCATGCCCCGCTTTCATAACTAGATCATTCTTTCGGAGAAATCAGACATGCCCCGTTTTGCCGCCAACCTCACGATGCTCTTCACCGAGGTGCCCTTCCTCGAGCGCTTCGGCCGTGCCGCTGCCGCCGGCTTCGAAGCCGTGGAGTTCCTGTTCCCCTATGCCTTCGAGCCCGAGCAGGTCAAGGAACAACTGGTCAAGAACAAGCTGACCCTGGTGCTGCATAACCTGCCCGCCGGCGACTGGGACGGCGGCGACCGCGGCGTTGCCTGCGACCCGGCCCGCGTGGAGGAATTCCGCGCCGGCGTGGCCACCGCCATCCGCTATGCCAAGGTGCTGGGCACGCCCCAGCTGAACTGCCTGGTGGGCAAGCGCCCTGCCGGCGTGTCCGACGCCGACCTGCGCCGCACCACGGTCGAGAACCTGCGCTACGCCGCCGCCCAGCTGCACGAAGCCGGCCTGCGCCTGCTGATCGAGCCGATCAACCCCTTCGACATTCCCGGCTTCTACCTGAACCGCACCGACGAAGCGCTGTCGCTGATCGACGAAGTGGGCGCGCCCAACCTGTTCGTGCAGTACGACATCTACCATGCCCAGCGCGTGGAAGGCGAGATCGCCAACACCGCCACCAAGCACCTGGCGCGCATCGGCCACATCCAGCTGGCCGACAACCCCGGCCGCAACGAACCCGGCACCGGCGAGCTGAACTACCCCTTCCTGTTCAAGCACCTGGACCGCATCGGCTACACCGGCTGGATCGGCTGCGAGTACAAGCCCGCGACCACCACCGAGGCAGGCCTGGGCTGGCGCAAGGCGCTGGCCGGCTGATACCAGCCGAATCTGCCCGCAGCGCTTGATGGTCAAGCGCTGGCTGCTCCAATTTTCATAGTTCACCGTCTTTAGCTTCCAAGGAGACCACCATGACCAATTCCCCCCTGAAAATCGGTTTCGTCGGCCTCGGCATCATGGGCGCGCCCATGTGCCAGCACCTGATCAACGCCGGCCATAACCTGTTCGTGTTCACGCTGGGCAAGCTGCCCGACGAGATCGCCAACGGCCCGGCCACCAAGTGCACCAGCGCCAAGGGCGTGGCCGAGCGCGCCGACATCATCATCACGATGGTGCCCGACACGCACAACGTGGAAGAAGCCCTGTTCGCCGAAGGCGGCGTGGCCGAAGGCCTGAAGGCCAGCAAGTCCGAAGGTGCCCGCAAGGTGGTGGTGGACATGAGCTCCATCTCGCCCGTGGCCACCAAGGGCTTCGCCAAGCGCATCAACGACCTGGGCGTCGACTACCTGGACGCTCCGGTGTCCGGCGGCGAAGTGGGCGCGAAGAACGCCACGCTGTCCATCATGGTCGGCGGCGACGATGCCGTGTTCGAGCGCATCAAGCCCCTGTTCCAGCTGATGGGCAAGAACATCACCCTGGTGGGCGGCAACGGCGACGGCCAGACCGCCAAGGTGGCCAACCAGATCATCGTGGCGCTGAACATCGAAGCCGCTGCCGAAGCGCTGCTGTTCGCATCGCGCGCCGGTGCCGACCCCGAGCGCGTGCGCCAGGCCCTGCTGGGCGGCTTCGCATCGAGCAAGATCCTCGAAGTGCACGCCGAGCGCATGATCAAGCGCACCTTCGATCCGGGCTTCCGCATCGCACTGCACCAGAAGGACCTGAACCTGGCGCTGTCCGCCGCCAAGGACCTGGGCGTGGCCCTGCCCAACACCGCCAACGCGCAGCAGCTGTTCAGCACCTGCGTGGCCCACGGCGGCGCGGCCTGGGACCATTCCGGCATGGTGCGTGCCCTGGAATTCATGGCCAACTTCGAAGTCGGCCAGAAGGCCTAAGCCTCCCCTCGCAGGGAGCTGATACCGGATAACAACGCGAGTTTCTCCGCTTGGAATCGCCTGTCGGGCCTAGGCCCGCGGGCGATTTTTTTTCGTGCATCCGCATATTTTGTGAGCTGCTTGCGCTTAACGTAAAAGGACTTCAGATAGTTTTCTATCTGAAGTCCTTTGCTATTGAGCGCCAGCAGCTATGGTTTTTGCAGGCAGCTCAGACCATGCGCCCGGCCTCGATGGTGATGCGCTGCGTGCAGCGCGCGGCGATGGCGCGGTCGTGCGTCACCATCAGCAGCGTGGTGCCGGCCTCGCGGTTCAGCTCCATGATGAGGTTCATCACCGCCTCGCCGGTGGCGAAATCCAGGCTGCCCGTGGGCTCGTCGGCCAGCAGCACCGCCGGCTGCACAACGAAGGCGCGGGCCAGCGCCACGCGCTGCTGCTCGCCGCCCGACAGCAGCTTGGGATAGTGCGACAGCCGCTGGCCCAGGCCCACGCGCTCGAGCATGCGCGCCGCGGCGGCGCGCGCATCGCGCTGGCCGGCCAGCTCCAGCGGCAGCATCACGTTCTCCAGCGCCGTCAGGGTGCCTATGAGCTGGAAGTTCTGGAACACGAAGCCCATGGTGCGCGCGCGCAGCGCGGCGCGGTCGTCCTCGTGCAGCGCGAACAGATCCTGGCCCTGCACCCACACCGTGCCGCCGGTGGGCGTGTCCAGCCCGGCCAGCAGCGACAGCAGCGTGCTCTTGCCCGAGCCCGAGGCGCCGACGATGGCCACCGTCTCGCCGCGCGCCACGCTGAAATCGATATCCCGCAAAATAGTCAGCGTACCGGTCGAGTCCGACACCGCCTTGTGCAGTTGCTGCACGCGGATCACCGCGGTTTCCAGGGAACCAGAAGCGGACTGATCCATCGAAGCATTCACCATGAAAAACCTTTTTCCTCTTGCCCCGCGGCAAAGCTCTCGCCGCAGTTGGTTGCACGGCATGGTAGCCGCTGCCGCGGCGCTGGCCTGCACAACGGGTATTGCCCAGGCCCCGGCTGCCGCCGGCAAGACCATCCTCGTCGTCGGCGACTCGCTCAGCGCCGAATACGGCCTCGCGCGCGGCAGCGGCTGGGTGGCGCTGCTGCAGCAGAAACTCCAGGCCGACAAACGGCCCTGGCAGGCCGTCAATGCCAGCATCAGCGGCGACACCACCTCGGGCGGCCGCGCCCGCCTGCCGGGCCTGCTGGCCCAGCACCAGCCCGCCGTCGTGGTGCTGGAGCTGGGCGGCAACGACGCGCTGCGCGGCCTGCCGCTGGCGAGTACCGAGGCCAACCTCGTCGCCATGGCCGACGCCGCGCGCCAGGCCGGCGCCCAGGTGCTGCTGGTGGGCATGCAGGTGCCGCCCAACTATGGCGCCAAGTACACGCAGGACTTCGCCCGCGTCTTCACCCAGGTGGCCGAGGCCAAGGGCGCGGCGCTGGTGCCCTTCCTGCTCAAGGGCGTGGCCGACGTGCCGAACTTCGAGAAGAACTTCCAGGCCGACCGCATCCACCCGCTGGCCAGCGCCCACCCGACGATGCTGGCGAACGTCTGGCCTGCGCTGCAGAAGCTGATGAAGTGATCACAAAGGCTCGGGCGAGGCCCAGCCGCCGCCCAGCGCCTTGAACAGCGTGGCCAGCGCCATCTGGCGCTGGGTGGCCACCTCGATCACGGCCATCTGGTTGGCGAAGTGGCTGCGCTCGGCGTCGAGGTAGCGCAAATGGCTGTCCACGCCGCCGCGGTAGCGGGCCGTGGCCAGGCGCAGGCTTTGCGCGCTGGTGGCTGCCAGCTTGCGGCGCGAAGCCTCTTCGCGCCGCAGCGTGTCGGTGGCGGCCAGCGCATCGGCCACGTCGCGGAAGGCCAGCTGTATGCTTTTCTCGTAGGCCGCCACGGCCATGTCCTTGCGCAGCTCGGCCAGGTCCAGCATCGCCTGGTTGCGGCCGCCGTCGAACAGCGGCAGCTGCAGCTGCGGCAAAAAGGACCAGCTGCGCTGGCCGCCGCCGAACAGCTCCGACAGCTGCGCGCTGGAGCTGCCGAACGCGCCGGTGAGCGTGATGCGCGGGAAGAAGGCGGCGCGCGCCGCGCCGATGTTGGCGTTGCGGGCCTGCAGCTGGCGCTCGGCGGCGCGGATGTCCGGCCGGTGCTCGAGCAGCTCGGCGGGCGCGCCCGCCGCCAGCTCCTGCACCAGCGGCGCGGCGTCCAGCGGGCGCTCCAGTTCGGCGGGGCGCTGCCCCAGCAGCAGCGCCAGCGCGTTGCCGGCCTGCAGGTGGTCGCGCCGGGCGCGCTCCAGCTCGGCGCGGGCCTGCTCGGCCAGCCCCTCGGCCTCGTGCTCGTCGAGCGCCGTGTCCACGCCGCGCTGGCGGCGCTGCTGCACCAGCTGCAGCGCTGCTTCGCGCGAGGCCAGCGTGCGCTGGGTCAGCTCCACCCGCTGGCGGGCGCCGTCATGCGCCAGCGATGCCTGGATGACCTCGGCCACCAGGCTGATGCGCACGCTGCGCGCGGCTTCCTCGGTGGCCAGATACTCCTGCAGCGCGGCCTCCGACAGGCTGCGCACGCGGCCGAACAGGTCCAGCTCGAAGGACGCCAGCCCCAGGCCCGCCTGGTAGCTGCTTTGCACCACGGGCCGGCCCGTGCCGCTCAGGTCGCCCGGCAGGCGCTGGCGGCTGCCCGCGGCCTGCAGGTCCACGCCCGGCAGACGGTCGGCCTTCTGCACACCGTACTGGGCGCGCGCGGCCTCGACATCGAGCAGGGCCTGGCGCAGGTCGCGGTTGTGCGCCAGCGCCTGGGTGATGCGCCCGCGCACCACCTCGTCCGTCACGAAGGCCTGCCACTGCAGCGTGGCGGCGGCGGACGCACCGGCTGCAGCACCGGCCTGCGGCGTGGACCATTCGGCGGGCACCGGCGCCTGCGGGCGCTCGTAGACCGGCGCCAGCGAGGCGCAGCCGGCCAGCGCCAGGACGGCGGCCAGCGCGGCCACACGCCAGGAAAGGGGGGAAACAAGGCCTTGCGTCACGCGGATTCTCCTTGGGGGGCAGCCGGGGCATCCGCTCCGCCTGCCTGGTTTGCCTTGCAGCCACGCCACAGCGACAGCACCCAGACAAAAAAGATGGGAACGAAGACCACGCCCAGCAGCGTGGCCGACAGCATGCCGCCGATCACGCCAACGCCGATGGCGACCTGGCTGGAGGCGCCCGCGCCGCTGGCCAGCGCCATCGGCACCACGCCGAGGATGAAGGCCAGCGAGGTCATCACGATGGGGCGGAAGCGCAGCCGGGCCGCCTGCAGCGCCGCGTCCCGCAGCGAATGGCCCTGCGCGTGCAGGTCCTTGGCGAACTCCACGATCAGGATGGCGTTCTTCGCCGCCAGGCCGATGATGGTGATCAGGCCGACCTTGAAGTACACGTCGTTGGCCAGGCCCACGGCCGAGGTGGCCAGCACCGAGCCCAGCGCGCCGATCGGCACGATCAGCATCACGGCCGCGGGAATGGCCCAGCTCTCGTACAGCGCCACCAGCAGCAGGAAGACCACGACGATGGCCAGCGCGAACAGCTTGGGCGCCTGCGCGCCCGCGGCCCGCTCCTGCAGCGACAGCCCGGTCCACTCGTAGCCGATGCCGCTGGGCATCTCGCCCATGATGCGCTCCAGCTCGGCCATGGCCTCGCCGGTAGTGCGGCCGGGCTTGGCGTCGCCCGCGATGCGGAAGGCCGGATAGCCGTTGTAGCGCGAGATCTGCACCGGCCCCATCTCCCAGTCCACCGAGGCGAAGGACGCCAGCGGCACCTGCTCGCCGCGCTCGTTGGGTACGTACAGGCGCAGGATGTCCTCGGGCCGCATGCGCGCCGCCGTGTCGGCCTGCACCACCACGCGCTGCAGCCGGCCCGCGTTCGGGAACTCGTTGACCACGGCCGAGCCGTAGGCCGTGGACAGCGCCGCGCTGATGGCCGCGAAGCCCACGCCCTGGGCCTGGGCCTTGCGCCGGTCGATGTCCAGGCGCAGCTGCGGCGCATCCTCAAGGTTCTCCATCATCGCGTAGGCGATCACCGGCGAGGCATTGGCCTGCTTCAGCAGTTCGTCGCGCGCGGCGACCAGGGCCTCGCGGCCGAGGTTGGCACGGTCCTGCAGGCGCAGCGCAAAGCCGCCGGAGTTGCTCAGACCGTCGATGGGCGGCGGGTCCACCGCCATGGCCGTGCCGTCGGCCAGGCTGGCGAAGCGCTGGTTGAAGGCCTGCACCTCGTCCCACGAGGCCTGCCCGGCGCCGCGCACCGACCAGTCCTTGAGCGTGACGAAGGCCAGCGCCGCGTTCTGCCCCATGCCCGAGAAGCTGTAGCCCATCAGGAACTCGGCCTGGGCCGTGGCCGGCCGGCCCTGGACGTAGGCCTCCATGTCGCGCACCATGGCTTCGGTGCGGGCCTCGGTCGCGCCGGGCGGCAGCTGCACGCTGACGATGTAATAGCCCATGTCCTCGTAGGGCACGAAGGATTCGGGCATGCGCGTGTAGGCAAAGCCCAGCCCGCCCACGATGGCCGCGTAGATCAGCATGTAGCGCCCGGTGCGCTGCAGCAGTCGCTGGTTGAGGGCGGAGAAGCGCTCGGTCAGCCCCGCGAAGCGGCGGTTGAACCAGCCGAAGAAGCCTTTCTTCTCGTGGTGCTCGCCGGCCGCAATGGGCTTGAGCAGCGTGGCGCACAGCGCCGGCGTGAAGGTCAGCGCCAGCAGGCCCGAGAACAGGATGGACACCGCCAGCGACAGCGAGAACTGCCGGTAGATCACGCCCACCGAGCCGCTCATGAAGGCCAGCGGCAGGAACACCGCCACCAGCACCAGGGTGATGCCGACGATGGCGCCCGACACCTGCTGCATGGCCTTGACGGTGGCGGCCAACGGCGAGAGCCCCTCCTCGGCCATGATGCGCTCGACGTTCTCCACCACCACGATGGCGTCGTCCACCAGGATGCCGATGGCCAGCACCATGCCGAACATGGTCATCATGTTGACCGAGAAGCCCAGCGCATACATCACCGCCAGCGTGCCGGCCAGGCACACCGGCACCACGATGGTGGGGATCAGCGTGTAGCGCAGGTTCTGCAGGAACAGCCACATCACCAGGAACACCAGCACCACGGCCTCGACCAGGGTCTGGATCACCTTGCCGATGGCCACCTCGACGAAGCGCGAGGTGTCGTAGGGCACGGCGTACTGGATGTCGCTGGGGAAGTTCTGCGACAGCTCGGCCAGCCGCGCCTTGACGGCCTCGGCGGTCTGCAGCGCGTTGGCGCCCGGGGCGAGCTGCACGGCGGCGGCCACGCCCTTGTGCCCGTCCTCGCGCGACGAGAAGCTGTAGTCCAGCTGGCCGACCTCGATCCGCGCCACGTCGGCCAGGCGCACCACCGCGCCGTCGCCCTTGGCGCGCAGCACGATCTGGCCGAACTCCTCGGGCGAGCCGAGCGTGCCGCGCACCGCGATGGTGGCACTCAGCTCCTGCCCGGGCGCGCCGGGCTGGCTGCCGAAGCTGCCGGCCGGCACCTGGGCGTTCTGCGCGGCGATGGCCGCGTTCACATCGGCCACCGACAGGCCGTAGCCCAGCAGCTTCTGCGGATCGACCCAGACCCGCATGGCCACGTCGGCGCCAAAGAACTGCACCTTGCCCACGCCGGGCACGCGGCGGATCTCGTTGTTGATGTTGCGCACGGCAAAGTCGGACAGCCCGACCTCGCTCTTGCCCGCGCTGTCGCCCTGGTAGGTCAGCGAGTAGATCAGCAGGAAGTTGGCGCTGGCCTGCTCGACCTGCAGGCCCATCTGCATCACGGCGGCCGGCAGCCGCGCCTCGGCCTTCTTGATGCGGTTCTGCACCTCGACCTGGGCCAGCGCAGGGTTGGTGCCCGGCGCGAAGGTGGCGGTGATCTCGGCCAGGCCGGTGGAGCCGCTGGACGAGTCGAAGTACAGCAGGCCCTTGGTGCCGTTGAGCTCCTCCTCGATGACGCTGGTGACCGACTCCATCACCGTGGTGGCGGAGGCGCCCGGGTAGGTGGCCGAGATCGCGATCTGCGGCGGCGCCACGTTGGGGAACTGCGAGACCGGCAGCACCGGTATGGCCATCAGCCCGGCGAGCAGGATGAAGATGGCCACCACCCACGCGAAGTTGGGGCGCTTGATGAAAAACTGGGACATGGTTTGTGCTTCCTCGGCCGTCAATCGGCCGTCTTGTCGGAGGCCTTGTCGGCGGCTTTTTCGGCAGCCTTGTCGGCTGCGGCCTCGGCGGCCTCGACCAGCACCTTGGCGCCCGGCTGTGCGCCCGCCTGCCGCCCCACCACCACGCGGTCGCCGGGCTGCAGCCCCTCGGTGATGTGCCACTGCGCGCCATGCATGGCGCCGGTCTGCACCGGGCGCTGCTGCACCGTGTCCTGCGCGTCCACGACCAGCACCTGGGCCTTGCCCTCGGCATTGCGCTGCACGGCGCGCTGCGGCACCAGGATGGCGGCCGGGTCCGTGCCCTGCCCCACCGTCACCCGCACGTACATGCCCGGCAGCAGCATGCCGTCGCGGTTGTCGAACTGGCCGCGCAAGGCCATCTGGCCGGTGCTGCGGTCCACCGTCACGTCGGAGAACAGCAGACGCCCCTCGCGCCGCTGGCCGGTGCCGTCCACCGTCAGCGCGATCGGCGCGCCCTGGTCTTGCGTCAGCCGGCCCTCGGCCAGCGCCGCGCGCAGGCGCTGGGCCTCGGCCACCGGCTGCTGGAAGTCGGCGTAGATCGGGTGCAGTTGCTGGATGAGCGCCATCGGCGTGGCCTCGCCCTGGCCGACCAGCGCGCCCTCGGTCACCAGCGCGCGGCCGATGCGCCCGGCGATCGGCGCCTTGACGGTGGCGTAGTCGAGGTTGAGGCGGGCGGCCTGCACGTCGGCCTGGGCCGAGACCTGCGCGGCCTGCGCGCTCTTGAGCGCGGTCTTCGCGGCGTCGAAATCCTGGCGGCTCACCGCCTCGATCCCGACCAGCGGCTCGTAGCGCCGCACCACGGCCTGCGCCTCGGCGGCAGCGGCCTCGGTCTTGGCCAGCTCGCCCTGCGCCTTGGCCAGCGCCGCGCGGAACGGCGCCGGGTCGATCTGGAACAGCACCTGGCCGGCCTTGACGTCGGCGCCCTGCTCGAAATGGCGGCTCAGCACGATGCCCGCGGCACGCGCCCGCACCTCGGCCACCCGCACCGCCTCGATGCGGCCCGGCAGCTCGCTGGTCTGCGCCAGCGGCCGGGCCTGCACCGTGAGCACATCGACGGTCGCCGGGCCCGTGGCCGCCTGGGGCGCAGCGCTGGGACCGCAGCCGCTCATCACGCCCGCCACGGCCAGCGCCAGCAGGGATCGCCATGGCATGTCTTGGCGTTGGATCATTGGAACCTCTTCATGGTGTTTGAATTTAAAAGCCACCGAATGGTATCCATAAATCCAATTTGAATCAAAAAAGATTCAAATGCCTAAAAAACATATGGCAATGCAACTTTTCATCCGATAGCAATCAAGAATGATCCTTCTTAGATTCTTATGATCTAATTACGCATCTCACAGGGCAGGCACATGACACTCTCCGACACCCAGGCGCATGCGGACGACCACCCCTTGCTGGCCGCGCTGGCCGTGGCCATGGTGCAGCGGCCGCGGGCGCCGCTGCAGGACCTGGCCAAGGCGGCCGGGGTCAGCAAGGCCACGCTCTACCGCTTCTGCCGCACGCGCGAGCAGCTGGTCGACCGGCTGCTGGTGCACAGCTCGGCCATGATCGACGAGGCCATCCGGGATGCGGAGCTGGACACCGCGCCGCCGCTGGAGGCGCTCAGGCGCCTGAGCGCCAACCACCTCGAGCTGCGCGAGCTGATGGCCTTCCTGGTGTACTACTGGCGGGACGACGCGGTCGACCCCGACACCGAGGCGGGATGGACGGCGCAGATGGACGGCTTCTTCCTGCGCGGGCAGCAGGCCGGGGTGTTCCGCATCGACATCGCGGCGCCGGCGCTCACCGAAATCTGGGTCTCGACCCTGCTCGGCCTGGTGGACGCCGAGCGCCGCGGCCGCATCGCCCGGGCCGGCATGGCGGCCCTGCTGGAGCGCGCCTTTCTGCATGGCGCGGCCGCAGCGCCGGCCTGAGCGCCGCGGCCCCAGTGGCGCCGCAGGAATGCTATATATTTAATAGCTTATAGCGCTTGATGGATAAGTGCCAGGGCCCGATTTCATTCAAAATCAGGCGAACGCCGCCTGCAGCGCCTGCGCCAGGTCGGCCTGCAGGTCGTCCGCCGACTCCAGCCCGATGGAGAAGCGCACCACGGTGCCGGGCTTGAGCGCCGAGCCCTTCACGCTGCGCATGCTGGCGATGTCGTACGGCACCACCAGGCTCACCGGGCCGCCCCAGCTGTAGCCGAGCTTGAAGAAGCGCAGGCTTTCGCAGAAAGCGTCGATCTGCGCCTGGCTGTAACGCGCATCGAACACCACGCTGAACAGGCCGGCCGCCGCGCCTTCGCCGCCGTGGTGGTGGCCGCACAGCGCCTGCCAGTGCGCGTGGCCAGGCGCGCCGTCGAAGGCCGGGTGCAGCAGCTGCACCACCTGCGGCTGCGCGGCCAGAAAGCGCGCCAGCTGGCGCGCCGCCAGGTCCTGCGCGCGGTAGCGCAGCGGCAGGCTGGGCAGGCTGCGGATCACGGTCTCCAGGTCGTTCACGCCCACGCCCAGGCCCAGGTGCATGTGCGTGGCCTGCACGCGGCGGTGGATCTCGGGGTTGCGCGAGACGATGGAGCCCATCAGCACGTCGCCGCCGCCGCTGGGGTACTTGGTGAGCGAGTGCGCCGTCACGTCCACGCCCAGCGCATAGCTGCCGTCGCCATCGAGGTCGAAAGCGTTGAAGGCCAGGCCCGCGCCCCAGGTGTTGTCCAGCGCGCTGAGGATGCCGCGCTCGCGGCACAGCCGCACCTGCGCGGGCAGGTCGGGGAACTCCATCGACACCGAGCCCGCCGCCTCCAGCCAGGCCAGCCGGGTGGCGGGCGTGATCTTGGCCGCCATGTCGTTCACGTCCAGC
Organism: Comamonas humi; assembly: GCF_054782535.1. Taxonomy (NCBI): domain Bacteria; kingdom Pseudomonadati; phylum Pseudomonadota; class Betaproteobacteria; order Burkholderiales; family Comamonadaceae; genus Comamonas; species Comamonas humi. The sequence goes on along the minus strand of NZ_BAAGSH010000009.1, from coordinate 86,266 downwards.
GGATCGAAGTAGCTGATGCTCACGCCAAAGCGGCGCAGCTCGCTCTGCGCGAAGGCCTTGTTCGGGCCGTAGGCGTTGTCGGGCACGAGGATGTGGTCGCCCGCCTTGAGCAACGCGATGCCGATCACCGAGATCGACGCCAGGCCGCTGGGCACCAGCACGCAGTGAAGGCCGCCTTCGAGCGTGGCGATGCGCTCCTCGAGGATGTAGGTGGTGGGCGTGCCGTGCAGGCCGTAGGTGAAGGCGCTCTTGTCCTTCCAGTCCCAGGTGCGCATGGCTTCCACGCTGGGAAAGAACACGGTCGAGGCCTTGAACACGCCGGGCTGCGGCGCCGCATAGGCCGCGGGCGGTTCGTACTGGTGGTGGATCAGGTCGGTGGCGGGATGCAGCGGGGGATTGAGGCGGTCGGTCATGGGCTGGGATGTTAACCCGCGCAATCACTGTCTCAGGTTTGGCCTGTCACGGTTTCGGCATATCGAAATACGCCAGCGCCTCATGCGCCAGCGGCGCGGGCGCCTGCAGCGGCAGCCAGTCGCCGCCGGGCACGCGGTGCTGGCGCGCCGCCGGCGGCAATGCCCCGGGCGCGGCCGGCCACCATTGCGGGTGCTCGGGCCAGCTCACCAGCAACTGCGCGGCCCCGGCGGGCGCCGCAGGCGCATCCAGCCACCGCGCCTGCGCCGCCACCCAGGCGCGCAGCCCGGCGCGGTAGCCCTTGTCGGGAAACTGCGCCTGCCACTGCGCAAAGTCCTCGCCCAATGCTCCATCGGCCGGCAGGCTGGCGGCAATGTCCCACTGCGGCTTGCGCGCCATGCCGGCCAGCCATTCGCGGCATGCGGCGCTGGCCTGCAGCGCCGGGTTGATGAGCCACAGCCGTTCAGGCTGCAGGGCCAGCGCCAGGCGCGCGGCATCGCCATGCGCGGTGACCACCGTGTGGCTGCGGGCCACGCCCAGGCGGTCCAGCAGTTCTTCGATCACCGCGAGGTGGCGCGCATCGGTCAGCGCGCCCTCTTTCTTGGGTTTGTCGCTGCGGCCAAAGCCGAGCCAGTCGGGCACCAGCACGCGGTCGCCCTGCGCCGCCAGCAGCGGCGTGAGCCGGCGGAACAGCGCGCCATGGGCCGGGCTGCCATGCAGCAGCAGCCAGGTGCGGGGCGAAGCCGGTGCCTGCTGCACGGCGCTGTCCCACACATGCAAGCGCAGGCCCTGCAGCGCCGGCAGGTCGCTGTACCAGGTGGAGCCGGCATCGGGGGCCAGGCAGGATTCGGGCGTGCGCAGCGCGTCGTCGCGCAGCGGATGGGCGGCGGCGCGCTGCTCGCTGCGCCGCTGCGCAAAGAAGTCGGCCAGTTGCCGGCTGGCCGCTTCGGCCAGCACGCCGTGGCGCACGCAGGTGTGGTGGTTCAATCGCTGCTCGGCAAACAGGTCGAGCACCGAGCCGCCCGCGCCGGTCTTGGGCTCGCTCGCACCCCAGACCACGCGCGCCACCCGCGCATGCAACAAGGCGCCCGCGCACATGGCGCAGGGTTCGAGGGTGACGTAGACGCTGCAGTCGTCGAGCCGGTAGTTGCCCACGCGGGCGGCGGCATCGCGCAGCGCCATGATCTCGGCGTGGGCCGTCGGGTCGTGCCGGGCGATGGGCTGGTTGCTGCCGCGGCCGACGATCTCGCCGTCCCGCACCACCACGGCGCCCACCGGCACCTCGCCGCGCCCGGCGGCCTCGCGGGCCTCGGCCAGCGCCTCGCGCATCCAGCGCTCGTCATCCGGCCAGGCTGCGGGGGCGGCGGTCATTTCCGCGCCGCGCTGTCGTCGGCTGGCGGTGGTGGCTCGTCGTCCAGGCGCAGCTGGTTCTTCACCAGCTCGAAGAAGCTGTCGTAGAAGGTGGTGGAGCTGACCGTCTCGCTGCCGATCTTGACCATGGAGTCGTTGCCGCCGGTGAACGGCAGCGACAGCGACCCCAGGCCACCGACGCCCACGCTGGCCGAGCTGCTGCTCTTGCGCAGCGCATAGGTGTCCTTGAGCGCGCTGACGAAGCCCACGCTCACCTTGCCGTCGGCGCTGTCGGGCACGCAGACGATGCGGATGGTCATCAGCTGGTGGTTCTCGGGCGCGGGCTGGAAGCTCTTCTGCCCTTCCACCTCCTGCGGCTTGGCGGTGTTGATCAGGTAGCCCTGGCTCAGCAGCGCGCGGCGCGCGGCCTCGCAGGCGCGCTGCGGCGGCGCATCGAACAGGCGCGAATAGGTGGCGGCGGAGGCGAAGGTCTCCGGCTCGCCCCGGGGGTAGCCGGGCGACAGGCTGGTGGCGCAGCCGGCGAGCGCAAGGCCCAACCCGCCACACATCAATGCTTTGACAACTTTCCCCAACATGAATGGCTGACTCTTGTGCAACTACGATCGGACATCAAGCCACTTACTTTAACGGATTTTGCCTACCCGGCCGGTAGGACTCCGGCGCGATCATCGCTTTTGCCGATCCAGGCCATACCGCGGACGGCTGCTGGCAGGCAGCTATCATTATTACAGTAGACCTCCAACCTCTCTTCGATGCCCATGCACCATCCCGCGCCCGACCACATCCCCTTCCTGCCCCGCCGCCGCTGGCTGCAGGGTGCCGCCGGCTTGGCGCTTGCACCGTGGCTGGCACCGCTCGCGCAGGCGGCGGACGGCTGGCCCGCCGAGGCGCTGGTGCCCGGCGGCGTGGCGCGCCTGTCGCTCGGCCCGGGCGCGGAGCGGCCGCGCGCGTTTGCTGGCGATATCCCCGTGCTGGTGCTGGGCGATGCGATCGAATGGACGGCGCTGGTCGGCATACCGCTGTCCGCCCCAGTGGGCAAGGCCCGGCTGCGCGTGCAGGACGCCAGCGGCACGCGCACGCTGGAATACACGGTGCATGCCAAGAAATACAGCGAGCAGCGCCTGAAGGTCGCGCCCAAGACCGTGGACCTGTCGCCCACGGACATGGCCCGCTACGAGCGCGAGCGCGACCACCAGGCCCAGGTGATGGCCACGTTCAGCACGCCGCTGCCCGCGTCGCTCACGCTGCCCGCGCCGGTGCCGGGGCGGCGCTCCAGCTCGTTTGGCCTGCGACGCATCTTCAATGGCCAGGGCCGCAATCCGCATAGCGGCATGGACATCGCCGCCGCCACCGGCACGCCCATCAAGTCGCCGCTGCCCGGCAAGGTGATCGACACCGGCGACTATTTCTTCAACGGCGGCACCATCTGGCTGGACCATGGCGGCGGCTTTCTCACCATGTACTGCCACCTGAGCCGCACCGCCGTGCACACGGGCGATACGGTGCCGGCCGGCCAGGTGATCGGCGACGTGGGCGCCACCGGCCGCGTCACCGGGCCGCACCTGCACTGGGGCGTGATGCTGAACCGCACCATGGTCGACCCGGCGCTGTTCCTGCCCGAGGGCCATGGCTGACCTCTATTGACAATTCAGTTACGAAAGCTAACGAACCCTCACCAGCCCACACGTTCTAAACTGCCTTGAACCGGAGCCGCCGACCACGAGTTCGCGGACACTCCCCCATCAGAAGAAGCCACCAGGAAAGGAATCACCATGATCGCATTCGCCCCCCGCCTCGCCGCCTGCGCCGCCGCCGCACTGATGCTGGCCGCCTGCGCCGGCTCGCCCTCCGCCACCACGCCTTCTTCCAACAGCAGCACCGCACCGTCCACCATGCCCGCCAGCACCGCCCCCAATCCCCTGTATGCCTACCACTGGGACCTGGAGCGCGCCGTCGACGCCAAGGGCGCGGCGCTGCCGCAGTACGCCGGCACGAAGGCGCCGGTGCGGCTCACCTTCCTGGCGGCCGAAGGCAGCAATGGCGCGCACGTCAGCGTGGCCAACCTGTGCAACGTCATGTCTGCCGGCGTCGAGGTCGACGGCGACAAGATGCGCGTGGGCAGGCCCATGTCCACCATGCGCGCCTGCGCCGACAACAAGCTGATGGCGCTGGAGAACCTGGTGGGCCAGCAGATCAGCACCATCCAGCAGTTCAAGCTCAGCGACGCCGGCAGCCAGCCGCGCCTGGAGCTGCGCCTGGCCGACGGCAGCACCTGGCACCTGGCCGGCAAGCCCACCGACGAGACCCAGTACGGCGGCAAGCCCGAGCGCATCTTCCTCGAGGTGGCGCCGCAGCGCGTGGCCTGCAGCCATCCGCTGATGCCCAACCACCAGTGCCTGCAAGTGCGCACCGTGCAGTACGCGGACAACGGCACCAAGAAGTCCGTCGGCGAATGGAGCGCGTTCTACGACGAGATCAAGGGCTACCAGCACGAGGCCGGCGTGCGCAACGTGCTGCGCGTGAACCGCTACGAGCGCAAGAACGTACCGGCCGACGCGTCGCGCTATGTGTACGTGCTGGACATGCGGGTGGAGTCGGAGATCGCCCGCTGATCCTGCAAAAACCATAGCGGCTTGCGCTTGCTTTTTCGCATTTCAACAGATATTTCGGCCTGTACCTGAGATGTAGCAAGCGCCAGCAGCTATCATTTTCAATGATCCATCCCGCGCCAGGCGCCCAGCGCCCTGGCGCTTTTTTGTACCCAGACTGCGGGGATGGGTTTGTGGATAAGCTCCGCATATCCCCATCAAATCCTTGATTTATCAGCAAAAATTCCAGCTGATTAAAAATTGCGCAGTCAAGTGTATGACCCATGGCACCGGCCCGGCGGCGGCTTCGCGGCACAATGGCGGGCTTGCCCGGCCCTCCCAACAGACTCCATAACACCGGCCGGCCGTCATCCATGGCCTTACACACCTCCTCCGTCCCGCTGCGGCAGCCTGGCTTTGCCGCCTTTCTCTGCGCCCGCGTCCTCGCCGTTGCCGCCACCCAGATCCAGGCCGTGGTCGTGGCCTGGCAGGTCTACGACCTGACCCGCGCGCCCATGGCGCTGGCCTACGTGGGGCTGGCGCAGTTCATCCCCATGCTGTTGCTGCTGCTGCCCGCGGGCGAGCTGATCGACCGGCTGCAGCGCAAGCGGGTGCTCGCCGTGAGCTGGGCCATCGGCGGCCTGTGCAGCGGCCTGCTGTGGTGGCTGTCCACCAACGGCCATGCGGGCGTGGGCGGCATCTACGCGGTGCTGGTGCTGTTCGGCGCGTCGCGGGCATTCTCGGGGCCGGCGCTGCAGAGCCTGCTGCCGCAGCTGGTGAGCAAGGAGGTGCTGCCCCAGGCGATCGCCACCAACAGCGTGGTGATGCGCGGCGCCAGCATCTGCGCGCCCATGCTCGGCGGCTTTCTCTACGCGGCGGGTGGCGGCCACCTGACCTATGCGCTGTGCCTGCTGGGCTTCGCGGGCGGCGCGCTGCTGCTGGCGCGCGTGCCGCTGCGGCCACTGCCGCCGCCGGCGCCCGCCGCCGCGCAGCCCGCGGCCGGCGACAACATCTGGCAGCGCTTTGGCATCGGCATCCGCTTCATCTTCTCGCGGCCCATGATCCTGGGCTGCATCTCGCTCGACCTGTTCGCCGTGCTGCTGGGCGGCGTGGTGGCACTGCTGCCCATCTACGCGCACGAGGTGCTGCAGGCCGGCCCGCAGGGCCTGGGGCTGCTGCGCGGCTCCATGGCCATGGGCGAGCTGGCGGCGGGCCTGTACCTGAGCGTGCGGCCTTTCAACCGCCAGGTGGGGCCGCGCATGCTGCTGGCCGTGGCCGTGTTCGGCGTGGCCAACCTGGTGTTCTCTCTCTCGCACTGGCTGTGGCTGTCGTGCCTGGCGCTGGCGGTGGCGGGCGCGGCCGACATGGTGAGCGTCTTCGTGCGCGGCTCGCTGGTGCAGTTCGCCACGCCCGACGCGATGCGCGGCCGGGTGCAGGCGGTGAACATGCTGTTCATCGGCTCGTCCAACGAGCTGGGCGAGTTCCGCGCCGGCACCAGCGCGGCGCTGCTGGGCGCGGTGCCGGCGGCGATTGCCGGCGGCGCCTGCACGCTGGCCGTGGTGGCGCTGTGGAGCAAGCTCTTTCCCGACCTGCGGCACATCAACCATTTTGAAGAGGCGCACAGTCCTCGCGACCCGCAGTGATCCCCATCCTCTGGCGCGACGAGCACCTGATCGCCGTCTACAAGCCCGCCGGCTGGCTGGTGCACCGCACCGGGCTCGACGCGGGCGAGACCCGCTTCGTGCTGCAGGCCCTGCGCGACCAGATCGGCCAGCACGTCTACCCCATCCACCGGCTCGACAAGGGCACCTGCGGCGTGCTGCTGCTGGCGCTGCACAGCGACGCGGCGCGCGCGATGTGCGCCATCTTCGAACAGCACCGGCTGGGCAAGCGCTACCTCGCGCTGGTGCGCGGCTTTGCGCCCGGAGCCATCGAGGTGGACCATGCGCTGCGCCCCGACGACGCACCGCCCGATGCGCCGGTGCAGTCCGCGCAGACCGCGTTCCGCCGGCTGGCCACGCTGGAGCACCCCGAGGCCTACGACCCGCGCTTCGCCGGCACGCGGCTGTCGCTGGTCGAGGCCGAGCCCCGCACCGGCCGCCGCCACCAGATACGCCGGCACCTCAAGCACATCGCCCATCCCATCATCGGCGACGCCACGCACGGCAAGGGCCCGCTCAACCGCTGGTGGGCAGAGCGCCTGGGCGGGCAGCGCCTGTGGCTGCATGCCTGGGAGCTGTCGTTCACCCACCCCTTCAGCGGCCGGGCGATGGCGCTGCACAGCGGCCTCGCGCTGCACGGCCAGCCCGATGCCACCCACGACAGCCTCGCGCACTGGCAGGCGCTGCTGCAGCGCCCCGGCTGGGCCTGGGACGATGCTGCTATGCATATGCCTTGAAGCTGTATGCGGCGGCGGGATAATGGCATGAAGCACTCCCCAGGACATCCGCCATGTACCTCGACTCCGACATCTCCCCCCACCTCGGCCGGCTCAAGGCCTTCCGCCATGACCTGCACATGCACCCCGAGCTGCGCTACGAGGAGCAGCGCACCGCCGACCAGGTCGCGGCCTGGCTGAGCGCGCTGGGCCTGCCCATGGCGCGGGGCCTGGGCACCACCGGCATCGTCGCCAGCATCCACGGCGCGGGCCGCAGCAGCGGCAACCCCGGCCCCACCATTGGCCTGCGCGCCGACATGGACGCGCTGCCGGTGCAGGAGATCAATCGCTTCGGCCATGCCAGCACCGTCGCCGGGCGCATGCACGCCTGCGGGCACGACGGCCACACCACCATGCTGCTGGGCGCGGCGCAGCTGCTGGCGCAGCAGCGGGACTTCGACGGCACGGTCAACCTGATCTTCCAGCCCGCCGAAGAAGGCGGCGCCGGCGCCCGCGCGATGATGCAGGACGGGCTGTTCGAGCGCTTCCCCTGCCAGGCCGTGTTCGGGCTGCACAACTGGCCCGCGCTGCCGCAGGGCGAGATGGGCGTGCGCGTCGGCCCCATCATGGCGGCAGCGCTGCGCTTCGAGATCATCGTGCGCGGCCGCGGCGGCCACGCCGCCCTGCCCCACACCACCATCGACCCCATCCCGATCGCCTGCAGCATCGTCGGCCAGCTGCAGACCCTGGTGTCGCGCGGCACCGACCCGCTCGACAGCTCGGTGCTCACCGTGGGCCAGATCACCTCGGGCACGGTGGAGAACATCATCCCCGACGAGGCGCGCATCTTCGGCACCTGCCGCAACCTGCGCAGCGACTCGCAGCAGTTCATGATCGACGGGCTGCACCGCATCTCGCAGCACATCGCCGAAGCGCACTTCGCCACGGCCGAGGTCATCATCAAGCCCGGCTACCCCAACACGCACAACCACGAGAAGGAAGCCGTCTTCATGGGCGAGGTGATGCGCGAGATGGTCGGCGACGCCAACGCCCACACCAACGTGCTGCCCGCGATGACGGCCGAGGATTTCGGCTTCTTCCTCGAGGCCGTGCCCGGCGCCTACGGCTGGATCGGCAACGGCCCCGGCGGCCAGCCCGGCGTGGGCCTGCACAACCCCGGCTACGACTTCAACGACGACAACCTCGCGCTGGGCGCCCGCTTCTGGGACCGGCTGGCGCGGCGCTGGTTCGAGATCCAGGCGCAGCGCTGAAGGAATATTGGCAAAACATGCCTCTAGCGCTCATCCATACTGCGCAAGCAGCTATCAAATCAGCAGCAAAATACCTCGCAGCCGCCGCCTGCGCCTGCCTGCTGCTGGGCCCGGGCCTCGCCACGGCCGAGCCCTGCCCGCCGCCGCTGGCTCCGCTCTCGCCGCAGGAGGTGCAGCGCCTGCAGCGGCAGGAGCACCCCGACCGCGGCGTGCTGTGGGAGCTGAGCAAGGGCGCGCAGCGCGGCTACCTGCTGGGCACCATCCATGTCGGCCAGCCCGAGTGGCTCTTCCCCGGCCCGCGCACCCGGCAGGCGCTGCGCCAGGCCCCGGCCATCGCGCTGGAGCTAGACCCGGCCGACCCCGCCACGCTGCAGGCCCTGCTGGAGATGATGCGCCACGAAAGCGACGTGCAGAAGCTGATCCTGCGCCACAACCCGCGGCTCGTGGCCCGCATGGACGCGCTGGCGCAGCAGGCCTGCGTGGCCCTTCCCCAGTTCCAGACGCTGGGCGTGGTGGGCAAGGTGCTGACGCTGACCATGCTGAGCGCCCAGCAGGACGGCTACCGCGCCGAGTACGGCGTCGACCTGATGCTCGCCGCCGCGGCCCGTGCGGCGCGCAAGCCCGTCAAGGCGCTGGAGACGGCGCAGGAACAACTCGAAGCCCTGGGTGCCGTGCGCAGCAACCGCCTGGCCGACGCCGCCACGCCGCAGGAGCTGGACAAGGTGCTCACCCGCATCGAGGACGGCACCTACCGGCGCCAGATGCAGGCGCTGGCGCAGGACTGGAGCAGCGGCGACCTGCGGGCGCTGGACGAGCTGATGCGCAACTGCGACTGCCTGGACGAACTCGACATGAAGGCCTCGCTGCTGGACGAGCGCAACCAGCGCATGGCCCGGCGCATCCCCGCGCTGCTCGACGACTACCCCGGCATGGTCATCGCCGTGGGGCTGCTGCACATGGTGGGCGACGGCAGCCTGCTGCAGCAGCTGCAGGCCCAGGGCTATGCCGTGCGGCAGCTGACCGGCAAGGGCGCGGAAGCCGCCGCCACGCCGCGCTGACGCGCAAGGCGGCTGCCGGCCAGCAGCCCTACTCGATCCGCGCGCCCGACACCCGCACCATCTCCTTCCAGCGCGGCGCATCGGCGGCGATCAGCGCGCGCGTGGCCTCGGCGCTGTCGGTGGTGGCCAGCACCAGCCCCGCCGTCTTGAGCCGCGCCGCCAGTTCGGGGCTGGCGCCGCGCTTCACCCCGTCGGCAATGGCGCGCACCAGGGCCGGGTCCATGCGTGCGGGGCCCGTCAGCGCGTTCCACGACTGCAGGTCCAGGTCGCCCAGGCCCAGGTCGGCGAACTCGCCCAGCCCTGGCACGTCGGGCATCAAAGGGCTGCGCTCATGGCTGCCCACGGCCAGCGGAACCAGGCGGCCCGCAGCCACATGCGGCATCAGCGCGGGCATGAAGTCGAACACCATGTCGATCTGGCCGCCGAGCAGGTCGTTCAGCGCCGGCGCACCCCCGCGGTAGGGCACATGCAGGATGTCTGCGCCGCTGCGCTTGGCCACGCTGGCGATCAGCAGGTGCCCGGGCGAGCCATTGCCGGCCGAGCCGTTGGTCAGCTTGTGGCCGGGCTGCTTCGCCCAGTCGATCAGCTTGCGGAAATCGGTCCAGCCGTGCTGCTTGGCGCGCTCGGGCGTCACGCAGCACATCACAGTGGAGGTGACCAGGCGGGCGATGGGCGTCAGGTCGCGTTCCGGGTCGTACGGCGCTTTGCCCAGCATCAGCGGCAGCGCGGTGAAGAACGAGACGTTGAAGACGCCCAGCACCGTGCCGTCGGGTGGCGCATCCTTCACCGCCTGGATGCCCAGCAACCCGTTGGCGCCGCCGCGGTTGTCGATCACGATCGTCTGCGAGGTGGCCGCCGTGTAGGCGCCCGCCCAGTTGCGCGCGATGGCATCGGCGGCGCCACCGGCCGGGAAAGGCACGACCCAGCGCATGGGGCGGCCGCCGGACAGCACCTGGGAGCGCGCGGCGAATGGCAGGGCAAGGGCAAGCGACAGGAAGGCGCGGCGGGTAGGCATGGCAGGGCTCCTCGGAATCGTCGATGGGAAACGTGGCGCCGGCCGGCGTGCCGGCGGATGGCAGTGCTCAGTCGCTGCCCAGGTAGGCCGTGGCGTCGATCTCGACCAGGCAGTCCGGCGAGCCCAGGCCGGTGACGATGCACGACACGCGGTGCGGCGGGTCTTCGCCGAAGTTGGCGAAATAGACCTCGTTCATCGGCGCCCAGTTGGCGCGGTCGGTCACATACACCGTGCACTTGACCACGTCGCGCAGGCTGCCGCCCGCCTCCTCGACCAGCGCGCGGATGTTGTCGATGGTCTGCTGGGTCTGCGCCCGCACGTCGCCGATCGCGAACTGGCCCTGCAGGTTGCGCCCCGTGGAGCAGGCAAACAGGAATCCCCCCGCCAGCGTGGCCTGCGCAAAGGGCAGCGCGGGTTTGAACACACGGTCGGAAGCAATGGCGCGCTTGGGCATGGGATCAGGTCTCCATCAAGGATCAGTCAGGGACACATCCGGCGGCTCAGGAACGCCCTGCAGGCCGCCATGCCTATGTCGTGGATGTGAAAATTTCCGTCAGAAATTTCATAAAAATATAGGGTACTGTCTCGATTTTCACTATCGGGGTTTTCCTGGCGCGCAGGTCGCGATGCATGCATCGCCCGCGGATGCGGCTCAGTACGAGGGCGGCGTGACCACCCAGAGCAGCTCGGTGCGCGTGTCGCCCGGATTGCGGTAGCGGTGCGGCAGCGTGCTGGGAAAGCTGAAGCTGTCCCCTTCGCCCAGCGCGAAGAAACGCTCGCCCACCCACAGCTCCAGGCTGCCGCGGATCACCACGCCCGCCTCGTCGCCGGCATGCAGGTAGGCCTCGCCGCTGTCCGAGCCCGGCTCCATCACGGACCACAGCAGTTCCAGCGGCCCATCGAGATTGGGCGAGAGCAGGTAGTCCGCGATCCCCGACGCGAAAGACAGCTGGCGGCGCTGGCCCTTGCGCACGACGACGCCGCCGTCCGACGGCGCAGCCGCATCGCCCTGCGGGAAAAACCAGTTGATCTGAATGCCCAGAGCCTGCGCGATCGCATGCAGGTCGCTGATGGTGGGCTTGCTGAGCCCGCGCTCAACCTGGCTGAGAAACCCTATCGACTTGCCGCAGGCCTGCGACAGGCTCTGCAGCGACAAGCCCTTGGCCTTGCGCAAGCTCTTGATCTCCCCGCCGATCCAGTCCATGGGATCGACCGGCGCCGCCACGGCTGCCGCAGGCTTGCGCCCGGGGCGTCTGGCGCCGGCAGCGGTCTTGGCCGCAGGCCGGCTGGACAAAGGGTTGTGCTGAGAAAGAGAACTTGCCATGGCCCGCCGGTGGAATCTTGCGATGGAAAATTCATGATACTGAAATCTGAAGAGCCACCACGAAACTAACGCGAGCCTGTGACTGCTTGACTAGCATGCAGGACCTCCCCGCGCACGCGCAGCCACAGCCAGCGGACAAACCTAATGGGCAGCCAATGGGGGACGGTCGCGGTTCACCCATAGCTGCACAGAAGGCCGTGCCCACTGGTGCCGGGCATAGGCAGCCAGATGCTTAGGCACCGGGTCGCCATGCATGGCCAAGCGATTCAGCATCAGCGCCAAGTCCACGTCCGCGATGCACCAGGCGCCAAACAAGTTCTCGCTGCCGCTGTCCAGCAAGGCATCAGCCGCCTCAAACAGCTTTGCCGCCGCAGCACGCGCCTGCGCCGTCAGCAGCTGCCCCTTGCGGCTATAGAACACCACTTCGGTCGAGCGTTCCTGCCGTATAGGCAGGAGATCGCTGCGCAACCAAGCCTGGACTTGGCGAGCCCTTGCCCGAGCGCGCGGCTCTGATGGATACAACGCGGTTCCGCCAAACGTCTCATCCAGATACTCGGTGATGGCAGACGACTCGGAGAGCGCGAAACCGTCATGCACCAGCGTCGGCACCCGCTGGGTGAGCGAGACACCCGCATAGGCCGGATGCTGGTTCTCTCCTTTTTCGAGATTCACCGACTCCATCCGAAACGGCACTGCCTTCTCGGTCAGCGCCACAAACACCGACATCGCATAAGGACTGACGTACTGCGCATCGACATACAGCTGCATGCCTGACTCCCATATCGTTGGAAAAAAGTACCTCGGCCATCCTAATGCACTCGACCTCTGAGCGAGCCGAGTCGCGTACTAGGCAGACCGCGCCAGCAAAGCCGATCAATTCGGCTTCCCGCTGCGCCCCAATGGCATGCAGCGGTTGCTGGCGGCAGTTCTGTTCAGTCGTTGCGGTCGGTGCGCAGCACCTGCTGCAAAGCCATGCGGTCGGCGCGGCGCTGCGCGCCCTGGCTGCGGATGTGCTTGCCGGCTGCGCCGGACAGGCGCCGCTGGGCCATGGCCTTGGCAACAGGGTTGAAGGGAGTGGCCTCGGCCACGATCAGCAGCGCCATCGGCTGCTTCATGCGGCGCAGGGCCTTGACCCGGCCCTCTTCGTAGGCACGGGAAACGGTTTTTGCACTCATGGTGCGGTTCCTCACGGGCCGCGCCGCTGCCGGTCAGGCAGGCGGCGGCGGCCCAAACAAAAAGCCCCGGCGGAGAAGCCAGGGCTTTTGTCGATCCCGCCGGCCATGGAGGCAGGCGGCGATCAGGGCCGAGGCTGAACGGTGTGCACACGGTTCAGCCGGGGCAGGAACCGTGTTCAGTCGAAATGCGTGAACATGAGATGGGACATGGCAAAAACTCCTAGGTGGTGCGCTGCAGAAGGTTGCTCGTTGCTGCAGCGATCAGAAGATGAGGGGGCGACTGTAAGGCCTGGGCGGCCGGGCAGCAAGCACCGCGGCTGTATTGTTGCAAAAATACAACCATTCAAAAGCTGGCTTTACGCGGCTTTTTGCTGGCTTTTGCGGGCAACTTCCGGCAATGCGCAGGGTGGTGTGGCGAGCACGCCTGCAGCGGCGGTGAGAACACCGCGCCCGCTCGGTATTTTCAAAGCCTTTTTGGCCTCCAGCGCTCATCCATCAAGCGCCAGCAGCTCTGTTTTCAATAGCGTTTACGCCCAGCCTGGCGCTGCTTGGTGTGTTCGGCCTTCTTGGCCTGGTGCTCGGCTTCGGCGGCCTGGCCGGCGGCGCGCCAGGCCTCGAACTCGGCCGGCGTCTCGAGCGTGATGCGGCCGAGCAGCATGGTGCGGAAGTCGGTGATCAGCAGCTCCGCGGCCTTCTGCATGTTGGTGCGGCCGCCGCTCATCACCGCGCCGCGCTTCTTGCCGATCAGCGCCAGCAGTTCGTCGTCGTGCAGCGCGGCGATGGCCTCGTCCGACAGGCCCAGCTTGTAGCGCTGCTCGAGCAGCGGTGCATAGTGCTTCTGCAGATACAGCAACAGTTCCAGCGCCACCAGTTCGTCGTCGTAGGCGTTGCGGCCCACCGAGCCGCAGGCGGCCAGGTTGAAGCCGGTCTGCGGCACGATGATCTTGGGCCAGAGCATGCCGGGCGTGTCCCACAGGTAGAAGTCGTGGTCGAGCACGATGCGCTGCTCGTCCTTGGTCACGCCGGCCTCGTCGCCGGTCCGGGCCTGGCCCTTGCCGCTCATGCTGTTGATGAGCGTGGACTTGCCCACGTTGGGCACGCCGCAGATCAGCACCCGCATGGGCTTGGCCATGCCGCCGCGCTGCGGCGCGAGCCCCCGGCAGGCGGCCACGAGGCGCTTGGCGGGGGCCGGCTCGGAGGCATCGAGCGGCAAGGCCTTGGTCTCGTGCTGCGCGTCATACCAGGCGGCCCACAGCGCGGTGCTGGCGGGGTCGGCCATGTCCTGCTTGTTGATGATCTTGAGCGTGGGCTTGTGCTGGGTCAGCTCGGCCAGCAGCGGGTTGGCGCTGGAGCCGGGCATGCGCGCGTCCAGCACCTCGATCACCACGTCGATGTCCTTGATGCGCTCGCCGATCAGCTTGCGCGTCAGGTGCATGTGGCCGGGGAACCATTGGATACTCATTGTTTTTTCTTTCTGGCGATCCACCACGGGATCGATAATGCGGGCATGTCTTCCGTCTCTCAACGCCAGTACGATGCCCAGCGCAAATCGGACCAGGACGTGCTCATCAAGGGCGTGATCCTGGCGATGATCGGTCTGGTCATCATCGTCTCGCCCCATGTAGCGCATACCGATATTGTGCAGGGGATCATCGCCCCCGCCGCACCGGTGGGCTGGTTTTCACTGGTGCTGGGCCTGGCCTTCATCGGGCGCTTCGCGATCCGCCGCAAGAACGCGCCGCCCCGCCCCGAACAGTGACCAGCCACGAAGCAGCCCTGGCCTGCTTTGCCGAGCTGCAGGCCCGGGCCGCGGCCCAGGGCATTGCGCTGCGCGCGCCGCCGCCGGCTCCCACCACCTGCTGCGGCCGGGGCTGCAACGGCTGCGTGTGGGAAGGCTTCTTCGCCGCCGCTGTCTTCTGGCGCGAGGATGCGCTGGAGGCCCTGGCCTCAGCCGCGCACCAGTAGCACCACCGCCCGCGCCTCCATCGCTGCGCCCTGCCCCACCGGACCCATCTTCTCGGCGGTCTTGGCCTTCACGTTGACCTGGTCTTCGCCCACGCCCAGCGCCTGGGCGATGGCCGCGCGCATGGCCGGGATGTGCGGCGCGAGCTTGGGCGCCTGGGCGATCACCGTGCTGTCCACGTTGTTCACCACCCAGCCGCGCTCGCGCACGCGGCGCATGGCCTCGGCCAGCAGCACGGCCGAATCGGCGCCGCGAAAGCGCGCGTCGGTGTCGGGGAAATGCGTGCCTATGTCGCCCAGCCCGGCCGCGCCCACCAGGGCGTCGGTGATGGCGTGCAGCAGCACGTCGGCGTCGGAATGGCCCAGCAGGCCGGCGGCATGGGGGATCGCTACGCCGCCGATGATGAGCGGGCGACCGGGCACCAGCGCGTGGATGTCCCAGCCTTCTCCAATTCGAAATTGCATGTATCTCTAGATAAAAATGGCTGCCAGCGCTTGCTAGGCTTGCGCTGGCATGTCAAAAAAGTGAGCAGCAGTATGCCCGGCATCTGGCCTGGCCATGCGCTGCGCCAGCACCGCCTCGGCCAGTGCGAAGTCGTCGGGATAGGTGACCTTGAGGTTGTGCGCGCTGCCCATCACCAGCTGCGGGCGCAGGCCCATGGCCTCGACGGCGCTGGCCTCGTCGGTGACTTCGGCGCAGGCCTGCAGCGCCTGCAGCAAGGTGGCTATGCGGAACATCTGCGGCGTCTGCGCCAGCCATTTGTCGGCGCGCTCCACCGTCGCGGCCACGCGCTCGCGGCCATCGGCGTCCACCACGGCGGCCTTCAGCGTGTCGGGCAGGCGCAGCGCCATCAGCCCGCCCACCGGGTCATGAGCGCAGGCGTGGATCAGGCGCTCGATCTGGGCCGGCGTGATGAGGCAGCGCGCGGCATCGTGCACCAGCACCCAGTCGTGTGGCTGCGCGCCCTGGGCCAGCAGCGCGTGCAGGCCACCGGTCACCGTGTCGGCGCGCGTCGGCCCGCCGCAGGGCGCGAGCGCGTAGCCGTCGTGCGGGTAGCGTTCGAGGAAATCGTCGCCGGCGGACACGCCGACCACGATGCTCGACAGCCGCTTGACCGCCAGGAACGCCGCCAGCGTGTGCAGCACCAGCGGCCAGCCGGCCACGGCCTGGTACTGCTTGGGCAGGCGCAGGTCGCGGTCGGCGCCCATGGCGCGCGTGCCCACGCCCGCGCAGGGCAGGAAGGCCCAGTAGCGCTCGACCAGGTCGGACGCGATGCGGCCGATCTCCTGCGTCGCGGCGCCGGTGTCCACCACGTCGTCGCTCGGCACCGGCGTGGCCTCGGACGGGCCAGCACCTTGCGGCTTGCGGGGTTTGACGGGCGAAGGAGACTCATTCATCCCCGGGATTCTAAAATAGCGGCCTTCGCACGGCGGCCTCGCGGCCTTTCCGTGCTTTTGGCGTTTTCACCCTTACCGAAAAATCCATGGACCTCCCCAAACTCACTGCCGGCAAACGCTTTCAACTGCCCATGCCCGTGGGCAGCGCCGATGCGCTGCTGCTCGCCCAGCTCGCGGGGCGTGAGGCGCAGGCCAAGCGCATGGTGGCCATCATCACCGCCGACGCGGGCGACGCCAACCGCCTGCAGGACGAACTGGCCTTCTTCGCGCCCGGGCTGCGCACCGCCATGTTCCCCGACTGGGAGACCCTGCCCTACGATGCCTTCTCGCCGCACCAGGACCTGATCAGCGAGCGCCTGGCGACGCTGTGGCAGATCAGCCAGCGGCAGGTCGACGTGGTGCTGGTGCCCGCCACCACGGCGCTGTACCGGCTGGCGCCGCCGGCCTTCCTGGCGGGCTACACCTTCGAGTTCAAGGCCGGGCAGAAGCTCGACGAGGCCAAACTCAAGGCCCAGCTCACGCTGGCGGGCTACAACCATGTGTCGCAGGTGGTGGGCCACGGCGAATACTCGGTGCGCGGCGGGCTGATCGACCTGTTCCCCATGGGCTCGCTGGTGCCGTACCGCGTGGACCTGTTCGACGACGAGATCGATTCCATCCGCACCTTCGACCCCGACACCCAGCGCAGCCTGTACCCGGTGAAGGAGGTGCGGCTGCTGCCCGGCCGCGAGTTTCCGATGGACGACGAGGCGCGCGCGGGCTTTCGCAACCGCTGGCGCGAGCTGCTGGAGGGCGACCCGACCAAGAGCCGCATCTACAAGGACATGGGCAACGGCGTGGCCACGGCCGGCATCGAGTACTACCTGCCGCTGTTCTTCGAGCAGACGGCCACGGTGTTCGACTACCTGGGCGACGAGTCCACGCTGGTGCTGCACGGCGAGCTGGAGCCGGCCTTCCAGCGCTTCTGGCAGGACACCCGCGACCGCTACCGCCTGGTGCAGGGCGACCCCGAGCGCCCCGCGCTGCCGCCCGAGACCCTGTTCCTCACGGCCGAGCAGTTCTACGCCACGGCCAAGGCCAATGCCCAGCTCGCGCTGCGGCCCGAGGTCGCCGACGTGGAGGGCAGCGCCTTTGTCCAGAAGCTCGAAGACCTGTCGGTGGTGCGTGGTGCCGAAGACCCGCTGGCCCGGCTGCAGCAGCACATCGCCTCGGGCCAGGCACGCACGCTGCTGCTGGCCGAGAGCGACGGCCGCCGCGAGAGCCTGCTCGACTTCTTCCGCGCCAGCGGGCTGAACCCGCCGGCCTTCGATTCGCTGGCCGAGTTCCAGCAGACCACGGACGAGCCCGTGGGCATCGCCACGGCCGCGCTGGCCCACGGCTTTCGCTGGGCCGAGGCGGGCATCGACTTCGTCACCGAGACCGAGCTGTTCGCCACCACCGGCGGCGCGCGCCGGCGCCGCAAGCAGGAGCAGGCCAGCGACGTCGAGGCGCTGATCAAGGACCTGTCGGAGCTGAAGGTGGGCGACCCGGTGGTCCACGCGCAGCACGGCATCGGCCGCTACCATGGGCTGATCAACATGGACATCGGTCAGAAGAACCCCGATGGCACGCCGGCGCTGCAGGAGTTTCTGCACCTGGAGTACGCCGACAAGGCCGTGCTCTACGTGCCCGTGAGCCAGCTCGCGCAGATCAGCCGCTACACCGGCGTGTCGGCCGACGAGGCGCCGCTGCACAAGCTGGGCTCGGGCCAGTGGGAAAAGGCCAAGCGCCGCGCCGCCGAGCAGGTGCGCGACAGCGCGGCCGAGCTGCTGAACCTGTACGCGCGCCGCGCTGCGCGCCAGGGCCACGCCTTCCGCTACAGCCCGCAGGACTACGAACAGTTCACCAACGACTTCGGCTTCGAGGAGACGGCCGACCAGCTCGCCGCCATCCACGCGGTGATCCAGGACATGGTCTCGCCCCACCCCATGGACCGCCTGGTCTGCGGCGACGTGGGCTTTGGCAAGACCGAGGTGGCGCTGCGCGCGGCCTTCGTGGCGGCCGTCGGCGGCAAGCAGGTGGCCTTCCTCGCGCCCACGACGCTACTGGCCGAGCAGCACTACCAGACGCTGGTGGACCGCTTCTCGAAGTGGCCGATCAAGGTGGCCGAGGTCTCGCGCTTCCGCTCGGGCAAGGAGGTCAACACCACGCTCAAGGGCCTGGAGGAAGGCACGGTGGACATCGTCGTCGGCACGCACAAGCTGCTGTCGGAATCGACCAAGTTCAAGAACCTGGGCCTGCTCATCATCGACGAGGAGCACCGCTTCGGCGTGCGCCACAAGGAGGCGATGAAGGCCATGCGCGCCGAGGTGGACGTGCTCACGCTCACCGCCACGCCGATCCCGCGCACCATGGGCATGGCGCTTGACGGGCTGCGCGACCTCTCGGTGATCGCCACCGCGCCGCAGCGCCGCCTGGCGATCAAGACCTTTGTGCGCAACGAGGGCACGGGCGTGATCCGCGAGGCCGTGCTGCGCGAATTGAAGCGCGGCGGCCAGTGCTACTTCCTGCACAACGAGGTCGAGACCATCGAGAACCGGCGCCAGAAGCTCGAAGAGATCCTGCCCGAGGCGCGCATCGCCGTGGCCCACGGCCAGATGCCTGAGCGCGAGCTCGAGCGCGTGATGCGCGACTTCGTGGCGCAGCGCTACAACATATTGCTGTGCTCGACCATCATCGAGACCGGCATCGACGTGCCCAGCGCCAACACCATCATCATCAGCCGCGCCGACAAGTTCGGCCTGGCGCAGCTGCACCAGCTGCGCGGCCGCGTGGGCCGCAGCTACCACCAGGCCTACGCCTACCTGATGGTGCCCGACATGGACGGCCTGACCAAGCAGGCCCAGCAGCGGCTGGAGGCCATCCAGCAGATGGAGGAGCTGGGCTCGGGCTTCTACCTGGCCATGCACGACCTGGAGATCCGCGGCGCCGGCGAGGTGCTGGGCGAGAACCAGAGCGGCAACATGATGGAGATCGGCTACCAACTCTACAACGAGATGCTGGCCGAAGCCGTGCGCAGCCTGAAGAACGGCAAGGAGCCCGACCTGCTGGCGCCGCTGTCCGCCGCCACCGACATCAACCTGCACGCGCCTGCGCTGCTGCCCAACGACTACTGCGGCGACGTGCACCTGCGCCTGTCGTTCTACAAGAAACTGGCCACCGCCAAGACCAGCGAGCAGATCGACCGCCTGCTCGAAGAGCTGGTCGACCGCTTCGGCAAGCTGCCTGCCCAGGCCCAGACCCTGGTGGACGTGCACCGCCTGCGCGTGCTGAGCGAGCCCTACGGCGTGCAGAAGGTGGACGCGGCGCCCGGCGTGATCAGCATCACCTTCCGCCCCCGGCCGCCGATCGATCCGATGGCCATCATCCACCTGATCCAGAAGAACAAGGCCATCAAGCTCGCCGGCAACGACAAGCTGCGCATCGAGCGCGAACTGCCTGATCCCAAGGACCGCGCCCAGATGGTGCGCGACGTGCTACGCAGCCTGGGCCAGCCGCTCGCGCCCGAGCCAGCCAAGGCCGCGCAGGCCGTGGACTGACGCCCGCAATCACTATCAAAAAGAGAGCTTGCAGCGCTTGATATCCAATCCATTCAATATCAAAAGTATTTGAATGCATTGCACGGCAAGCGCCAGCAGCTCTCTTTTTTGAATACCAGTAGAATCCGCCCACTTTCAGAAAGCCTTCCCCCATGTCCACCGCACCCGCCCTCGAAATCAAAGGCCAGCTCCCCTCCACCCGCCTGGCCGACTACAAGCTCATCGCCTTCGACATGGACTCGACGCTGATCACCATGGAGTGCATCGACGAGATCGCCGACATCACCGGCAAGAAGGCCGAGGTGGCCGCGATCACCGAGGCGGCGATGCGCGGCGAGATCGCCGACTACAAGGAGAGCCTGCGCCAGCGCCTGGCGCTGCTGCAGGGCGTGCCCATGGCGGACATCGAGCGCGTGCGCGCCGAGCGCCTGCAGCTCACGCCCGGCGCCAAGACCCTGGTCGATGCCTGCCGCGCCGCGGGCCTGAAGGTGCTGCTGGTGTCCGGCGGCTTCACCTATTTCGCCGAGCATGTGCGCGAGCTGCTGGGCATCGACTTCGTGCGAGCCAACGTGCTCGAGGTGCAGGACGGCAAGCTTACCGGCAACGTGGTCGAGCAGGCCTGGGGCGACATCTGCGACGGCGACGAAAAGCGCCGCACCGTGCTGGGCCTGGCCTCGCTGATGGGCATTTCGCCCGAGCAGTGCATCGCCGTGGGCGACGGCAGCAACGACCTGCCGATGATGCGCGAGGTGGGCGTGTCGGTCGCCTTCCACGCCAAGCCCCGCGTGCGCGCCGAGGCCAAGGTGGCGATCAACCAGGGTGGCCTGGATCAGCTGCTGCAGGTGCTGGGCTGAACTCTGGCTGCTGGTGCCGGCGCAGCCATTCGTGGCTCAGCCGAATGTGCAGCGCATGCGGATCGATGGGCTTGTGCATCAGCGCCGCGCCCAGCCGGTTCGCCATCTGCAGCCGCTCCGGCGCCGTGTCGCCGGTCAGGATGAAGAACTCCGGCAGTTGCTGCCACTGCGGGTGCTGCTCCACGGCATCGCGCACCGAGCGGATGACCTGCCCGCCGTCCTCGGTCTTGGACAGGCGCAGGTCGGTCAGCACCACGTCCCACAGCGGGCCGCCCGCCTCGACGGCGCGGCTGAGCTGGCGCTGCACCTGGCCCACCGTGCCCGCGCCCAGCACGTCGCACTGCCACTGCTCCAGCATGCTGCACAGGCCGGCGCGCACCAGCGGCTCGTCGTCCACCACCAGCACGCGCAGGCCCGGCAGCGGCAGGTAGCTGCTCTCGCTCGCCTCCTCCCACAGGTTGGCCGTCATGCCAGGCGTGTTGGCCGGCTGCGCATCGGCCATCAGCGTGACGCGGAACACGCTGCCGCGCCCCAGGTACGACGCCATACCGACCTTGGCGTTCAGCATGTCGGCCAGCTCGCGCACGATGGCCAGCCCCAGGCCCATGCCCTTGCTGCCCAGGCCGTTGTCCTCGACCTGGCGGAACTCCTGGAAGATCAGCTCGTGGTTGGCAGCATCGATGCCGATGCCGGTGTCCCAGACCTCGATGCAGCGCTGGTTGCGCCGCTTGCGCACGGCGATCAGCACGCCGCCGTGCTCGGTGTAGCGCAGCGCGTTCGACACCAGGTTGCGCAGCAGCATGAACAGCAGGGTCTGGTCGGTGTGCACCCAGTCCTCGCTGTCGCGCACGCGGAACACCAGCCCCTTGGCGTCGGCCTGCGGGCCGTATTCCTTCTCGAGCCGGCGCAGCAGCGGCGCCACCGCCACCGCCTGGAACTTGGGGTCGAGCACGCCGGCCTCGATGCGCGAGTAGTCCATCAGCGTGTCCAGCATCTCGCGGCTGGCCGCACTCGCGGCGCGCGCCTGCTCGAGGATGTTGGCCTGCGCGGCGGTGAGGCCCGAACCGCGCAGCGTTTCGAGGAACAGGTTCAGCGCCTGCACCGGCTGGCGCAGGTCGTGGCTGGCGCCGGCCAGGAAGCGGTTCTTGGCGCGCACCGCGTGCTGGGCCGCGCGGGCGTGGTCGTCCAGGTGCTTCTTGTACGAGGCGATGGCCGTGGCCAGCTGGTCGATCTCGTCGCCGCGGTTCTCCGACGGCTTGCCCTGGATGCCGCCGAACTCGTCCTTGCGCACCTCGCGCTGCAACGCCATGATGCGGCGCGACACCGAGGCCTCGACGTACAGGCCGGCAAAGATCACGACCAGGATCAGCCCCGTCACCAGCCAGTTCAGGCGCTCCTGCTGGCTGGCCACGTCCTGCGACAGCTGGCGGCCGCGCTGGTTGAGCTGGCGGCGCAGGTCGGCCGACACATGGCTGGCCAGCAGCGACAGCTCGGTGGCGCGCGCCTGGCTGTCCTGCACCAGCGCATTGATCCGGGACTCGCTGCGCCCATAGACCGAGGGCTCGAACACCATCTTGCTCAGCTGGTCCACCTTGGTCTTCAGCGCCTCGCGCGCCGACAGCAGCTCGCCCCCGAGCTGCGGCAGCTCGTTGCCGATGCTCAGCTCCATCACCAGCTTGTCCAGCCAGAGCATGCGGTCGGTCAGCTCCATCATGTTCAGGCGCTGCTCGCTCTGGTTGTTGCTCTGCCCCACCAGGCGCGCGTAGCTGGCCACCATCTCGCTTTGCTGCATCAGCCGGGTGCTGGTGACGAGCTGCTCCATCTCCACGTTGGCCAGGTGCCGCACCTCCTGGTCGGTGCGCCGCAGCCCCTGAATGGCGAACACGAATACCAGCGCGATGCCCACCGCGACCATGGTCAGGATGATGAGCAGCCGGGTAGTGACCAGCAGTTTGCCGAGTTTCTGGTTGCCGGACATATCGTGGAAGCAGGTTCGGAAGGATGGGGAGGCAGGAGGCCGGCGGCCTTCAGTTCTGCCAGCGCAGGTTCTCGATGGCGAAGACCGGTACCGGGCAATGCTCCCACATGCCGGCCAGGCCGCGGCGGATGAAGTTGCGCTCGGGCCGCATCTGGATGAACAGGTTGACCGCGTCCTCCGTCACCTGGCGCTGCGCCTGCGCCAGCCACTCGTTGCGCTCGGCTTCGCTGCGGGCGCTGCGCACCTTCTCCCAGATCGGCCGGAAGGCCCGGTTGTCGTAGTTGAAGTAGTAGTCGCCACGGGCGTAGATGTTCAGGTCCATGGGCTCCACATGCATGATCAGCGTCATGTCGTAGTCCTTCTTCTTGAATACATCTTCCAGCCAGGTCGGCCAGCCCATGGTGACGATCTCGATCTTGAGGCCGATGGCCTCGAGCTGCCGCGCCACGATCAGGCCACCGTAGCGGCCATAGTCGGTGGGCGGCACGGCCAGCCGCAGCACGGTGCCGGGCTCCACCTGGGCCTGGCGCAGCAGCTCGCGGGCCTTGGCCACGTCGTAGGGATAGCGGTTCACCAGGTCCACGTAGGCCGGGTGGTTGGGAGAGAAATGCGTGCCTATGGGCACGGCGCTGACCAGCTGGCCGTATATGTCGCGGAACTCGCGGCGGTTGATGGCGTGGCTGAGCGCGCGGCGCACGCGGATATCGCTCAGCGGCGCGCGCGCATTGTTCAGCGCCACGATCTGCTTGCCCTCCACGCCGCGCGAGCTCATCACGTAGTCGGAGCGCGACGCAAACGCCCCAGTCAGCCGCGTCACGCTGCTGAGCGCGTCGATGCGGCCCTCGGCCAGCATGCTCTCGGTCTCGAACGAGGTGCTCATGAACAGGAACTGCGCCTCGCGGATCTGCGGCCGCGCCGGCCCCCACCACGAGGCATTGCGCACCAGACGCACCAGGCGGTTGCGCTCCCAGTTCTGCACCCGGTACGGCCCCGTGCCCACGGGCTGCAGCGCATTGGTTTGCGCGGTGTCGGGGTGTACCAGCACGGCTCCCGGCAGCGCCAGCGCATAGGTCAGCAGGCCGTCGGGCGCCGACAGGCGGATGCGCAGCACATGCTCGCCATTGGCCTCGACGGACTCGATCTTGTCGAACCACTCCAGATAGGCGTTGGCATTGGTCATCTTCAGCATGCGCCGCAGGCTGGACACCGCCGTATAGGCATTGAACGGCTTGCCGTCGTGGTAGACCACCTGCTTGCGCAGCGTGAAATCCACCACCTTGCCATCCTCGCTGAGCTTCCACTCGGTGGCCAGCCGCGGGCGCACCTGGCCGGAGCCGTCGATATAGGTCAGCCCCTCATAGACATTGGCATAGGTGATCTCGCTGGCGGTGGCAGCACTGGTCGTGGTGATATCGAGCGACGAGGGTTCGAGCTGGATACCGATGCGCACCAGATCCGAGGCCGCCCATGCCGGGCTGCCGGCCGCCAGCAGCCACAGCGCAAGCGCCAGTCCGCATCGCCGCGCGCGCCGCAGTGCATGCCGGCATCCGCTCATCGATGCAGTCGTGATCTTCGTGGCTTCGCCCCCCATAGTCCCTCTCCCCGCCGGCATGGTACGCACCCATGCATTGTGTGGCAAAAGCCATGGGCTGAATCACCCATGGGGGAAGACCATGCACCCGTTTCTATTCGATGAATGCGATGGGCAGCACGCCCTGGCGCTGGGCCGCCGCCACGGCCTGGGTCCGCGTCTGCGCGCCGAAATGCCGCAGTATCGCCACCACCTGGTTGCGCACCGTGTGTTCGCTCACTTCCAGCCGCTTGGCGATCGCCTTGTTGCTGAAGCCCTGGGCCACCAGCTTGAGCACCTCGTACTGGCGCGGCGGCAAGGCATGGCCCCGGGCGACCGCGACGGGCGAGGGCATGTGCGCGGTCGTGGCATCGAACAGGCCACCGTCCTGCCTTCTTTGCAGCCACTGCTGCACCTCGATGCAAATGGCCTCGGGCGCCAGGGTCTTGGACATGAAGCCCGCCGCGCCGCTACGCGCCGCCGACTGCATCAGCTCCTGGTGGTCGTAGCCCGAAAGAATCACCACGTAGACGCCGGGCCAGTGCGCGCGCAGCCGCGCAATGCCGCTGAGCCCGTCGCCGCCCGGCATGCTGATGTCCAGCAGCACCAGGTCGACCCATGCACCCAGCGCCAGCGCCTCGGCGATGGAGCCCGCCTCGTGGAAATCGGCCTGCACACGGTCGCTGGCGGACAGCACCATGCGCAGCCCCTGCCTGAACAAGGGGTGGTCGTCAACCAGCAGCACGGAAGGTAGAGATCGAGTCATGCCAATGCGCTCCTTTCTCGACGAAGCACTCATGCCACAATCATTACACACAACTCACAATTTAATACAAATTTAACTAGTACATATGTACTAATCACCACCCTCTCGGCATTCGCTTTTATATTGCCAGAAAAATATCACAACACAATGTTTTTTAACATTTTTTAAAAAACACCCCTGGGTCTTATTCTCTGCTGCAGCCCACCATTAGTACGTATGGGCTATTTTCACATATTAACAAAACAATGACTATCGAATCACTCTGATACATCGTTAGCAAACGGTTATCGAGCGCCCCCCAGCACGGTATGCCACCGCCATGGCACACCCCACCCACGTCGAGGGAAGCAGCATGAGTGATATCCAGGACAGCAGACTCTTCAGCCAGCGCAACGGCCTTTTCCACCCGCCTCTCCGTTCCCAGCTAAATCCGCGGGGAAGCATCCGATCTCCGAAACGCAGGGTCTCCGTCCTGGGCACCTGGATCGCCGGCCTGGCGCTGGCCGCAACCTGGCCACTGGCCCAAGGGCAGATCATTCGCAACAACTGCTCCGTGGGGGCCGGCAACGGCTACAACTGCGTGGCCGCCGACTCGAACGGCGACTCGCTCGCCGTGGCCTCGAACGTGCCCTGCGTGATCGGCTCGCAGGTGGGAGTGCCCGTCACCATCAGTTCCTCGGGCACCTCGGCACAGTCGCGCTACGACGTGGGCGTGTGGTTCAGCAACCCCGCCCAGGCTAACTCCTGCCAGGTGTTCCCCACCTCGCCGGCGCCGAACAATGGCTCCACCTACCTGAACCTCAACAATGACCTGTACGGCGACGCCCAGAAGAACGTGACCTCGTCGCAGACCTTTGCCTCGGTCCAAGTGCAGTGCCAGCCCCAAGGCGACGGCAGCCTGAAGATCCCCGCGATGATCTACTGGGGCAACCAGGAAAGCGATGTCGACTTGCTGGAGCCCAGTGCGAAGTCGAAGTGCAGCCGCCCCGATGTGGTCGCCCCCAACTACCCCTTCCTGGGGCAGATCACCGTCACCAAGAAGGCGCCCACCGCCACCAACGAGGCCTTTGACTTCAGCGTGAGCGCCGGTCAGGGCGGCAGCGTCGTGGATCCCGCCTCGCCGAATTTCAGCCTGGGCAACAACGGCTCGCAGGTCATCACCGCCGCCGTGAGCCAGGGCGGCCTGGCCTACACCGTGACCGAAACGCCGCTGGCAGGCTGGAACTTCCAGGGCGCCCAGTGCTCGGACATGTCCTCGGGCGCCGCCGTGCCGCTGGCCACCACGCCGGCAACCAATGGCGTGACGATCAACCTCTCGCACGCCGTGCACCATGTCTCCTGCGAGTTCACCAACACCAAGGCGCCGGCCGCAGGCACCGTGACGGTGCTCAAGAGCCTGACCGCTGGCGATCCTGGCCTGTTCGACCTGTCGATCCAGGCCGGACAGAGCCAAGCATCGGTCCAGGCCATCGGCAACGGCGGTACCGTGTCGCTGCAGAACGTGGCTGCAGGCGCCTCCGTGCAGGTTGGCGAAGCTGCCAACGGCAGCACCAGCCTGGCCAACTACACCTCGGCCCTGAGCTGCACCGGCGTGCAAGGCGTCAGCGGCACGACCAGCGGCAGCTTCACCATGCCCGAGGGCGGTGCCGTCGCGTGCACCTTCACCAACACCCGCAAGACCAATACCGTGACGGTAAAGAAGACGCTGGCGCCCACAGATGACGACGGCAGGTTCAACCTGCTGGTCAACGGCACCGTGCAGGCCACCAACATCGGCAACAACGGCAGCACCGCCGCGGTCGGCACGCCGGTGGGCAGCACCGTGCAGGTCGGCGAAGCCGGCTATACCGGCACCGACCTGGCCAACTACAGCGCCGCGCTGAGCTGCACCTGGGAAGGCGGCAGCACCACGGCCAGCAGCTTCACCATGCCCAATGCCCCGGTCACCTGCACCTATACCAACACCCGCAAGACCAACACCGTGACGGTGAAGAAACTGCTCGCCCCCGGCAATGACAGCGGCAAGTTCAACCTGCAGGTCAACGGCACGACCCAGGCCACGGACGTGGGCAACAACGGCAGCACCGCGGCCATCGTCGTGCCGGCGGGCAGCACCGCACAGGTGGCCGAGCTGGCGGGCACCGGTGCCAACCTGGCCAACTACAACTCCAGCCTGGCGTGCACCGGCGTGAGCGGCGTCACCGGCACCACCGACAGCAGCTTCACCGTGCCGCTCGAAGGCGCCGTGGTCTGCACCTTCAGCAACACCCGCAAGGCAGCGCCACCGGCACCCGCGGCGATCCCCACGCTGGGCATGGCCGGCCTGGCCGCGATGAGCGGGCTGCTGGGTCTGGCCGCCCTGCTGGTGCGCCGGCGCAGCGTCCGCGCCGGGACTGACCGCGGCTGATCGCGCCCCCTCCCCCTTGAAACCCGCGGCAGGTCCTCTGGCCTGCCGCTGTCTTTGGGGCTTCCCGCCGCCTCCAAACAATCAATTGGAATAAATATCCACTCCTTCATAACCAAATCACCTTTTGATCTTTTCCACCGCCGCGAATTGGCGCTAGACTTCGGGCCACCTGTTTCAACGACAAACCGATCACCCTCTATGTTCAAGAAAACGCTTTCCGCCCTGGCGATCGCTTCCTTCGCCTTTGCCGCCCAGGCGGCCGATGTGGTGCTCAAGGTCGGCGCCACCGCCGTGCCCCACGCCGAACTGCTGAACTTCGTCAAGCCCAAGCTCAAGGCCGAGGGCGTGGACCTGCAGGTGCGCGAGTTCTCCGACTACGTGCAGCCGAACGCCGCCGTGCAGGACAAGCAGCTCGACGCCAACTTCTTCCAGCACCAGCCCTACCTCGACAGCTTCAACAAGGACCACAAGAGCACGCTGGCCGCGGTGGCCAACGGCAAGATCCACGTCGAGCCCTTCGGCGCGTATTCGAGCAAGATCAAGAACATCAAGGAGCTGAAGGACGGCGCCACCATCGCCATCCCCAACGATCCGTCGAACGGCGGCCGCGCGCTGATTCTGCTGGCCAAGCAGGGCCTGATCGAGCTGAAGGACCCCAAGAGCCTGACGCCGACCCCGCTGGACGTAGCGAAGAACCCCAAGAAGCTGAAGTTCAAGGAACTGGAAGCCCCGCTGCTGCCGCGCGCGCTGGCCGACGTGGACCTGGCCCTGATCAACACCAACTACGCCATCGAGGCCAAGCTGAACCCGACCAAGGACGCGCTGTTCATCGAAGGCGCCGATTCGCCCTACACCAACATCGTGGTGTCGCGCACCGACCGCGTGAACGATCCGGCCATCGCCAAGCTCACGAAGGCGCTGCGCAGCGACGACGTGAAGACGTTCATCCGCGAAAAGTACAAGGGCGCCGTCGTCCCGGCTTTCTGACCAACCACCTGCGGGGGCCATATTGACCCCTGTTTACAAAAGGCACTGCATGGCAGTGCCTTTTCGCTTGGGCGCTCCTGTACCATGCGCCATTCTCTGCTGTTAGCGAATCGTCTCTCCCCATGTCCAAACTGATCGTGCACGGCGGCACGCCCCTCCACGGCCGCATCAATCCCTCGTCGAACAAGAACGCCGTCCTGCCCGTGCTGTGCGCCACGCTGCTGACCGACGAGCCGCTCACGCTGCACGGCATCCCCGACATCACCGACGTGCGCAAGATCCTGGCCATCTTCGCGCAGCTCGGCAGCGAGGTGCAGATGGACTACGGCAGCGGCGTGCTGCGCCTGCACCACCACGCCACGCACTTCGACGAGTGCAAGCACCACCTGCCCGAGGAGATGCGCTCGTCCATCATGCTGGTGCCGCCGCTCTTGGCGCGCTTCGGCGTGGCACGGCTGGAGGACAACGTCAAGGGCTGCACGCTGGGCGTGCGCGAGATCGATCCGCACATCGACGTCTTCCGCCGCTTCGGCGGCACGGTGGAGCGCGGCGAGGGCTCGCTCATCATCCGCACCGCCGGCTCGATGACCTGCAACCAGCACTGGCTGGACTACGCCTCGGTCACCACCACCGAGAACTTCGTGCTCTGCGCCGCCACCGCCGAAGGCACCTCGGTGCTGACCAACGCGGCCTGCGAGCCGCATGTGCAGGAGTTCTGCCGCTTCATGGTGATGCTGGGCGCCCGGATCGAGGGCATCGGCACCTCGCGCCTGACGGTGCACGGCCAGCGCCAGCTCGGCGGCGGCGAGTTCCATTTCGAGGAAGACTTCCACGAGATCACCACCTTCCTCGCGCTGGGCGCCATCACCAACGGCGACATCGAGGTGCGCAACCGCAAGCCCGACAACTTCCCGCTGATCGACCGCACCTTCGCCAAGTTCGGCGTGCACATCGAGCACAAGGACGGCTGGTCACGCGCGCTGCGCAGCGGCCCGCTGAAGGTGGAGACGCCCTTCACCAGCAACGTGCTGACCAAGGTCGAGGCCGCGCCCTGGCCCTACTTCCCGGTCGACCTGCTGCCCATCTTCATCGCTTTGGGCGTGCGCGCCCAGGGCAACGCCATGTTCTGGAACAAGGTCTACGACGGCGCACTGGGCTGGACGGGCGAACTGTCCAAGTTCGGCGCCCACGTGTTCTCGTCCGACCCGCACCGCATCGTCACGCTGGGCGGCAACCCGCTGACGCCGGCCGTGGTCGAGAGCCCCTACATCATCCGCGTGGCGATAGCCCTCTTCATGGTGGCGGCCAGCATCGAGGGCCGCTCCGAGATCCGCAACGCCACGCCCATCCGCCGCGCGCACCCGCACTTCGTCGAGAACCTGCAGAGTCTGGGCGCGCGGGTCGAGTGGGCTGACGAGAACTGATCAAAAAAAGGAGCTGCTGGCGCTTGATAGGCAAGCGATTCAGGTACTTTTATCCTTGAATCGGTTGAATGACAAGCGCTAGAAGCTATTATTTTTGCTGCGGCTGCGCCGTCAGCGCGCTGCCCATGGCCGCGGCCATGATGACGGCGATGGCCATCCACTGCACCAGCGTCAGGTGCTCGCCCAGCACCAGCATGCCGGCAATGGCCGCCACCGCCGGCTCGGTGGCCAGCATGGTCGAGAAGGCGCCGGGCGACAGGCGCTTGAGCGCGAACATCTCCAGCGAGTACGGCACCGCGCTCGACACCGCCGCCACCGCCACGCCATAGAGCAGCATCTCGGGCAGCAGCAGCTTGGCGCCCGCCTCGGCCACGCCGAAAGGCACGACCACCAGCGCCGCCGACAGCAGCCCCAGCGACACCACCATGCCGCCGTGCATCTGCCCGGCGCGCTTGCCCAGCACGATGTAGGTGGCCCAGCAGGCCGCGGCGGCCAGCGCCAGCGCGATGCCCAGCGGATCGAGCAGCCCGAAGTTCGTGCCGAACAGCGGCAGGATCAGCAGCAAAAACAGCCCCAGCACCGCCAGCCCCAGCCAGACGAAATCCAGCCAGCGGCGCGAGGTCCACACCGCCACCGACAGCGGGCCGACGAACTCGATCGCCACCGTCACGCCAAACGGCAGGCGCTTGATCGCCATGTAGAACAGCAGGTTCATCAGCCCCAGCGCCACGCCGAAGCAGGCAATCTGCTTCAGGTTGGCCCGGCTCGGCCCGAAGCGCCACGGCCGCCAGATGGCCAGCAGCAGCACGGCCGAGAAGCCCACGCGCAGCGCCGTGGTGCCCTGTGCCCCAACGATGGGGAACAGGTGCTTGGCAAAGCTGGTGCCCAGGCACAGCGAGACGACCGAGCCCAGCACGGCCAGCGACGGCAGCACGCGCTGCACGAGAGAATGTGACATGGCCGCCATCATAGTGGCGCCCAGGCAGGCCGGGCGGCAATGCTGCGATTTAGCTCAAAACAGGCTCCAGCGCCCGATTCACAAGCGCCAGCAGCTCTTAAATAGATAGCATCATACGGCCAGCGCATCCAGGCTGCCCCACACCCACCAGGCCAGGGCCAGCATCATCACCGCGGTCAGCCCGTCCATCACGCGCCAGGCCATCGGGCGGGCGAAGAGCTTCTGCATGCGCCGGCCGGCCCAGGCCAGCAGCACGAACCAGCCCAGGCTGGCACTGGCCGCGCCCAGCACGAAGACCCATTTCAGCAGCCCCGGCTGGCGCGCGCCTATCGAGCCGACCAGCACCACCGTGTCCAGGTAGACATGCGGGTTCAGCAGGGTGATCGCCATCAGCGCCCCCAGCACGCCCAGCAGGCTGCGCGACGCGCGCTGGCCCGCCCGGCCGCCGTCCACGTCGGCCTGCACCTGCGCATCCGGCGCCGCCACCATGCGCCAGAATGCCAGCAGGCCGTAGCCCAGCAGAAAGACGGCGCCGCCCAGCGTCAGCCAGTAGGCCAGCTGCGGCCGCGCGCCCAGCACCTGGGCCATGCCGGCCACGCCCAGGGCTATGAGCAGCGCGTCGCTCGCCACGCACCAGGCCACGCAGGCGCGCACATGCTGGCCGTTGACGGCCTGGCGCAGCACATACAGGTTCTGCGCGCCGATCGACACGATGAGCGACAGGCAGATGCCGAAGCCCGCCAGCCAGGATGCAGTGATTTCGCTGTTCCACATGGCGGCGGATTGTGCGGGGCGCATTCAGATTAGTAAAATTAAATCCTCTAAGCCATATTAAGCATTGCTTCATGCTCGACTACCTCGGCCTGGCCGCCCTGAACGCCGTGATCCGTGAAGGCAGCTTCGAGCGCGCGGCGCGCCGGCTGCACATCACCGCGTCGGCGGTGTCGCAGCGCGTCAAGCAGCTGGAGGAGCGCATGGGCCAGATCCTGGTGCTGCGCGGCCAGCCCTGCACGGGCACCGAGTTGGGCCAGCGCCTGTGCCTGCACCTGGAGCAGGTCGGCCTGCTCGAAAACGAATTGCGCCGCGCCCACCCCGAGCTGGCGGACGATGGGCAGTCGATCGCGCCCACGCTCAAGCTGGCGGTGAATGCCGATTCGCTGTCGACCTGGTTCATGCAGGCCATGGCCGAGTTCACCCAGGGCGGCAACGAGCTGCTGGACATTGGCATCGACGACCAGAACCACACGGCGCAGCGCATCCGACAGGGCGAGGTGATGGCCGCCGTGACCGCCACGGCCAGCCCCATCGCCGGCTGCAACACCTGGCCGCTGGGCACCATGGCCTACGTGGCCGCGGCCAGCCCCAGCTTCGTGGCGCGGCATCTGCCGGACGGCCCTACGCCCGAGGCGCTGGCGCGCGCGCCCATGCTGATCTACGACCGCAAGGACCGCCTGCAGGACCAGTGGCTGCAGGCCCAGGGCCTGGCCCCGCGGCGGCCGCCGCCGGCGCACTGGCTGCCGTCGGTCAGTGCCTTCATCGGCGCGAGCCAGGCCGGGATAGGCTGGGGCATGCACCCGCTCATCATGGTGGAGCGCGAGCTGCGCGAAGGCCGGCTGGTGCCACTGCTGCCGCAGGCCGAGCTGGACGTGCCGCTGTACTGGGTGCACACCCGCATGGCCCAGCCGGGCCTGCAGCGCCTGACCGACTGCGTGATGCGGGCGGCCCGGGAACGGCTGATCCAGCAGCCGGCTCAGTAGTGCGGCGGCAGCTCGTCGCGCAGGCTGCGCACCGCCGCGCCGCCTGTGTCGGCGGGCAGCTGCTGGCGCAACTGGCGGATCTGCTCCTGCAGCAGCTCGATCTGCTGTTGCTGGCGGAAGACCGTGAGGTTCAGCTCCTCGAGCAGGTCGTCGGCGTAGGCGAGCTTGACCTCCAGCGCCTCCAGCCGCTCGCGCAAGGCGTCGGCCATCACAGGGCCTGCGCCATGCGGGCGATGCCCTCTTCGATCTTGGCGATGTCGCTGGTGGCAAACGACAGGCGCAGCGTCGAGCGGTCGGGGTTGTTGCAGAAGAAGGGCGTGCCCGGCACGAAGGCCACGTTCTTCTCGATGGCGCGCTTGGCGAAGACCTCGCCGTCGGCGCATTGGCCGTTCGCGCCCGTGAGCTGCACCCAGAAGAACATGCCGCCCTGCGGCTGTACGAAGCGCACGGCGTCGCCCAACTCGCGGCGCAGCGCGTCGCCCATGGCGCGGCTGCGCTCGCCGTAGGTCTTGCGCACGCGCGCCAGCGTGGCGGGCATGCGGCCGGCCTTCAGGTACTGCGCGGCGGTGGCCTGGCTGAAGGTGCTGGTGTGGGCGTCGCTGAACTGCTTGCACATCACGCACTTGGCCAGCAGCTCGGCCGGCGCGATCAGCCAGCCCAGGCGCAGGCCGGGGCTGAGCACCTTGCTCATGCTGCCGCAGTGGGCCAGGAAGTCGCGGCTGCCCGGCACCTGGGCGGACAGCGCCAGCAGGCTGGGCGGCGGCGCATCGCCGAAATACAGGTCGCCGTAGGGGTCGTCTTCGACGATCAGGGTCTGGTGGCGCACGGCCATCTCCAGCACCTGCTTGCGGCGCTCCAGCGACAGCATGGCACCGCTCGGGTTGCCAAAGGTGGGGATCAGGTAGACCAGCTTGGGCTTGTGCTCGGCGATCAGCTTCTCCAGCTCGTCGGTCTTGACGCCGTGCTCGTCGATGGGCGCGCTGATCAGCTCGGCGCCGTAGAGGCGGAAGCACTGGATGGTGGCCAGGAAGGTCGGGCCCTCGACGATCACCTTGTCGCCGGGCGAGATCATGGTCTTGCCCAGCAGGTCCAGCGCCTGCTGGCTGCCGGTGGTGACGATGAGCTGGTCGGGTGCCAGGTCCTGCACGCCCTTGCCCGCCATCAGCTGGGCGATCTGCTCGCGGAAGGGCTGGTAGCCCTCGGTCGCGCCGTACTGCAGCGCCGCGCCCGGTTCTTCCTTCAGCGCGGCATCCACCGCCTGCTGGATGCCATCCACGTCGAACATGGCGGCATCAGGAAAGCCGCCGGCAAAACTGATGATGCCCGGCTTGCCCAGCAGCTTGAAAAGCTCGCGGATGGCCGAGGTTTCGACATTGTTCAAGCGGGTGGCAAAAGGCAAAGCGGAAGGCTGACTCATAAAACGCCCCAAAGAAAAAATAAGAGATTAACGTAAGTTGCGATCGCCATCAATACGGGCAAATACCAGCGTGCCGGCCTCCGAGGGCCGGCGGACGGGCCATTGTCCCGCATCCACCGCCCGGCGACGGCCAAACGCCCCCGAAACTCGGCTATGCTCGCGCCCGGCGCTGCCATGCGCCACTGGACAAAGCCATCGGGGGTAGTGGGCGTATGCGGTTGCTTGCGTGGGTACTGGGATTGCTGAAGCTGCTGGCTTCCGTGTTGATGCTGGCGGGGCTGCTGTGGGGCGCGAGCGCGCTGTGGTTCCGGCTGGCCGGCTCGATATCGTCGGCGCCGGCGCGCGCGCTCATTCTGGGTGTCTGGGTTGGCGGCGGCCTGCTGTGCATCGCCATGCTGTGGCAGCGGCGCAAGGCCCGCAAGGGCCTGGTGGTGTACGGCACGGGCTTCGCGGCCATCGCGCTGTGGTGGATCATGGTCCACCCAGGCCCTGACCGCCCCTGGGCGCCGCTGCCAGTGCTGCAGTTCGTGGACCAGGCCTGCGCCAAGCTGCGGCGCTAGGCTTCCAGCAGCCGCAGCAGTTCGCGGTCGAAGGCCCCGGGCTGCTCGTACTGCACCCAGTGGCCGGCCTCCGGCACCAGCACGAATTCCTGCAATCGGTGCAGCCCGGCCTCGTAGGCGGCCCGCAGCTGCGCCAGATGGCCACGGTACAGCGCATCGTGCTCGCCATAGACCACCGCCACCGGGCCGTGCAGCCGCGGCAGCGTCTGCGCCAGCGTGTCCGACGGGCCCACGCGGCGGCGCGGCATGCGGTCGCGCAGCACGTTGTACTCGTGCAGCGCCAGCGTGGCAGCGTCGATGCGGGCCGGGTCGTGCAGCATCAGCGCCGCGAGGTTGTGGCGGTGCGCCTCGTGCTGCAGCGCCTGCGGCAGGTGCCGCCAGCCCTTGAGCGTGTATTGCCGCTGCGCCACCACGCCCATCGACGGCGCGCCGACCAGCACCAGCTGCCGGGCCACATCGGGATGGGCCGCTGCCAGCAGGGCCGCCGACAGGCCGCCGAACGAGAACCCCACCAGCTGGCAGCCCAGCAGGCCCAGCGCGCGCAAGCCGGCGTACAGCGGCTCCACCATGGCCTGGGCATCGCAGCCATCGGGCGACAGCGCCGAATCGCCGAATCCCGGCAGATCCGCCGCCCAGACCTGGTAGCCCTGCCCCAGCAGCGCGGGGATGTTGGCGATCCAGTGCGACCAGCTGCCGCTGCCGCCATGCAGCAGCACCAGCGGCTTCTGTCCTGGCTCGCCCCAGGCATGCCAGACCAGATCGCCATCGCCGCAGGGCGTGGCCACGCGCCGGGCGCTGGCCTCCAGCGCCTGCCAGCTCGCGGGCAGTTGCTGCCGCACCGCGTCGATATCGACCGGCGCTGCGGCGCGGAAATTAATCATGCAGGCACTGGGCCACCGCGTCGATGGCCAGGCTGTAGCCCTGCACGCCCAGGCCGCACATCACCGCGCGGGCCACCGGCGCGATGTAGGAATGGTGGCGGAAGGCCTCGCGGGCATGGACGTTGGAGATGTGCAGCTCGATCACCGGCACATCGGCGCCCTTGATGGCATCCATCAGCGCCACGCTGGTGTGGGTATAGGCAGCGGCATTCAGCACCACGCCGGCGAGCTTGCCCTCGCGGCGCAGGGCGCCGGCCTCGTGCAGCCAGCCGATCAGCTCGCCCTCGTGGTTGCTTTGGTGGAAGCGCAGTGCAAAGCCGTTGCGCTGGGCAGCCTGTTCGCACAGCTGCTCCACGTCCTGCAGGGTGCTGGCGCCATAGATGCCCGGCTCGCGCAGGCCAAGCAGGTTCAGGTTCGGGCCGTTGAGAACAAAGACGGTCTTCATGGGATGGAGGGAAGTCGCTCAAAAGCGGCATTATCCCGTCCCACCGAACCGCAGGGCGCATCCATGCGACAGCCCCAACAAAAAGGCCCGACATCTGCCGGGCCTTCTGCGTGAATGCTGATTCAGCGCCAGTCGCCGTGGTGGCGGTGATGGCGATGGTGGCGGTAGTAGCCCGGAGGCGGACCGTAGTACACCGGTGCCGGACGGTACACGGGCACGGGGCGGTACACCACCTGGGGCGGCGGCATATAGACCGGCTGCGGAGCCACATACACCGGTGCGGGCGCATAGACCGGCGCCGGCGCATAGTAGCCATTGCTCACGCCGATGGCCACCGGGGCCACGTTGACGCCTACCGACCAGTTCACCCGGCTGGCATGGGCTGCGCCGGAAACCAGGCCCAGACCCAGGAGCAGGCCCGAAGCCACGGCCTTGGCGGCCATAGAACGCATATTGGTATTCATATTCATCCCCTTTCACGGGCAGAGACGGCCAGCGGTGCTTGCCATTTCCATGCTGGAACTATCCTGCATCTCTAACGCGCCAGCCGGCCCACAGGTTGGCATTGTTGGGTAAAACAATAGTATCCATCTCCTCAATTCCGTGTCCATCGGTAACTGCCGCAGCCGAACCTACAATAGCAACCATGAGCTCCGACGCGAACAAGCACCCGAAAGCCGACCCCGCAGAGGCGGTCAAACCCACCAACTTCCTGCGCCACATCATCGAGTCCGACCTGGACCATGGCACCTACGCCCAGCGCCGCTGGGGCGGCGGCCCCGGCGATGCCGCCCACCATGACCAGGGGCCGGTCGACGCCGCCCGCATCCGCACGCGCTTTCCGCCCGAGCCCAACGGCTACCTGCACGTGGGCCATGCGAAGTCGATCTGCCTGAACTTCGGCCTGGCGCGCGACTTCGGCGGCACCTGCCACCTGCGCTTCGACGACACCAATCCCGAGAAGGAAGACCAGGAGTACGTGGACGCCATCATCGATGCCGTGCACTGGCTGGGCTTCGACTGGAAGGATGCCGACGGCCACGCCAACCTGTACTACGCCAGCAACTACTTCGACTTCATGCACCGCTGTGCGGTGTACCTGATCGAACAGGGCCTGGCCTATGTGGACGAGCAGTCGGCCGACGACATGAAGGCCAACCGCGGCGACTTCACCCGCCCCGGCGTGAACAGCCCCTTCCGCGACCGCTCGGTGGCCGAGAACCTGCAGCGCTTCGCCGACATGAAGGATGGCAAGCTGCCCGACGGCGCCGCCGTGCTGCGCGCCAAGATCGACATGGCCTCGCCCAACATCAACCTGCGCGACCCCGCCATCTACCGCGTGCGCCATGCCGAGCACCACAACACCGGCAACCAGTGGTGCATCTACCCGATGTACACCTTCGCGCACCCCATCGAGGACGCGCTGGAGCACATCACCCACAGCATCTGCACGCTGGAGTTCGAAGACCAGCGCCCGTTCTACGACTGGCTGCTCGACCACCTGCGCGAAGGCGGCATGATCGCCGCGCCGCAGCCGCGCCAGTATGAGTTCTCGCGCCTGAACCTGACCTACGTCATCACCAGCAAGCGCAAGCTCAAGCACCTGGTGGACAGCGGCATCGTCAACGGCTGGGACGACCCGCGCATGCCCACCGTGGTCGGCCTGCGCCGCCGCGGCTACACGCCCGAGAGCATCCAGCTCTTCTGCGAGCGCATCGGCGTCACCAAGGACTACAGCTGGATCGACTACAGCACGCTCGAAGGCTGCCTGCGCGAAGACCTGGAGAACAAGGCCCACCGCGCGATGGTGGTGCTCGACCCGGTGAAGCTGGAGCTGACGAACTGGGCCGAGGTCTTCGGCGCGGCCGACCACCTCGAAGCCTGCACCCTGCCCGCCCTGCCCCACCATGGCGAGGGCGAGGCTGTGCCCGAGCGCCATTTCACGCTGGGCCGCGAGGTCTGGATCGAGCACGAGGACTTCGCCGAGGTACCGCCCAAGGGCTACAAGCGCCTGTTCCCCGGCAACAAGGTGCGCCTCAAGGGCGGCTACGTGATCGAGTGCACCGGCTGCGAGAAGGATGCCGACGGCCAGGTGACCAAGGTGCTGGCCACCGTGGTGCCCGACACCAAGAGCGGCACGCCCGG
The DNA here is from genome assembly GCF_054782535.1 of Comamonas humi. NCBI lineage: Bacteria > Pseudomonadati > Pseudomonadota > Betaproteobacteria > Burkholderiales > Comamonadaceae > Comamonas > Comamonas humi. Next base: position 48,589 of record NZ_BAAGSH010000009.1, on the reverse strand, counting down.
CGCCGATGCCGTCAAGGTCAAGGCCGCCATCACCTGGGTGGGCGTGGCCGACGGCCTGGCCGCCGAGGTGCGCCTGTACGACCGCCTGTTCACCGACGCCCAGCCCGATGCCGGCGGCAAGGACTTCCTGGCGCTGCTGAATCCCGACAGCCTGCAGACCGTCACCGCCTACGTGGAGCCTTCGCTGGCCACGGCCCAGGCGGACGACAAGTTCCAGTTCGAGCGCTTCGGCTACTTCGTGGCCGACCGCAAGGACCACCAGGCCGGCAAGCCGGTATTCAACCGCGTGACGGGGCTGAAGGACAGTTGGGGTAAATAAACCCAATCGCTATCAAAAACAAAGCTGCTGGCGCTTACTGCATAAGCGCCAGCAGCTTTTTTCATGGTTAATCTTCGGCATCCACCGGCCGCGGCTGCATGGCCGACTCCAGCTGCTGCCTGACCTGGTTCTGGATCTGCTGGCTCTGCTCGCGCACATTGCCGCCGGCCGTGACCGCCGGCCCTCCCGGCTGCACGGCGATCTCGCGCGTGGCCTGCAGCTGTTTCTTGCCCAGCACCGCGACCAGCGCCAGCACCACCAGCAGGCCGACCAGGCCCAGCATGAACCTCACCGGGCCGCCTCTTCGGTCTCGCGCATGCCCAGGCGGTCCATCCACTGCAGCAGCTCGTGCGCATCGTCGTCGCCCAGCTCGGCATGGGTTTCGTAGGCCGCGCGCAGGGCCGCATACGACTCGGGCCGGTGCTGGTTGAGCTTGAGCTTGCACTCCCACTGCAGCACCTGCATGCGCAGGCCCACCACGCCGCCCAGCAGCTTGCGGGTGAAATCGGCATCCAGCCCGCGCCACTGCTCGGCGTAGGCGGGCTCGTGGTCGCCGATCAGGCACTTGAGCAGGCGGTCCTTGTCCTCGGGCTGGTCGATCAGCTCCACCTGCACGCGGCAGTGCACGGCCACGTAGTTCCAGCTGGGCACGCGCTCCAGGTCGGGGTAGACGCTGGGCGACAGATAGGCCTGCGCGCCGCGGAAGGCCACCAGCGCCTGCGGCGACTGCTGCAGCAGCTTCCAGTGCGGGTTGCCGCGCGAGCAGTGGCCCCACAGCGTCAGCCCGGCGCCGCCGGCCTCGGGCCGGTGCTCCGCATGCAGCGGGATATAGGATACGAACGGAAAGCCCCCCTCGTCGACCGCCGTCACGCTGGCCAGCGGGTGCTGGCGCATGACGGTGAGCGCATGCTGCACATCCTGGCTGGCGAACTGGCGCGGCAGGTACATGGTGGGGAGTGGCGTAGCTTCGGTCATGGGAGCGCTCACAGGTGAAGCAGGCAGCGTATCGCCAACACCAGGCCCATCGCTGCGTTTTTTGGCGGCAATTGATGCTCAGCCGGCATCAATCACCCGGGTGTCATCCATTGACAAGGCGAATATCTTTGCCGACCGCTGGGCCCTGGAATCCGTCTGCAAGGTAAAATACAAGCAAATCAAACACTTGAATGCATCCCTGTGGCTGGCGCCCGCCTGTGGCGCGCCGGCACCCGGCGACGGCCGCCCCGGCCGCGCGCCCTAGGGATAATCCCGCCCCATGTCCCTCCTGCCCCACCAGCTCGAACTGCTTTCCCCCGCGCGCAATGCCGACATCGGCATCGAGGCCGTCAACCATGGCGCCGATGCCGTCTACATCGGCGGCCCGGCCTTCGGCGCGCGCGCCACCGCGGGCAACGATATCCGCGAGCTGGAGCGGCTCATCCAGCACGCCCACCGCTTCGGCAGCCGCATCTTCATCACGCTCAACACCATCCTGCGCGACGACGAACTGGAGGATGCCCGCAAGATGGCCTGGCAGGTCTACAACGCCGGTGCCGACGCGCTCATCATCCAGGACATGGGCCTGCTGGAGCTCGACCTGCCGCCGATCCAACTGCACGCCAGCACGCAGACCGACATCCGCACGCCCGAGAAGGCGCGCTTCCTGCAGGACGCGGGGCTGTCGCAGATCGTGGTGGCGCGCGAGCTGGACCTGCGCCAGATCGCCGCCGTGCGCGCGGCCACCGATCCGGCGCGCACCACCATCGAGTTCTTCGTGCACGGCGCGCTGTGCGTGGCCTATTCGGGCCAGTGCTTCATCAGCCACGCCCACACCGGCCGCAGCGCCAACCGCGGCGACTGCAACCAGGCCTGCCGCCTGCCCTACGAGGTGACGGACGCCAGCGGCCGCATCATCGCGCACGAGAAGCACGTGCTGTCGATGAAGGACAACAACCAGAGCGACAACCTGCGCGCGCTGATCGACGCCGGCGTGCGCAGCTTCAAGATCGAGGGCCGCTACAAGGACATGGGCTATGTGAAGAACATCACGGCCCACTACCGCAAGTTGCTGGACGAGATCATCGAGGAGCGCGAGTTCTCCGATGCACCGTTGGCACGCTCGTCCTCGGGACGCACGACCTTTACCTTCGAGCCCGATCCGGACCAGAACTTCAACCGCGAGTTCACCGACTACTTCGTCAACGGCCGCCAGGAAGACATCGGCGCCTTCGACACGCCCAAGACGCCGGGCCGCGCCATCGGCTGGGTCACGCAGCTGGGCGACAAGTGGTTCGAACTGGAGGTCAGCGACAAGGCCGCCGTGCTGCACAACGGCGACGGCCTGTGCTACTACGACCTGCAGAAGGAACTGGTGGGCGTGCACATCAACCGCGCCGAATGCGTGAACGCCAAAAAAGGCATCTGGCGCGTCTTCCCCAAGGACGCCATCGCCGGCTTCAAGGACCTGCGCAAGGGCCTGGAGATCAACCGCAACCGCGACATGGACTGGGTGCGCACGCTGGACAAGAAGTCGAGCGACCGCCGCATAGCCCTGTGGGCCGAGCTGCGCGAGAGCGCCGACGGCTTTGCGCTGGTGCTGACCGACGAGGACGGTTTCACCGGCAGCGCCGCCATCGCCCAGCTGCACCAGGCCGCCACCGATGCCGTCAAGGCCGAGGCCTCGCTGCGCGAGCAGCTGGGCCGCTTCGGCGCCACCGTCTTCGCCGTCAACGACATCAGCCTGCAGCTGTCGCAACCCTGGTTCGTGCCCGCCTCGGCGCTGAACCAGCTGCGCCGCGATGCCGTGGCCGCGCTGGAGGAGAACCGCGCCAAGGGCTTTGTCCGCCTGCCGCGCGCCACGCCGGTGGAGCCGCCCGCGCCCTTCCCCGAAGACACGCTGAGCTACCTGGCCAACGTGTTCAACAACAAGGCGCACGACTTCTACGTGAAGCATGGCGTGAAGGTGATCGACGCGGCCTACGAGAGCAAGGAAGAGGAAGGCGAAGTCTCGCTGATGATCACCAAGCACTGCGTGCGCTTCTCGATGAGCCTGTGCCCCAAGCAGGCCAAGGGCGTGATCGGCGTCAAGGGCACGATCAAGGCCGAGCCGCTACAGCTCATCAACGGCAAGGAAAAGCTCACGCTGCGCTTCGACTGCAAGCCCTGCGAGATGCACGTGGTGGGCAAGATGAAGAAATCGGTGATGAACCAGCACTTCAAAGAGATGCAGGAGTTCCCGATGCAGTTCTACCGCACGCGCCCCGCGCCCACGCAGGCCTGATAAAAATATGAGCATCTGGCGCTCTCTACATAATCGATTCAGGCACAAAACCATCTGAATTGATTACACAGCAAGCGCTAGAAGCTCTCATTTTTGAATAAGCGCCCGCCACACGCCCATAAAAGAAGGCCGCCAATGAATTGGCGGCCTTTTCGAGTCGGGAGCTTCAAGGCCGGTGCAACCCCGCCTTTCGCCACCGCTTCAATAGCGGCAACGGCTCCGAACCAGAAACAAACTCATGCCGTGGTCTCCCGGCCTTCCACCGCGCGGTTGATGGCCAGCGCCACCAGCGTGCACACCACGCCCGACAGCAGATAGATGCTCACCGCGATCAGGCCGAACTTGGCCGACAGGCCCAGCGCCACAACCGGGGCGAAGGCCGCGCCGATCAGCCAGGCCATGTCGGTGGAGAGCGCCGCACCGGTGTAGCGGTAAGTAGGCGAGAAGTTGGACGTCACCGTGCCGGACGACTGGCCGTAGGACAGGCCCAGCAGGATGAAGCCCAGGATGATGAACACGTTGTTGCCGGAGGTGCCGCTGGACAGCAGCATGGGCGTGGCCAGGCTGAACAGCCCGATCAGCACGGCCATGACGCCCAGCGTGTTGCGGCGCCCGAAGCGGTCGGCAATCCAGCCGGAGGCGGCGATCGCCACCGCGGCGCAGCAGGCGCCGGCGATCTGCACGCTCAGCACCTCGACCACGGGCTGGTCCGAGAACATCACGATCCACGACAGCGGGAACACCGTCACCAGATGGAACAGCGCGAAACTGGCCAGCGCCGCGAAGGCGCCCAGGGCCACGTTGCCGCCCTCCTCGTCGATCAGCTTGGCAACGCCCACCGGCACCAGCTCGCGCTCTTCCATCAGCTTGGAATAGTTCTGCCCCATCACCAGCTGCAGGCGGGCGAACAGCGCCACCACGTTGACGGCAAAAGCCACGAAGAACGGATAGCGCCAGCCCCAGGTGAGGAATTCCTCCTCGGACAGCGAGCCATACAGGTAGGCGAACAGCGAGGCCGCCAGCACGAAGCCCAGCGGCGCACCCAGCTGGCCCATCATCGAGTACCAGCCGCGGCGGCCCTTGGGGGCGCTCATGGCCAGCAGCGAGGGCAGGCCGTCCCAGGAGCCGCCCAGCGCCAGGCCCTGGCCGAAGCGAAACAGCACCAGCAGCGCGATGGCCGTGCGGCCCAGGGTTTCATAGCTGGGCAGGAAGGCCATGCCCACCGTGCAGCTGCCCAGCAGGAACAGCGCCGTCGTCAGCTTGGTGGCGCGGCCCCAGCGCCGCTGGATGGCCATCGAGATCGCGGTGCCTATGGGGCGCGCGATGAAGGCCAGCGCAAAAACGCCGAAGGACAGCAGGGTGCCGTTGAGCTTGGAAAAATGGGGAAAGAAGACGGACGGGAACACCAGCACCGCAGCGATACCGAACACGAAAAAATCAAAATATTCGGAAGAACGGCCGATAATCACGCCGACAGCGATCTCGCTCGGGGTGACCTCCTCGTCGTGGCCCTTGGACCGACCCTCCGGGCCTGTGACTCCCCCCGCTGGGGCTGCTGCGTAACTCAGATTACTCATGCAAATGCTCCTCACTCAAGCAGAAAAGGCCTGTCCTCATGGTACCCACCCAGGAGCCTGGCAGGGTTTTCTCACGCGGGACGTAGGACAAAATGTCCAATCGACAGGCCTGCCTCAAGCATTTACATTTGGCGGTATTTTGCAATCCATGTTTCTACCTAATCGCGCCTGCCGGCGCTCTGCGCATGTCTAACTTCAAGAAACTCAGAGGGCCGTCCTGGCTCATTGCCGCCCTGGTGGCCGCCAGCCTCAGCGGCTGCAACATGGTGGTGCTCAACCCCGCCGGCGACGTGGCCGCGCAGTCGGGCCGCCTGGTGGTGATCGCCACGCTGCTGATGCTGATCATCATCATCCCGGTCCTGCTGCTGACCTTCTTCTTTGCCTGGAAGTACCGCGAGTCCAACGCCGCCCCGGACTACGATCCCGAATGGCACCACTCCACCTCGCTGGAGCTGATCATCTGGTCCGTGCCATTGTTGATCATCATCGCGCTCGGCGCCTTGACCTGGATCTATACGCACAAGCTCGATCCCTACCGTCCGATCGACCGCATCGACGCCAGCCGCCCGCTGCCCGAAGGCACGAAGCCGCTGGTGATCGAGGCCGTGGCGATGGACTGGAAGTGGCTGTTCATCTACCCCGAGCAGGGCATCGCCACGGTCAATGAGGTGGCCGCGCCGGTGGACCGCCCGGTCGAGTTCAAGCTGACGGCCACGACGACGATGAACGCGTTCTACGTGCCCGACTTCGCCGGCATGATCTACGCGATGCCGGGCATGGAGACGCGCCTGAACGGCGTCATCAACCGCGCCGGCGTGTTCGAGGGCAAGGGCTCGCACTACAGCGGCGCGGGCTTTGCCGGCATGACCTTCAAGCTCCACGGCCTGTCCGACGGCGACTTCGCCCAGTGGGTGCAGAAGACCAAGGCCGAGGGCGGCAGCCTGACCCGCGGCGAGTACCAGCAGCTGGCCAAGCCCAGCGAGCGCGATCCGGTGCGCCTGTTCAAGGCCGTGGACAAGGACCTGTACCACGCCGTGCTGAACCGCTGCGTCGAGGAAGGCAAGATGTGCATGGACGAGATGATGGCCAAGGACGCCCTGGCCAACATCAAGGCCCGCGCCGAGAGCAAGCAGTCGCTGCTGAATCCGCCCGCAGACGATGTCTGCACCGTCCGCGACGCCGTGCGGATCGCCTCCACCCTGTCCGCTGGCGAAGCCCAGGCCATCGTCGCCCAGTAACCGGATATCCCATCTATGTCTGCCATTTCCAACTTCAACCACGATTCGCTGCTCGGGCGGATCACCTGGGATTCCATACCGATGGTGCACGAGCCCATCGTGCTGTGGACCTTCATCGCCGTCGTGCTCGGCGGCCTGTTCATGGTGGCCGCCATCACCAAGTTCCGCCTCTGGGGTCCGCTCTGGAAGGACTGGATCTGCAGCATCGACCACAAGAAGATCGGCATCATGTACATGATCCTCGGCCTGGTCATGTTCCTGCGCGGCTTCTCCGATGCGATCATGATGCGCGCGCAGCAGGCCATCGCCGTCGGCGAGAACATGGGCTACCTGCCGCCGCACCACTACGACCAGATCTTCACCGCCCACGGCGTGATCATGATCTTCTTCGTGGCCATGCCCTTCGTGACGGGCCTGATGAACTACGTGGTGCCGCTGCAGATCGGCGCGCGCGACGTGGCCTTCCCGTTCCTGAACAACTTCAGCTTCTGGATGACGACCAGCGGCGCCGTGCTGGTGATGCTCTCGCTGTTCCTGGGCGAGTTCTCCACCTACGGCTGGCTGGCGCTGTCGGGCCTGGGCTACAACGACCCGAGCGTGGGCCTCGATTACTACATCTGGGCGCTGCAGGTCGCGGGCGTGGGCACCACGCTGTCGGGCATCAACCTGATCGTGACCATCATCAAGATGCGCGCCCCCGGCATGAACCTGATGAAGATGCCCATCTTCACCTGGACCTCGCTGTGCACCAACGCGCTGATCGTTGCCTCCTTCCCCATGCTGACCGCCGTGCTCGTGCTGCTGTCGCTCGATCGTTTCGCCGGCACGCACTTCTTCACCAATGACCTGGGCGGCAACGCCATGCTGTACGTGAACCTGATCTGGATCTGGGGCCACCCCGAGGTCTACATCCTGGTGCTGCCCGCGTTCGGCGTGTTCTCCGAGATCGTCGCCACCTTCAGCCGCAAGCGCCTGTTCGGCTACACCTCGATGGTCTACGCCACCGTGGTGATCACCATCCTGTCGTACCTGGTGTGGCTGCACCACTTCTTCACCATGGGCTCGGGCGCCAGCGTCAACGCCTTCTTCGGCATCACGACGATGATCATCTCGATCCCGACGGGCGCCAAGGTGTTCAACTGGCTGTTCACCATGTACCGCGGCCGCATCAAGTTCGACGTGCCGATGCTGTGGACCATGGGCTTCATGTTCACCTTCGTGATCGGCGGCATGACCGGCGTGCTGCTGGCCGTGCCCCCGGCCGACTTCGTGCTGCACAACTCGCTGTTCCTGATCGCCCACTTCCACAACGTGATCATCGGCGGCGTGGTGTTCGCCGTGTTCGCCGCCATCAACTACTGGTTCCCCAAGGCCTTCGGCTTCAAGCTGGACGAGTTCTGGGGCAAGGTGTCGTTCTGGTTCTGGCTGGTGGGCTTCTGGGTGGCCTTCACGCCGCTGTACGTGCTGGGCCTGATGGGCGTGACCCGCCGCATCAACCACTACGAGGACGCCTCGCTGCAGATCTGGTTCATCATCGCCGCCTTCGGCGCCGTGCTGGTGGCCATCGGCATCGCCGCCTTCTTCGTGCAGCTGGGCGTCAGCATCATGAAGCGCAAGGAACTGGCCGACCACACGGGCGACCCCTGGGGCGGCCGCACGCTGGAGTGGGCCACCTCCTCGCCCCCGCCGAACTACAACTTCGCCTTCACGCCCCAGGTGCATGAGAGCGATGCCTGGTGGGACATGAAGAAGCACGGCTTCGCCCGCAGGCTCGGCGGCTATGCCGACGTGCACATGCCCAAGAACACCGCGGCCGGCTTCATCATCTCGATGCTCGCCATGGTGCTCGGCTTCGCGCTGATCTGGCAGATCTGGTGGCTGGCGGTGGCGTCGTTCGCGGCGATCGTGCTCAGCGCCATCATCCACACCTTCAACTACAAGCGCGACTACTACATCCCGGCAGCCGAAGTGGCCGCCACCGAAGAAGCCCGCACCCAACTCCTGGCACGCCATGTCTGATACGACCACCCTGCACCACCCCGCGGCCGGCGCCCCGCTGGCGCGCGACTACTTCCCCAAGGAAGAACCGCATCCCGAGAACGGCACCGCGCTGGGCTTCTGGCTCTACCTGATGAGCGACTGCCTCATCTTCGGCGTGCTGTTCGCCACCTACGGCGTGCTGGGCCGCAGCTATGCCGGCGGCCCGAGCGGCGCCGAGCTGTTCGACCTGCCGCTGGTGGCGATGAACACGGCGCTGCTGCTGTTCTCGTCCATCACCTTCGGCTTCGCCATGCTGATGAAGCAAAAGGGCTCGGTCAAGGGCACGATGGCCTGGCTGGTGGTCACCGCGCTGTTCGGCCTGGGCTTCCTGGGCCTGGAGCTGTACGAGTTCCACCACCTGATCCACGAAGGCGCGGGCCCTGGCCGCAGCGCCTTCCTGTCGTCGTTCTTCACGCTGGTGGGCACGCACGGCCTGCACGTCACCTTCGGCCTGATCTGGCTGACCGTGCTGCTGATCCAGATCGGCATGCACGGCCTGACCCGCGAGAACAACCGCCGCCTGATGTGCCTGTCCATGTTCTGGCACTTTCTGGACGTGGTCTGGATCGGCGTCTTCACCTTCGTATACCTGATGGGAGTGCTGTAAATGAGCGCGCAACACAACCACGCTGCCCACGGCGACCACCACGATGACCATGGCCATGGCCACGGCCACGACGACGGCCCGCACAGCACCTTCTCGGGCTACATGATCGGCTTCTTCCTGTCGATCATCCTCACCGCCATCCCCTTCGCCGTGGTGATGGGCGACGTGTTCGAGAGCCGCACCACCACGATGCTGGTGATCTCGGCCTTCGCCGTGGTGCAGATCCTGGTGCACATGGTGTTCTTCCTGCACATGAACGGCAAGGTCGAGGGCGGCTGGACCATGCTGTCCACCATCTTCACCATCATCTTCGTGTGCATCGTGATCGCCGGCACGCTCTGGGTCATGCACAACATGAACGCCCACATGATGCCGCAGCACCAGCACCTGATGCCGGGCGGCACCGAAGCCACCCAGGCCGCACCGCACGGCGCGCACCACTGACGGTGGCGACCGCAGCGGACGCGGACCGCCGGCCCCGGCGGTCCTCTCTTCTGAAGGCGATGCTTGCACTGGCGGGCATCGCCTTATTCATTGGCTTCGCCGCACTCGGCACCTGGCAGGTGCAGCGCCTGTCGTGGAAGCTGGCGCTGATCGAGCGCGTGGAGCAGCGCGTGCACGCCAGCCCGGTGGCGCTGCCGCCGCAGGCCGGCTGGCCGCGACTGGACCTGGGCAACCTCGAATACCAGGCCGTGCGCGCCGAAGGCCAATGGCTGGCCGGCAAGACGGTGCTGGCCCAGGCCGCCACCGAGCTGGGCAGCGGCTTCTGGGTGCTGACGCCGCTGCAGTTGGACCAGGGCGGCCAGGTGCTGGTCAACCGCGGCTTCATCCCCGACAGCCAGCGCGCCGCGTGGAGCGATGCCGCCTACGCGGCCAGCCACACGCAGGCCGGCCCCGTGGGCGTGACCGGCCTGCTGCGCCTGTCCGAGCCGCACGGCGGCTTTCTGCGCAGCAACGAGCCGGCGCAGCAGCGCTGGTTCTCGCGCGACGTGGCGGCCATCGCGCAGGCGGGCGGCCTCGACGCCGCCGCGCCGTTCTTCATCGACGCGGGCATCCCGTCCAAGGCCGCGGCCCTGCCCGGCGCCGCGGCCTCAGACGCACCGCGCCCCGGCATGACCGTGGTGCGCTTCCACAACAACCACCTGGTCTACGCCCTCACCTGGTACGGGCTGGCCGCGATGGTGGTCGGCGCCGCCTGGCTGGTGGTGCGCCACGGCAGAAAGAAAAGATAGCGGCTGGCGCTTGCTGCATGGTCATTTCAGATACAAAGATATTTGAATCCCTCATGCAGCAAGCGCCATCAGCTATTATTTTTTAACCAGCCTGCCGTCTTAAGATCGCAGCGTGTTTTCCACTTCCGACTCCCCGTTCAGCGTCACCCACACCACCGACCGCCGCAACATGCAGCTGCTCGTGCAGCTGCGCTGGCTGGCGGTGGTGGGCCAGGTGGTCACCATCTCGCTGGTGCACTACGGCCTCGACATCGCGCTGCCGCTGCAGCCCATGCTGCTCATCGTGGCGGCGCTGGTCGCCTTCAACGCCCTCAACATCGGCTGGCTGCGCTGGCGCCAGCACGACGTCACCTCGCTCGACCTCTTCGTCGCGCTGCTGGTGGACGTGGGCGCCCTCACCTTCCAGCTCTACCTGAGCGGCGGCGCCAACAACCCCTTCATCGGCCTGTACCTGCTGCAGGTCACGCTGGGCGCGATCCTGCTGCGGCCGGGCTTTGCCTGGGCCATCGTGGGCGTGAGCACGGCCTGCGCCGCCGCGCTTGCCTTCGCGCACCAGCCGCTGGCCATCCTGCAGCACCAGCAGGGCAGCATCTCGCGGCTGTACCTGATCGGCCTCTTGATCAGCTTCGGGCTGAACGCCATCCTGCTGGTGGCCTTCATCAACCGTATCATGGCCAACCTGCAGCGCCGCGACCAGCGCCTGGCGCAGCTGCGCCAGCGCGCCGCCGAAGAGGAGCACATCGTGCGCATGGGCCTCTTGGCCAGCGGCGCCGCGCACGAGCTCGGCACGCCGCTGGCCACGGTGTCGGTCATCCTCGGCGACTGGCAGCGCCTGCCGCAGATCGCCCACAACAGCGAGCTGCTGCAGGACGTGCAGGAGATGCAGCACCAGGTGCTGCGCTGCAAGTCCATCGTCACCGGCGTGCTGCTGTCGGCTGGCGAGACCCGCGGCGACGCGCCCGAGAGCACCACGCTCATCACCTTCATGGACAAGGTGGCCCAGCAGTGGCGCGACCGCCGCCAGCCGGCGCGCTTCATCTACCTCAAGCACCTGGAGCACGACCAGCCGATCATCTCGGATACCTCGCTGCAGCAGATGATTTTCAATGTGCTGGACAATGCGCTCGAAGCCTCGCCCGCCGAGGTCCAGCTGCTGATCGAGAGCCACGGCGACGCGCTGGCGCTGCAGGTTTCGGACCGCGGCCCGGGCTTCGCACCGCAGATCCTCGAGAACCTGGGCAAGCCCTACCAGTCGACCAAGGGCCGCCCCGGCGGCGGCCTGGGCCTGTTCCTGGTGATGAACGTGGCCCGCTCGCTGGGTGGCAGCGTGCGGGCCCGCAACCGCGACAGCGGCGGCGCCGAGGTGCGCATCACGCTGCCGCTGTCCTCGATAGCCTTTGAAGAAACCGATGACTGACACCTCCGAACGCCTGCTCCTGCTCGTCGAGGACGACGCCGCCTTCGCGCGCGCATTGCAGCGCTCGTTCGAGCGGCGCGGCTACCGCGTGCTGCACGCCAGCAGCGCCGAGGAGGTCGAGGTGCTGCTGCAGCAGCACTGCCCGCAGTACGCCGTGATGGACCTCAAGCTCGCCGGCAACGCCTCGGGCCTGAACTGCGTGCAGATGCTGCACCAGCTCAACCCCGACGCGCTGATCGTGGTGCTGACCGGCTACGCCAGCATCGCCACCGCCGTCGAGGCCATCAAGCTCGGCGCCTGCCACTACCTGGCCAAGCCCTCGAACACCGACGACATCGAGGCCGCGTTCAGCCGCTCCGAGGGCACGCCCGACGTGGAACTCTCGACCAGCACCACGTCGATCAAGACGCTGGAGTGGGAGAAGATCCACGAGACCCTGGCCGCCACCGGCTTCAACATCTCCGAGACCGCCCGGCGCCTGGGCATGCACCGCCGCACGCTGGCGCGCAAGCTCGAAAAGCAAAGGGTGAAATAGCGGCGCCGCGGGAGATACACTGCGTTGTCCATGCCCTGCGCGGCATGGCACAACGAAAGGAGACCTCCCGGTGCACAACCCCATCAAGTGGACGCTCAGCGTCCTGGCCATCGCCGCACTGACCGCGTGCAGCACGCCCACCGACAAGCAGCAACAGGCCGCCAGCGCGGACGCCGCCGCCACGCCACCCGCAGCGACCGCCCCGGCCGCGGCCCCCGCGCCGCAGGCCACCGCGGCCACGCTGGCCGCCGCCGCGGCCTACGACTACGACATGGACGTGTTCCATCCCGTCATCGCCCGCCAGGGCATGGTGGCGAGCGAGCAGGAACTGGCCTCCAAGGCGGGCCTGGACATCCTCAAGGCCGGCGGCAACGCAGTGGACGCGGCCGTCGCCATGGGCTTCGCGCTGGCCGTCACGCTGCCCAACGCGGGCAACATCGGCGGCGGCGGCTTCATGATGGTGCACGACGCCAAGAGCGGCAAGGACATCGCGCTGGACTTCCGCGAGATGGCGCCCAAGGCCGCTTCGCGCAACATGTACCTCGACGACAAGGGCAACGTGATCGACGACAAGTCGCTGCACACGCACTTCGCCGTCGGCGTGCCCGGCACCGTGGCGGGCATGGAGCATGCGCTCAAGAAATGGGGCACCATGCCGCTGTCGCGCGTGATGGCGCCGGCCATCACGCTGGCCGACAAGGGCTACCCGGTGAGCGAGACCCTGGCCACCATCCTCAAGCAGGAACAGAAGAACATGGGCAAGTGGGACGCCACCAAGGCCATCTTCTGGAAGAACGGCGCGCCGCTCAAGCGCGACGACCGCCTGGTGCAGAAGGATCTGGCCAACTCGCTGCGCCAGATCGCCCAGGGCGGCGCCAAGGCCTTCTACCAGGGCCCGATCGCCAAGAAGATCGTCGGCGAGATGGCCGTGCACCGCGGCCCGATCACGCTGGAGGACCTGGCCGCCTACAAGGTGGTCGAGCGCGAGCCGGTGCGCGGCACTTACCGCGGCTACCAGATCGTGACCATGCCGCCGCCCTCGTCCGGCGGCATCCACGTGGTGCAGATCCTCAACATGATGGAACAGTGGCCGTTGAACCAGTGGGGCCACAACAGCGCCCGCACCGTGCACCACATGGCCGAGGCGATGAAGCTGGCCTATGCCGACCGCTCCGAGTACCTGGGCGACACCGACTTCGTGAAGGTACCGGTCAAGGGCCTGATCTCCAAGCCCTACGCGGCCGAGCTGGCCAAGCGCATCACCGACGAGCGCACCCTGCCCGCCAAGGAGGTGAAGCCCGGCAAGCCCCAGCCCTATGAGAGCGACCAGACCACGCACTTCTCGGTGATGGACAAGGCCGGCAACATCGTCGCCGTGACCTACACGCTCAACACCAACTTCGGCAGCGGCATCGTGGCCAAGGGCACGGGCATCATGCTCAACAACCAGATGGACGACTTCTCGGCCAAGCCCGGCGTGCCCAATGCATACGGCCTGGTCGGCGGCGACGCCAACGCCATCGAGGCCGGCAAGCGCCCGCTGTCGTCGATGACGCCCACCTTCGTGCTCAAGGACGGCAAGCCCTGGCTGGTGACGGGCAGCCCCGGCGGCGCGCGCATCATCACCACCGTGCTGCAGGTCATCACCAACAGCATCGACTTCAGCATGAACCCGGCCGAGGCCACGGCCGCGCTGCGCTTCCACCAGCAGTGGACGCCGGACGAGCTGCGCGTGGAAAAGGGTTTCTCGGTGGACACCATCAACGCGCTGAAGGCACGCGGCGAGAACGTGGTGGTCAAGCCCTCGATGGGCCGCACCCAGACCATCCAGGTGCGCAACGGCGAGTTCTGGGGCTACTCCGATCCGCGCAACCCGGACGGCAAGGCGCTGGGCTACTGAGCCCGCCCCGACCTGGACAGACAAGGAACGCCGCGAGGCGTTCCTTTTTTCATCGCCGGGCCGCCCCAAGATGAAAAGCGCCCCTCTGGGAGGGGCAGCGACCACACGCAGTGGGGAGCGTGGGGAGCCATTTTCCATGGCCTCGCCGGCGCATCGGCATAAGCACATGCCGATTCGTTGGTTGGAGGCCGCGCCGCAAAGCTGCTACAAAGGCAGTTGCACACAACCAAGGAGCCCTTCCCCATGCGCATCGAGACCCTGGCCGTCCACGCCGGCTATTCGCCCGACCCCACCACCAAGGCCGTGGCCGTGCCCATCTACCAGACCGTGGCCTACGCCTTCGACAGCGCCCAGCACGGCGCCGACCTGTTCGACCTGAAGGTCGCGGGCAACATCTACACGCGCATCATGAACCCCACGACCGACGTGCTCGAAAAGCGCGTCGCGGCGCTGGAGGGCGGCATCGCCGCGGTGGCCGTGGCCTCGGGCATGGCGGCCGTCACCTACGCCATCCAGGCCATCGCCGAGGCCGGCGACAACATCGTCTCGGCCAGCACGCTCTATGGCGGCACCTACAACCTCTTCGCCCACACCTTCCCGCAGCAGGGCATCACGGTGAAGTTCGCCGACCCGCGCGATCCGGCCAGCTTCGGCCCGCTGATCGACGAGCGCACCAAGGCGATCTTCATCGAGTCCATCGGCAACCCGCTGGGCAACGTGACCGACATTGCCGCGCTGGCCAAGGTGGCGCACGACCATGGCGTGCCACTGATCGTGGACAACACCGTGCCCAGCCCCTACCTGTTGCGCCCCATCGAGCTGGGCGCCGACATCGTCGTGCACTCGCTCACCAAGTACCTCGGCGGCCACGGCAACAGCGTGGGCGGCGCGGTGGTGGACAGCGGCAAGTTCCCCTGGGCCGAGCACAAGGCGCGCTTCAGACGCCTGAACGAACCCGATGTGAGCTACCACGGCGTGGTCTACACCGAGGCCCTGGGCCCGGCCGCCTACATCGGCCGCGTGCGCGTCGTGCCGCTGCGCAACACCGGCGCGGCCGTTTCGCCGCACAACGCCTTCCTGATCCTGCAGGGCATAGAGACGCTGGCGCTGCGCATGGACCGCATCTGCGACAACACGCAGAAGATCGCCGAGACCCTGCAGAAGCACGCCAAGGTCGAATGGGTGCGCTACGCCGGCCTGCCCGACCACCCCGACCACGCGCTGGTGCAGCGCCAGTCGGGCGGCAAGGCCTCGGGCATCCTGTCGTTCAGCCTCAAGTCCAGCGACAGCGATCCGCGCGCGGCCGGCGCGCGCTTCCTTGACGCGCTGCAACTCTTCACCCGCCTGGTGAACATCGGCGACGCCAAGTCGCTGGCCACGCACCCGGCCTCGACCACCCACCGCCAGCTCGACGCGGCCGAGCTGGCCAAGGCCGGCGTCAGCGAGGGCATGGTGCGGCTGTCGGTGGGCATCGAGCACATCGACGACCTGCTAGCCGACCTGAACCAGGCGCTGGAACAGGTCTAGCCTCCGCTAGTTTTTCAGCCAAAAAGGCTGCTAGCGCTCGTGCAGCAAGCGCCAGCAGCTTTTCTTTTGATAGCAGTCGCCAAAGTGCCGACATCGCCGCCCATCCGGTGTAGGATGCGGGCTGCATCATCCGTTAAATCAAAAATGTAAGGAGACAAGACGATGGACATCAAACCGCCCGGCGCAGCCAGGCCGATCAAACGGCGCACGCAGGCGGAGCGCAGCCAGGAGACGCAGCGCAAGATCATCGCCTCGGCGCTGAAGCTGCTGCAGGAGGTGGGCTACCAGCAGGCCAACCTGCAGGACATCGCCCGCGGCGCCGACGTGACGCTGGGCGCTGTGCAGCACCAGTTCGGCACGCGCAACGCGCTGATGGAGCGCCTGGTGGACGAGGTGATGGCGCCGCTGGGCGAGCTGGGCTGGGTGGACGAAGGCGACATCAAAGGCGAGCCGCTGGAAAGCCGCGCCCAGCTCTTCGTGCAGGCCGCGTGGGAGCGAGTCTACGGCACGCCCAGCTACGTGGCGGCCTGGGGCATGTTCTTCGGCTGCAAGACCACGCCCGCCCTGCTCGACCGCATCGACGAGCACCGCGCGCAGCACGACCCGATGTACTTCGCGCACTTCGTAGACACCTTCCCCGAGATCGCCCGCAACCACCCGCAACCCGAGAACTTCGCCGCCGTCATCCTGGCGGCGCTGCGTGGCCTGTCGGTGCTGGGCCTGTTCAAGCTCGACCCCGAGGCCACGCGCCAGCAGCTCGCCGTGGTAGCGCAGATGATCGTGCAGGCCGGACGCAGCTGATCTTTTGGTAAAAAAAGCGGCCAGCGCTTGCTGCACAAGCGCTGGCCGCTCTCTTTTTTGCTATGGCTTAGACCCGCCCGGTGACCGGGATGGCCGCGCCGTGCACGGCGCGCGCCGCGTCCGACGCCAGGAAGGCGATCACCTCGGCCAGCGCCTCGGGCGCGACCCAGCGGGCGAAGTCGGCATCGGGCATGCCGGCGCGGTTGTCCGGCGTGTCGATGATCGACGGCAGCACGCAGTTGACGTTGATGCCCTGGTCGCGCAGCTCGGCGGACATAGACTCGGTCAGCCGGATCAGCGCGCTCTTGGACGCCGCATAGGCCCCCATGTTCGCGCCGCCCTGGCGTGCGGCGCCCGCACCCACCGTCACCACCTTGCCCGCGCCTTGCGCGACGAGCTGCGGCACCACGGCCGCGGCCACGTTCAGCAGGCTGCGGGCGTTCAGGTCCATCAGAAAGTCCCAGGTGGCGGACGCCGTGGCATGCACCGGCTCGCCCATGCGAAAGCCCCCGGCCAGGTGGCACAGCACGTCGATGCGGCCTACACCCTTCACGGCATCGGCCAGCGCATCGCGGTCCAGCAGGTCGGCGGCCAGCAGCGTGGCACCGGCCAGGTGGCCGAAGGCCTTCTGCAGCGCGCCGGCATCGCGGTCGAGCAGCACCAGGCGCGCGCCTTGCGCCTCAAAGGCGGCGGCCACGGCGCGGCCCAGGTGGCCGGCGGCGCCGGTGATCATCACGGTTGGCTGTGCGTTGCTCATGCCATGGCTTTCTTGCGTTTGTTGCTGTGGTAGTTGCCGGTGCCCCGGTGCAGCACGGTGTCGCCGGCCAGCACGTCGCCCGGCTCGTGGTCGCCGGCGACCTTGACCCGCGCGTAGTACGGGTCGAAGTCGATCTGCGCCAGCGCCAGCAGGTCGTCGAGCTTGTCCAGCACGAAGTAGGTTTCCTGGAAGTCGTCGATGCGGTAGAGGGTGCGCATCACCCGCTCCAGCTCGAAGCCGATGCGGTTGGGCGAGGCGTCCTCGACCGAGAACACGGTCTCGGTGGACGAGGACACGATGCCTGCGCCGTAGATGCGCAGGCCCTCGGCCTGGCGCACCAGGCCGAATTCGACCGTGTACCAGTACACGCGCGCCAGCTTTTCGAGCACGCCCAGTTCCTTGGCGCGCAGGCCGCCCTGGCCGTAGGCCTGGATGAACTCGGCGATCACCGGGTTCAGCAGCATGGGCACGTGGCCGAACACGTCGTGGAACACGTCGGGCTCTTCGAGGTAGTCCAGCTCGTGCGGCTTGCGGATGAACTGGCCCGCCGGAAAGCGGCGGTTGGCCAGGTGCTCGAAGAACACGTCGTCCGGCACCAGGCCGGGCACGGCCACCACCTGCCAGCCGGTGCGCTTCATCAGGATCTCGGACAGCTGCTCGAAGTTCGGGATCTGCTCGGGGCCGATGGGCAGGTGCTCCATGCCGGCGAGGAACTCGTCGCAGGCGCGGCCTGGCAGCAAACGGCTCTGGCGCTCGAACAGCGTCTTCCAGACCGCGTGCTCCTCGGCGGTGTAGTGGGCCCAGCCCTGGTCGATGGTCCAGTCGGGCCGCTCGGGCGCCTGCCCGCCGGCCAGGCCATGCTTGCTAGCTTGCATGTCGATCACCTCTGCTGCGCTGCCAAGGCCGCGGCCACTTGGTCCATGTAGCGGGCCAGCTCGATGTCGTTCATCGACAGGCCGTCCACGTCGTGGGTGGTCAGCGTCACCGCGACCTTGTTGTACACGTTGAACCACTCAGGGTGATGATTGCGCTTTTCGGCGATGACCGCCACCTGGGCCATGAAACCCATGGCCTGAGCGAAGTCATGGAAGCGGAATTCGCGCACGATGATGCCGCCCCGGTCGGGAGCGAAGCGCCATTCGGGCAGCTGCGCGAGCAGCGGCTGCAGTTGCTGGTCGGAGAGCTTCATCGTGGGTTCCTCTTAAGCCGTCTGGCCTTCTTCGTCGACCTTGAGCACGCCGCGGGTGATCTGGTCGCGCTCCATCGATTCGAACAGGGCCTTGAAGTTGCCTTCGCCGAAGCCTTCGCGGTAGTTGCCCTTGCGCTCGATGAACTCGAAGAACACGGGGCCCAGCAGCGGCTCGGAGAAGATCTGCAGCAGCAGGCGCGGCTGGCCGCCTTCGGTCGTGCCGTCGAGCAGGATGCCGCGGGCCTGCAGCTCGCCCACGGCCTGGCCGTGGCCGGGCAGGCGCTTGTCGAGGTTGGCGTAGTAAACGTCGTTGGGCGCGGTCAGCAGCGGGATGCCGGCCATCTGCAGCTGGTCGATGGCGGTGGGCAGGTCTTCGCACAGCAGCGCGATGTGCTGGATGCCTTCACCGTTGAACTGCATCAGGAATTCCTCGATCTGGCCGCCACCCTGGCGCGCTTCCTCGTTCAGCGGGATGCGGATCAGGCCGTCGGGCGCGGTCATGGCCTTGGAGGTCAGGCCGGTGTACTCGCCCTTGATGTCGAAGTAGCGGATTTCCTGGAAGTTGAACAGCTTGTTGTAGAAGTCGGCCCAGTAGGCCATGCGGCCGCGGTAGACGTTGTGCGTCAGGTGGTCGACGACCTGGAAGCCGTGGCCCACGGGGTTGCGGTCCACGCCCTCGAGGTATTCGAAGTCGATGTCATAGATGGACTTGCCTTCCTCGAAGCGGTCGATCAGGTACAGCGGCGCGCCGCCGATGCCCTTGATCGCCGGCAGGCGCAGCTCCATCGGGCCGGTGGGGATGTCGATGGGCTGCGCGCCCAGCGACAGCGCCAGGTTGTAGGCCTTGTGCGCATCCTTCACGCGGAAGGCGAGGCCGCAGGCGCAGGGGCCGTGCTCGGCGGAAAAGTAGCCGGCCTGGCTCTTGGGCTCGCGGTTGATGATGAAGTTGATGCCGCCCTGGCGGTACAGCACCACGTCCTTGGAGCGGTGCTTGGCCACCAGCGTGAAGCCCATCTTCTCGAACAGGGGCTCCAGCACGCCGTGCGTGGGCGAGGCGAATTCCACGAACTCGAAGCCCATCAGGCCCATAGGATTGTCAAACAGGTCAGCCATGATTCATTCTCCAGAAAAACAGTTTAGGCGGGTGTCCGAACCAGTGCGGACGAGGGGCGAACAACAATGATGCGATAGGCGGCATAGACCAGGCCGATCCAGATCGGGATCGCCAGCGCGGAGGCTTGCAGCGACGGGGTCACGGCCATCACCACCACCACCAGCGCCATCGCGGCGAGGCACAGGTAGTTGGTCAGCGGAAACAGCGGGGCCAGGAAGCTGGAGCGGGCGCCGCGGGCCACCTGGGCCTTGCGGTAGCGCAGGTGGGCAACGACGATCACCGTCCAGATGATCACCAGCGCCGCGCTGATCAGCGACAGCAGGATCTCCATCACGCTGGCGGGCGCCACGTAGTTCAGCACCACGCACAGCGCCGTCACGATGCCCGGATAGACGATGGCGCGCACCGGCACGCCGCGGCCGTTGACCTGCGCCAGCGACTTGGGCGCATCGCCCTGCTGGGCCATGCCGTACAGCAGGCGGCTGTTGCTGTAGACCATGCTGTTGTAGACCGACAGCATGGCGGTGAGGATCACGAAGTTCAGCAGGTTGGCGGCCAGGTTGGCGCCCAGGCCCGAGAAGACCATCACGAAGGGGCTGCTGCCATAGGTGTCGCCGCCGGCCTCGATCTGGGCCACCAGCTGGTTCCAGGGCGTGAGCGACATCAGCACCGCCAGCGAACCGACGTAGAACACCAGCACGCGCACGATCAGCTGGTTGATGGCCTTGGGGATCACCTGCTGCGGACGCTCGGTCTCGGCTGCGGCAAAGCCCAGCATCTCGACGCCACCAAAAGCCACCATCGTGAATACAAAAGCCATCAGCATGCCCTGGATGCCGTTGGGCATGAAGCCGCCGTGCTTCCACAGGTTGCTCACGCTTTGCTGCGGATTGCCGCTGCCCATCAGCAGGTACAGACCCATCAGGATCATAGCGACCACCGCCACCACCTTGATCAGCGCAAACCAGAACTCGAACTCGCCGAAGGCCTTGACGTTGATGAAGTTCACCGCGTTGATGAGCACGAAGAACGCGGCGGCCGTCGCCCAGGTCGGCACCTGGGGCCACCAGAACTGGATGAGCTTGCCCACGGCCGTGAGCTCGAGCATGCCCACCAGCACGTACAGGGCCACGCAGTTCCAGCCCGCCATGAAGCCGGCGAAGCGCCCCACGTAGCGGTTGGCGAAGTAGCTGAACGAGCCGGCCGTGGGCTCGTCCACCAGCATCTCGCCCAGGAAGCGCATGATCAGGAAGACCACCAGCCCGCACAGCGCATAGTTCAGCAGCACGGCGGGGCCGGCCAGCTTCATGGTGCCCGCCAGGCCGAGGAACAGCCCGGTGCCGATGGCGCCGCCCAGGCCGATCAACTGGATGTGGCGGTTCTTGAGCTTGCGCTCGAGGTGGCCGGAAGATGAACTGCTCTGCATGGGTGGGTGCTCCTTGGATGTCTGTAGGTCTGGGTCCGGCCGGGCCTTGTGGGCCCGGGGCCGCGCATTGTCATGGTTGCAATGGCCGCAAAGTTTATGCGCCGACATTCCAAGTTGCAATATACGTTTATTGTTTATTCTTAGGGAAATACCCCAATAGCACGCGCCGCCCTGCCCCGCCAGCCCCCAACGCAAACCGGCCGCAAAAAAGCCAGCGGACCGGGGCCCGCTGGCTGTGTGGATCATTTTTGGATAAAATCAGCCTCCAGCGCTTATCCATCAAGCGCAAGCAGCTATCAATAGCGAAGCATCAATGTCCTACCACGGGCTGAAAGCGCCTGAGCCGCAGCGCATTGCCCAGCACGAACACGCTGGACAGGGCCATCGCGCCAGCGGCGAACACCGGCGACAGCAGGCTGCCGTTGATGGGGTACAGCAGCCCGGCGGCGACCGGGATCAGCGCCACGTTGTAGGCGAAGGCCCAGAACAGGTTCTGGCGGATGTTGCGCATAGTCGCGCGCGACAGCGCCACCGCCTGCGGCACGCCGCGCATGTCGCCGCCCATCAGCACCACGTCGGCCGACTCGATCGCCACGTCGGTGCCCGTGCCGATGGCCAGCCCCACGTCGGCCTCGGCCAGCGCCGGGGCGTCGTTGATGCCGTCGCCCACGTAGGCAATCGGGCCGTGCTCGGCGCGCAGGCGCTGGATGGCCGCGACCTTGCCCTCGGGCAGCACCTCGGCCACCACCTCGTCGATGCCCAGCTGCCGCGCGATGGCCTCGCCGGTGCGGCGGTTGTCTCCGGTGACCATCGCCACCGTCAGCCCCAGCGCATGCAGCGCGGCAATCGCCTCGCGGGTGGTGGGCTTGATCGGGTCGGACACCGCCAGCATGGCCGCCAGGCGCCCGCCTATCGCCACGTACATCGGCGACTTGCCCTCGCTGCCCAGGCGCTCGGCCGCGCCGGCAAAATCCTGCAGCGGCGTGGCCAGGCCCAGCTCGCCCATCAGCCGGTCCGAGCCGACATGGACTTCGGTGCCGTCCACCGTGGCGCGCACGCCGCGGCCGGTGAGGGACTCGAAGCCTGCCACGGCGCCCAGCGCCAGCTGCTCCTGCTCCGCCGCACGCACCAGGGCCTGGGCGATGGGGTGCTCGGACTGCGCCTCCACCGCGGCCATGGCGGCCAACACGCCGGCGCGCTCGAAGCCGAAGGCCGGCAGCAGGTCGGTCAGCTCGGGCCGGCCCTGGGTCAGCGTGCCGGTCTTGTCTACCGCCACCACCCGGGCGCCCTGCAGCGCCTGCAGCGCATCGCCCTTGCGGAACAGCACGCCGAGCTGCGCGGCCCGGCCCGTGCCCACCATGATGGAGGTGGGCGTGGCCAGCCCCATGGCACAGGGGCAGGCGATGATGAGCACCGCCACCGCGTTGACCAGCGCCATGCTGAGCGCGGGCGACGGCCCCAGCCACATCCAGGCCGCGAAGGTGGCCAGCGCCACCAGCATCACCGCCGGCACGAACCACATGGTCACGCGGTCCACCAGCATCTGTATCGGCAGCTTGCTGCCCTGGGCCTGCTCCACCAGGCGGATGATCTGCGACAGCACGGTGCCCGCGCCCACCTGCGTGGCGCGAAAGCGGAAGGCCCCGGTCTGGTTGACGGTGCCGCCCACCACGGTGGCGCCGGCCGTCTTGCGCACGGGCACGGGCTCGCCGCTGATCATGGACTCGTCCACGTAGCTGTCGCCCTCGGTCACCTCGCCGTCGGCGGGCACGCGCTCGCCGGGCCGCACCAGCACCTCGTCGCCCACCAGCACGTCGGCCACGGCGATGTCGAGCACCTCGCCGCCGCGCTGCACGCGCGCGGTGGTGGGCTGCAACTGCACCAGGCGCTGGATGGCCTGCGAGGTGTGGCTCTTGGCGCGCGCCTCGAGGTAGCGCCCCAGCAAGATCAGCGCGACGATGACCACCGAGGCTTCGTAGTACACGTGCACCGTGCCGGCCGGCAGCCATGCCGGCGCCCAGGTCGCCACCAGCGAATAGGCGAAAGCCGCGCCCGTGCCCACGGCGACCAGCGAGTTCATGTCGGGCGCGCCGCGCAGCAGCGCCGGAATGCCCTTGGCGTAGAAGCGCGCGCCCGGCCCCAGCAGCACGGCCGTGGCCAGCGCGAACTGCACCTGCCAGTTGACCTGCTGCGGCAACACCTGCGCCAGCCAGTGGTGGAAGGCCGGCACCAGGTGGCCGCCCATCTCCAGCACAAAGACCGGCAGCGCCAGCGCCATGGCCCAGGCCAGCGAGCGCTTGAGCGCGGCCATTTCCTGTTCTTGCCGCTGGCGCTGGGCCTCGTCCGCGCCCTCGCCGCCGGCGAGCTGCGCCTCGTAGCCGGCCTTGGCCACGGCGGCCACCAGCGCCTCGCGCGCCACGCCGCCATGGGCCTCGACGGTGGCGCGCTCGGTGGCGAGGTTGACGCTGGCGCTGCGCACGCCGGGCACGGCCTTGAGCGCGCGCTCCACCCGGCCCACGCACGAGGCGCAGGTCATGCCCTTGACGGCCAGAGTGGTCGTGCTGTCCGGCACCTCGTAGCCCGCGCGCTGCACGGCGCCTATCGCGTCCTGCAGCACGGTGGGCGCATCGCTGCCGGCGGCCAGCTCCAGGCTGGCGCGCTGCGTCGCCAGGTTCACCGCCGCGCCGCTCACGCCGGGCACGGCCTTCAGCGCGCGCTCCACCCGGCCCACGCACGAGGCGCAGGTCATGCCTTCAATCGGCAATTGCATCGAAGCATTGTTCATCGCTCAACTCCTATGCCCTGCACTCTAAACATTGCCATCATGAGAGAGTCAAGCGCCGGCGCGGGAAAAAGAAAAACGCCGCACAAGGCGGCGTTGCTTATCAAAATAAGGAGCTGCTGGCGCTCTCCCCTCCTTGGTTTCAGATACCTTTGGCACTGAAACTCCTTTCCATCAAGCGCCAGCAGCTCTCATTTTAGTACCGTCATGCGCCTTCGAGCGCAGCCTCCTGGCGCTGCGCGCGGCGCTTGAGCACGCGCGGCACGATCAGCACGGCCAGCACGATGACGATCAGCGCCAGCGACATGGGCCGCTGCACGAAGATGCTCCAGCTGCCTTCGCCGATGGCCACGGCGTTGCGCATCTGCGCCTCGGCCAAGGGACCTAAGATCATGCCGACCACGACCGGCGCGGTCGGGAAGTCGAAGCGCCGCATCACCACGCCCAGCACGCCGATGGCCAGCAGCAGGAACAGGTCGAACGTGCTCTGGCGCATGCCGTAGGCACCCACCGTGGCG
Source organism: Comamonas humi (assembly GCF_054782535.1). Classification (NCBI taxonomy): domain Bacteria; kingdom Pseudomonadati; phylum Pseudomonadota; class Betaproteobacteria; order Burkholderiales; family Comamonadaceae; genus Comamonas; species Comamonas humi. The sequence goes on along the minus strand of NZ_BAAGSH010000009.1, from coordinate 24,351 downwards.
AAGATCAGGATGCCGGCGTACAGCTGCGGCTTGGGCACCTTCAGCAGCTTGACCCACATGCCCACCATGGGCAGGTTCAGCACCAGCAGCATGACGTTGCCGATGTACAGCGACGCGATCAGCGCCCACACCAGCGCGGCCGAGCTGGTGAACAGCTGCGGGCCGGGGTTGATGCCGTAGTTCTGGAAGGCGCCCAGCAGCACCGCCGTGGTGTTGCTGGTGGGGATGCCCAGCGTCAGCAGCGGGATCAGCGCCGCCGTCACCGTGGCGTTGTTGGCGGCCTCGGGGCCGGCCACGCCCTCGATGGCGCCGGTGGTGCCGAACTCGGCCTTGTCCGCGCCCTTGGCCAGCTTCTTCTCGGTCGCGTAGCTCAGGAAGGTCGGGATCTCGGTGCCGCCGGCCGGAATGCAGCCGAAGGGCGTGCCGATCACCGTGCCGCGGATCCACGCGGGCACCGAGCGCTTCCAGTCGCGGGCCGACATGTGCACGCGGCCCATCTTGTTCTGCGAGTCGCGCGTCTTGCCTTCGTACAGTGCGAAGTACAGCACCTCGGCCACCGCGAACAGGCCCACGGCCACCAGCACGATGTCGATGCCGTCCAGCAGCTCGGGCTTGCCCGCCGTGTAGCGCGCCGTGCCGGTGATCTGGTCCATGCCCACGCAGCCCAGCGCCAGGCCGACGAACAGCGCCGTCATGCCGCGCAGGCTGCTCTTGCCCAGCACCGCGCTCACGGTGGTGAAGGCCAGCACCATCAGCATGAAGTACTCGGGCGGGCCGAGCTTGACGGCGAAGTCCGCCACATAGGGCGCGAACAACGTCACCACCACGGTGGCGATGGTGCCGGCCACGAAGGAGCCTATGGCCGAGGTGGCGAGCGCCGCGCCGGCGCGGCCGCTCTTGGCCATCTTGTTGCCCTCCATGGCGGTCACCATGCTCGCGGTCTCGCCCGGTGTGTTCAGCAGGATCGACGTGGTCGAGCCGCCGTACATGGCGCCGTAGTAGATGCCGGCGAAGAAGATCATCGAGGCGGTGACTTCCACCTTGGCGGTGATCGGCAGCAGCATGGCCACGGCCACGGCGGGGCCGATGCCCGGCAGCACGCCCACGGCGGTGCCCAGCGCGCAGCCCACCAGCGCCCACAGCAGGTTGACCGGCGTGGCCGCGGTGGCGAAACCCTGAATCAGTGCGTTGAAGATATCCATCACAGCCACCCCGTTTCCGTCAGGCCCGGCAGGTTGATCGCCAGGAATTGCGTGAAGGCCCAGAACACGGGCGCGGAGATGAGTGCGCCGGTGACCACGTCCTTGGCGATGGTCTTGAAGCTGCCCACCCCGGCCTGGCCCGACGCGCGGCGCAGGCCCTGCGTGGCGAGCGCATAGCACAGCGTGCAGCTCAGGATGAAGCCCAGCGTGGTGATCAGCGCCGCATTCATCAGCAGGCCGGCGCACACCCAGGCCAGGGCGCCCCAGTCGCCGTGCTGCGCGCCATCGGGTGCATCGAGGTTGCGAAAGCCCCCGGTCAGCGCCTCCCAGCACAGCCAGACGCCGCACAGGCCCAGCACGCTGGCGGTGAGCCAGGGCAGGAAGTCGGGGCCCACGCCGCTGTAGCCGGCCTGCGACGGAATGCTCAGCGCGCCCCAGGACAGCAGGCCCGCGGTGACGAGCACCGCGATGCCCACAAGCAGCTGCATCGAGGTGCGCGGCTGGTGCGCATGCTCGAAGTCAGGCGCGGCATCGGACGGCGGCGGAGATACCGCCGCCCCCGAGGAGGAGGAAGGGAGTTCGGACATTACGGCCTCACTTATGGTCAAAAAAAGCCGCTGGCGCTTATGTAACAAGCGCAAGCAGCTATTGTTTCAGGAGCATTCGCCTGCCGGGAGCGGCAGGCGGGGGGCTGGTCAGCCCTGCACCATGCCGGCGCGGGTCATGGTGTCGCGCAGGCTGGCGAACTCGGCGGTCACGAACTTGCTGAAGTCGTCGCCGGCCAGCCAAGCGGAGGTCCAGTCGTTCTTCTTGACGGACTCGGCCCAGCTCTTGGTCTTCATGGCCTTGTCGATCATGTCGATCAGGTTCTTGCGCTGCTCGGCCGTGATGCCGGGGGCGCCGTACACGCCGCGCCAGTTGCCGATCTCCACGTCGATGCCCTGCTCCTTCAGCGTGGGCACGTCCACGCCGTCGAGGCGCTTGGCCGAGGTCACGGCGATGGGGTTCATCTTCTTGGTGGCGATGTACTCGGCGAACTCGCTGAAGCCGCTGCCGCCCACCGTCACGTTGCCGCCCAGGATGGCGGCGATCGCCTCGCCGCCCCCACGGAAGGCCACGTAGTTGATCTTGGCCGGGTCCACGCCCACGGCCTTGGCGATCATGGCCGCGGCGATGTGCTCGGTGGAGCCGCGCGAGCCGCCGCCCCACTTGACGCTGCCGGGGTCCTTCTTGAGCTGGGCGATCACTTCGGCCATGTTCTTGAAGGGCGAGTTGGCCGGCAGCACGAACACGTTGTATTCGCTCGTCAGGCGCGCCAGCGGCGTGGCCTGGCTCAGGTCCACCGGCGGCTTGCCGGTGATGATGCCGCCCAGCATCACGGCGCCCATCACCATCATGGCGTTGCCGTCGCCCTTGCTGCCGTTGACGAATTGCGCGAGGCCGATGGCGCCGGCCGCGCCGCCCTTGTTGTCATAGGTCACCGAGCTGGCCGCGCCGGCCTCCTGCAGCGCCTTGCCCAGCGCGCGGCCCGTGGTGTCCCAGCCGCCGCCGGGGTTGGCAGGCAGCATCATCTTCACGGCGGCGGCTGCATTCGCCGACAGCGGCAGGGCACCCACGGCGGCCATCGCTGCCAGCGATTTCAGGAATTGGTCACGACGCATTGCAGTCTCCTCGTTGATTGGTTTGCGGACAGCCGTGATCATCGGAGGCCAAGCTGTCATCTGGCTGTCAGGCGGGGGCTAAATCCCTAGGGAAAACTCTGAGCCGACCCCATAAATGCTAAGGTTCGCGCATGCAATTGCTTTTGATCGAGGACGATGCCGCCATGCAGGCCACGCTGCAGCGCACGCTGTCGCGGCGGGGCATCCACGTGACCCAGGTGCACGACGGCTCGCAGGCGCTGGCCGCCTGGCAGGCCGCCCAGCCCGACGCCGTGGTGCTGGACCTGTCGCTGCCCGGCATGGACGGGCTGGAAGTGCTGGCCGCCGCGCGCGGCCGCGGCTGGGCCACGCCGGTGCTGATCCTGACGGCCCGCGGCACCGTGGGCGACCGCGTGCTGGGCCTGAACACCGGCGCCGACGATTACCTGGCCAAGCCCTTCGACCTGGACGAGCTGGAGGCGCGGCTGCGTGCCCTGGTGCGCCGCGCCCGCAGCGACGACAGCCCTGCCCGGCCCGAGCAGGCCGATGCCGCCCACGCGGGCGGCGTGCGCTACGACAAGGCCGCCGGCGCCTTCTACCTGGGCAGCGAGCTGCTGGAGCTGTCGCCGCGCGAGGTGGCGCTGCTCAAGACGCTGATGCAGCAGCTCGGCCAAGCCGTCACCAAGGAGCGGCTGTTCGCCGCGGTGTTCGCCGGCGAGGCCGACGTGCAGCTCGAGGCCGTGGAGGTGGTGGCCTACCGCCTGCGCAAGAAGCTCGCGCCCACCGGTCTGCAGCTGATGACCCTGCGCGGGCTGGGCTATCTGCTCAAGGTAGGCTGACGGTAGAATCCGCCTCCCTGTGTCCACCGCCGCCCCTGCCCCCCTGCTGCGCACGCGCTCCATCCGCCGCGATCTGCTGTGGGGCATCCTGCTGCCCGTGGTGGTCTTCGTGGTCTACAACACCACCAGCCTGTACCGGCAGTCGCTCAATGCGCTGCACATCGCCTACGACCGCAGCCTGCTGGCGTCGGCCAAGGTCATCAGCGAACAGCTCGACGTGCACGGCTACGACGAGCTGGCCGTCGTCAGCTCCACCGTGCCGTACTCGGCGCTCGAGGCCTTCGAGGCCGACAACCAGACGCGCATGTTCTACCGCGTCTCGACGCTGCAAGGCGAGATGATCTCGGGCTTTGCCGAGCTGCCGGCCTGGAAGGGCCACATCCCGCTGCGCCCGGCCTATGCGGCGCTGGTGGACTTCTACGACACCCAGTTCCGCGGCATGCCGGTGCGCGTGGCCGCGCTGCTGCAGCCCGTGGCCAGCGACACCGGGCGCGGCATGGCGGTGATCCAGGTGGCCGAGACGCTGGAGCAGCGCGAGTCGCTGGCACGCGAGATCCTGATCGCCACGCTGATCAAGCAGGGCCTGCTGTTCGCCTGCATCGCCATCGTGGTGCTGGTGGTGGTGCGCCGGGCCACGCAGCCGGTGCTGCAGCTCAGCCGCCAGCTCACCGAGCGCTCGGGCGATGACCTGTCGGCGCTGCGCATCCCGGCCGACACGCCGCGCGAGATCCGCCCGCTGGTCGACGCCACCAACCAGGTGATGGCCCGGCTCGCGCACCTGCTGCGCCACCAGAAGCGCTTCGTGCGCGATGCCTCGCACCAGCTGCGCACGCCGCTGGCAGTGCTCAAGACCCAGGTGCAGTCGGCCCAGCGCGGCGACCTGCCCGCGCCCGAGGCCCTGGCCGAGATCGCCGCCACCGTGGACCGCGCCACGCAGCTCGCCAACCAGATGCTGTCGCTCGCCAAGATCGAGCAGGTGCGCCAGGAGGCGCCGGCGCAGGACGAGGACCTGACCGAGATCCTGCGCGCCATGGTGATCGAGCTGTCGCCGCTGATCGCCGACAAGAACCTGCAGTTCTCGCTGGACGCCGCGCCGGTACAGGTGCGCGCCCACCACTGGATGCTGCGCGAGATGCTGCGCAACCTGCTGCACAACGCGATCCAGCATTCGCCGCCCGACGCGCCGCTGGAAGTCAGCCTGCAGGCCGTCGCGCCCCGGCAGGCCCGGCTGCTGATCCGCGACCACGGCACCGGCCTGAGCCCCGAGGCGCAGGCGCGGCTGTTCCAGCCCTTCTCGGCCACCACCGCCGGCAGCCAGGGCCACAGCGGCACCGGCCTGGGCCTGGCCATCTGCCACGAGATCGCGCAGGCCTGCGGCGCCACGATCCAGCTGCAAAACCGCAGCGAGCACGGCCAGGTCGCCGGTCTGGACACAGTGGTGGTGTTTCCGCTGGCCGCCCCCATCTAGAGACTGTCACCCATTACCTTCGTTTCCATGCCCGTCAACGACACTTCCGCCCCCGTTTCCATGCGCCTGGACAAATGGCTCTGGTGCGCGCGCTTCTACAAGACGCGGGCCCTCGCCGTCGAAGAGATCGGCAAGGGCCGCGTGACGGTGAACACCCAGTCGGCCAAGGCCGCCAAGGAAATCCGCCCCGGCGACACCATCGCGCTGCGCCAGGGCACACTGGCCAAAACCGTCGTCGTGCGCCAGCTCTCCAACTACCGCGGCCCCGCACCGGTGGCCCAGCAGCTCTACGAGGAGACCGCCGAGAGCCTGGCCGCGCGCCAGCAGGCCGCCGAGCAGCGTCGCCTGGCCCCCGAGCCCGCCGCGACCATCGCCGACGGCCGCCCCACCAAGCGCGACCGCCGCGACATGGACCGCGCCAAGCAGTGGAACAACCGCTGGAGCGCATCGCACGAGGAGTGATGCGTCCAAGGTCCTTCCAAGAAAAAAGGGTGCAGCCCCATGGGACTGCACCCTTTTTTGGTTTACGCGGCAGCCAGCTCGGCCACGGCCTGCGGCGCCACCTGGTAGCCGTCGAACTGCATCGTGTACTGCGCGCGGCCCGATGAGAGCGCGCGCAGCGTGCCGATGTAGCCGAACATCTCCTTCAGCGGCACGCCGGCATCGACCACCGTGGCCGTGCCGCGCAGCTCATGCCCACGCACGTGGCCACGGCGCCGGTGCAGGTCGCCGATCACGTCGCCGAGGTACTCGGTGGGCGTGATCACCTCCACGGCCATCACCGGCTCCAGCAGCTGCGGCCTGGCCTTGGCAAAGGCCTCGCGCAGTGCATGGCCCGCGGCCAGCTCGAACACCATCGCCGACGAGTCGCGCTCGTGGAAAGCCCCGTCGAGCAGCACGGCGCGGAAGTCCACGGCCGGGTAGCCAGCGGCCGGCCCGGCCTCGGCCGCGCGCCGGATGCCCGCCTCCACCGCGGGTATGAACTCGCGGGGGATCGCGCCGCCAACGATGCGGCTGTCGAACTGCACGCCGGCACCGCGCTCCAGCGGCTCCAGGCGCAGCGTCAGCTGCGCGAACTGGCCAGGGCCGCCGGTCTGCTTCTTGTGCACGTGCGTCAGCTCGGCCACCGCGGCAATGGTCTCCCGGTAGGCCACCTGCGGGCGGCCCACCACCACGTCCACGCCGAAGCGCTCGTGCAGCTTGTGCACCGCCACCTCCAGCTGCAGCTCGCCCATGCCCGACAGGATGGTCTGGCCCGATTCCTCGTCCTGGCGCAGGCGCAGGCTGGGGTCTTCGCGCAGCATGGTCTGCAGTGCCTTGGACAGGCCCTGCTGATCGGCCTTGCTGCGCGGCTCCAGCGCCAGGTGGATTACCGGCTCCGGCACCACAATGGACTCCAGTTGCACCGGGTGCTTGGGATCGCTCAGGGTATGGCCCGTGAGCGTGTCCTTGAAGCCGGCCACCGCCGCGATCTCACCCGCCACCAGTTCCTCGCGCTCGATGCGCTGGTCGGCATGCACCTCGTAGAGGCGCGACGCGCGTTCCATGCGTCCGGTGCTGGTGTTGAGCACGCTGTCGCCACGCCGCAAGCGGCCCGCGTACAGGCGCACGAAGACCAGACTGCCATGCTCGTCGGCCACCAGCTTGAAAGCCAGCGCGGCGAGCGGCGCGCCTTCGCTGGCGCTGGCCCCGCCTTCGCGTTCGCCGGGCGCGGGCAGCCAATCGACCACCGCATCAAGCAGCGGCTCGATGCCACGGTTGCGGAAGGCCGAGCCCGCGAGCACCGGCACGAAGGCGCGCTTGCGCACGCCCGCGCGGATGCAGCGCAGCAGCAGCTCCACCGACGGCTCCTCGCCGCGCAGCCAGGCTTCGAGCGCCTCGTCGTCCTGCTCGACCACGGCTTCGAGCAGGCGCGCGCGGGCGGCCTGGGCCTCGGCCAGGAGTTCGGCGGGTATGGGCGCTTCCTGCACCGGCTGCGAGGCATCGCCACGCTCCCACAGCAGCGCGCGCATGCGCACCAGATCGACGACGCCGCGGAAATCGGCCTCGACGCCTATGGGCAAGTGTACCGGTACGGCCTGCACGCCCAGGCGCTCGCGCATGCTGCCGACCACTTGGTCGAAGCGCGCTCCCACGCGGTCAAGCTTGTTGACGAAGGCGATGCGCGGCACCTCGTGCCGGTCGGCCAGGCGCCAGTTGGTTTCGGTCTGCGGCTCCACGCCGGCCACGCCGTCGAGCACCACCACGGCGCCGTCGAGCACGCGCAGCGCACGGCCCACCTCGATGTTGAAGTCGATGTGGCCGGGCGTGTCGATCAGGTTGATCTGCACGCCGCGCCAGTGCACGGTGGTGGCGGCGCTGTTGATGGTGATGCCGCGCCGGCGCTCCTCGGGATCGAAGTCCATGTGGGCGGCGCCGTCGTGCACCTCGCCCATGCGGTGGCTCTCGCCCGTATAGAAGAGGATGCGTTCGCTGGTCGTGGTCTTGCCTGCGTCCACGTGGGCAATGATGCCGATGTTGCGGATGCTGGGGCTGTTGTTGTTGCGGTTCATGGTGAATCTTTCCGGACCCTTCGCGGGTCCACATGTCGGGACGATCGAGCCGCCCCGGCATGGATCACCGGGGCTGGCTCAGGACGGAGTCGGTCGGCCGAAACACGGACGCGGGCGCACGCGCACGCACCCCACGTTCCGGCGGGCGGAAATCGTGGCGATCAGCTTGTCGTAGGTGCGCATGAACATGGTGAAACCCGAAAAAACAAAAACCCCGGAAGACCATGCCTGCCGGGGTTGTGGGCCGGAAGGTCATCGCCTTCCGATTGCCATCGAAAGGACGCAGCTATGCAGCGAACGTGACTTGGAGGGCGTTGAACTTGAACATGCCGCTATTGTCCCGGCAATCGAGTGCCCCGACACGCAGTAGGGGCGGCCACCCAGCCATCGCCACCGCCTCGCGCGAACCTGCCTTGCAGTACAGTTGCCCCCTGTGCGCCGCAAGCGCCGCCCCACCCTGAAAGCAGCCTATGAAGCTCTACGAGAAGCTGGCCCAGGACATCGAACAGCAGATCCGCAAGGGCGTGTACCGTGACGGCGAACGCCTGCAGTCGGTGCGCGAGACCAGCCGGCAGCGCCAGCTCAGCGTCACCACCGTGGTCCGGGCCTACCTGCTGCTCGAAAGTCGCGGGCTGATCGTGAGCCGGCCGCAGTCGGGCTTCTTCGTGAGCCTGCGCCGCGGAGCGCCCGAGGCGCCCCCGGAGGCGCCAGAGAAGCCCCGGCCCATCGCCATCTCGGCCTCGGTGGACGTGAGCCGCCTGGTGCTGTCCACGCTGCGCACGATCTCGGCGGGCGGCGCCGTGCCGCTGGGCTCGCCCTACCCCGACCCGGCGGGCTTTCCCTTCGAGAAGCTCAATCGCTACGCCTCCGCGGCTGGCAAGCAGGCCTCGCTGCACGACCTGCAGAATGCCCTGCCGCCCGGCCATCCGCTGCTGATCCGGCAGATCGTGCGCCGCCACCTGGACCAGGGCCTGGTGGTGGACCCGGGCGAGCCCATCATCACCGTCGGCGCCACCGAGGCCATCAACCTGTGCCTGCAGGCCGTGGCCAAGCCCGGCGACGTGGTGGCGGTGGAGTCGCCCACCTTCTACGCCATGCTGCACGCCATCGAGCGCATGGGCATGAAGGTGGTCGAGGTGCCTACCCATCCGGTGCACGGCATCGAGGTGGAGACCCTGGCCCGGCTCGCGCGCGAGCTGCCCATTGCCGCCTGCATGGTGATGCCCAACTTCCAGAACCCTCTGGGCTACCGCATGCCCGACGAGCGCAAGCGCGCCCTGGTGGAGCTGGCGACGGAGCTGGACATCCCCATCATCGAGAACGGCGTCTACAACGAGCTGTACTACGGGGACGCGCCGCCAAGCACGCTCAAGGCCTTCGACCGCAAGGGTCTGGTGCTGCACTGCTCCTCGTTCTCGAAGACGTTGACCTCGGTTTACCGCATTGGCTGGGCGCTGCCGGGGCGCTACCGCGACCAGGTCGAGAAGTTGAAGTTCCTGAACACGCTGACCACGCCGTCCATTCCCCAGCTCGCCATTGCCGAGTACCTGGAGCGCGACGGCTACGAACACCAGCTGCGGCGCCTGCGCAAGACCTATGCGCAGCAGGCCAGCCTGATGCGCCATGCGGTAGCCCGCGGCTTTCCCGCGGACACACGCACCTCCACCCCCGAGGGCGGCTACCTGCTGTGGGTGGAGCTGCCGCCCCAGGTCGATGGCCTGGAGCTGTACCAGCAGTCGCTGGAGCGCGGCATCACCGTGGGGCCGGGCTATATGTTCTCGGTCTCCAACAGCTACCGGCACTTCATCCGCCTGAACTACAGCAGCCCCTGGACGCGCGAGATCGAGCAGGCTGTGGCCACCGTGGGCAAGATCGCCGCCCACGGTGCTCGCTGACCCGTTGGCCCGCTCCGCTCAGTGCCTGGCCGCCATCACCAGCAGATGGAACGGCAGGGCCAGCAGCGCCATGCCGGCCACACCGGCCAGCCACAGCAGCACAAACCACGCCAGCGGCCGGCTCGCCAGCCAGCGCCACACCTGTTGAATCCACGGCATAGGCATCTCTCCGTTCATCCACCCACCAGCGACATGCGTACCACCGGGTAGGCCTGGCGCCCGGCCTTCAGCGTGGCGCGCTGCTCCGAATAGCGGTCCTCGCGCTGCGACCAGCGCTGGCGCAGCGCCTGCAGCAGCCCCGCGTCGTCCCCGCCCTCCTGCAGCCAGGGCTTCAGGTCCAGGCCCTGCGCCGCGAACAGGCAGGTGTAGAGCTGGCCATCCGACGAGACCCGGGCGCGGGAGCAGTCGCCGCAGAAGGGCTGCGACACGCTGGCGATGAAACCCAGGCTGCCGCCGCCGTCCGCATGCCGGAAGTTGATGGCGGTGCCGCCGTCGCGCCCGCCCTCCTCCACCAGCGGGTAGACCTGCTCCACCCTGGCGCGCAGCTCCTGCGCGGTGACCACCTTGCCCGAGGCCCAGGCCGACGCGCCGCCCACGTCCATGTACTCGATGAAGCGCAGCGCCACCCCCGTGCCCTTGAAGAAGCGCACCAGCGGCAAAACCTGGTCTTCGTTGACGCCGCGCTCGACCACCGTGTTGACCTTGACCGGCGCCAGCCCGGCGGCGCTGGCCGCGGCAATGCCCTCCAGCACGCGGGCGACGGGCACGCCCGCATCCGTCATCCGGCGGAAGGTCTGGTCGTCGAGCGCATCCAGGCTGACCGTCACGCGGCTGAGCCCGGCATTGCGCAGGGCGCGCGCCTTGTCGGCCAGCAGCACGCCATTGGTGGTCAGCGCAATCTCCATCGGCGCGCCGCCCTGCGTGGTCAGCCCGGCCAGGCGCTCGATCAGCGCCTCGATGCCGCGCCGCAGCAGCGGCTCGCCGCCGGTGAGCCTGATCTTGCGCACCCCCAGCTCGGCGAAGGCCGTGGCAAGCCTCAGCATCTGGTCGAAGGACAGGCGCTGGTCGGCGCGCAGGAAGGGGTAGTCGGGGCCAAAGGCCTCGCGCGGCATGCAGTAGGTGCAGCGGAAGTTGCACTGGTCGATCACCGACAGGCGCAGGTCGCGCAAGGGGCGACCTGCACTGTCGAGCAGGCCCGCGGTGGCAGCGGGCGCAGGGGAAACGAGAATGCTCATGATTGCTCCGTGAATCCATCCATGGGACCAAGCATCCCTCACCTCTGCGGCGAGGTGCAAGCACAGTTGCCGGTCCGTGCAGCAGCACAGATCAGGTCAACTGGTAGGGCTGGCGGGGTTGGATGGGGTCCGGCAACGGCAGCCCGCAGAGCTCGCAGACCGAGCGCTCGATGTTGCGGGCCATGGCGTCCAGCGCCAATGCGTTCGGGGCCAGGCCGAACGGCTCTGCTACCTCGCCGGCAATGGCCTCCAGTGCGATCAGGGTGTAGGCGAGGAAAAGGCAGAGCAGCGGGGTGAACAGCTCCGTCGCATCGACCAGGCCGAACGGCAGCAAGATGCAGTAGGTATAGACCGTGCGGTGCAGGAGCACGCTGTAGGCAAATGGAATCGGGGTGTTGGCAATGCGCTCGCAGCCGCCGACTGCCTTGCCCATCTCGACAAGCTGCGTGTCCAGCGTCAGGAACTGGATGTCCGAAACCTGCTGCTCCCGGTTGAGCCGTGCCAGCCAGACGCGCAGCCTAAGCAGCAGGTCGCTCGGCTGGTAGACCTTGTCCGCGAGCCTTCCGGCCTGCTCGGGGCCGAGCAGGCGGCGCAGGTCCTCGGCCGGGTCCGTGCCCCTCAGCTTATGCTTGAGCGCATAGGCCACGGCGCAGACCTGGTGGGCCAGCTCCTGCGCCTGATCCTTCTGCGGCAGGTAGCACAGCATCTGCGAGCTGAGCTGGCGCGAGGCGATCAGCAGGCTGCCCCACAGGTAGCGGGCCTCCTTGAAGCGGTCGTAGCTGGCCGTGTTGCGAAAGCCCAGGAAGATCGCCAGTGTCAACCCGAACAGGGTCAGCAGCGTGGTGTTGAGCGGGATCTTCTCGCCGAAGATGCGCCCGTGCGTCAGCACCGCCACGCAGCTGACCGTACCGATGAAGAGCAGTTGGGGCAGGATGGACTGCAGCACGGAGCCGTTCCAGACGAACAGCAGCCTGAGCCAGTTTTGCTGGGGGCGCACGATCATGATGCATCGCTCCTGGGCATATCAGTGGTAGCCGGCGTCGCCATGGCGCACCTTGCCACGGAAAACCCGGTACTGCATCACGTTGTAGACCAGGATGATCGGCAGCACGATCAGCGTTCCCACCAGCGCGAACCGCTGGCTCTCCGGGCTGGACGACGCGGCCCAGATGCTCAGCGAAGGCGGCACGATGTTGGGCCAGATGCTGATAATGAGGCCCGTGTAGCCCAGAAAGCACAGCGCGAGGGTGAGCAGGAACGGCCGCACTTCATGGCGATGGCGGATGGACTGGAAGATGCCCGCCACGCAGGCCACCACCAGCACCGGTACGGGGAGGAACCAGCCCAGCAGGCCGCTGCCGAACCAGCGCTGTGCCACGGCAGGCAGGCCCAGCACCGTCCAGAGGCTGACGGCGGACACCATGGCGAGCAGCACGATGGCCAGCGGCCGCATCAGCACGCGCATGCGCCGCTGCAGTTCACCATCCGTCTTGTAGATCAGCCAGCCACAGCCGAGCGCGGCGTAGGTCACGAGCACGCCCAGGCCGCAGAAGATGCTGAACGGCGAGAGCCAGTCGAAGGGGCCGCCGGCAAACCGGCCATCAACGACGCGGGTGCCCTGCAGCAGCGAGCCCAGCACCACGCCCTGGCAGAACGCCGCCAGCGCCGAGCCGCCGGTGAAGGCCAGGTCCCAGGCGTGCTGGGTGCGGCGCGCCTTGGAGCGCAGCTCGAAGGCGGCGCCACGGAACAGCAGGCCCACCACCATCAGGATCAGCGGCAGGTAGTTGGCGGGCAGCAGGACCGAATAGGCGATCGGAAATGCACCGTACAGGCCCGCGCCACCGAGCACGAGAAAGGTCTCGTTGCCGTCCCAGACCGGTGCGACGGTGTTGAGCATGACCTGCCGCTCGTCCTTGTTCTCGAAGAAGGGGAACAGCAGACCGATGCCCAGGTCGAAGCCATCGAGCACCACGTAGAGAAAGACACCCAGGCCAATGATGGCGGCCCAGACAATGGGTAGATCCATGTGCATGATGTGCTCCCGCTCAGTGGAAGGACTGGAATTGGTCACGGTTGCTCAGGCTCGGGCGCACGGAGTGCTCCGCGCCATGCTCGGCGTGCGGCTGCGGCCCCTGGGCCATCAGCTTGAGCATGTAGTACACGCCTGCGCCAAAGACCAGCACGTAGGCAACCACCAGGATCAGCAGCGACACGCCCGCCTGCTGGCTGCCGATGGGAGACACCGAGTCCGCCGTGCGCAGCACGCCGTAAACCGTCCAGGGTTGCCGCCCGACCTCGGTGGTGACCCAGCCCGCGAGCAAGGCGATCAGCCCCGAGGGCCCCATGCAGACCACGAAGCGCTGGAAGGTCCGCGACTCGTACAGCCTCCCGCCACGGCGCAGCGCCAGCCCCAGCACGGCCACCAGCAGCATGAGCATGCCCAGCCCCGCCATGATGCGGAACGACCAGAAGACGATCAGCGAGTTCGGCCGGTCTTCCTTGGGAAACTCCTTGAGCCCGCGGATCTCGCCGTCCCACGAGTGCGTGAGGATGAGGCTGCCCAGGTGCGGCACCTGCACGGCGTATTTCGTCTCCTCCGCCTGCATGTCGGGAATGCCGAAGAGATTGAGCGCGGTGCCGCCCTGCTCCGTCTCCCACAGGCCTTCGATCGCGGCGATCTTGGCGGGCTGATGCTCGCGGGTGTTCAGGCCATGCGCGTCGCCTACCAGGATCTGGATCGGCGCGAGCAGCAGCAGGATCCACAGCCCCATGGAGAAACTGCGCTTGACCGGTTCGTCGCGCCGGCCCCTGAGCAGATGCCAGGCGCCGCAGGCGGCCACCATGAAGGCGGCGACGATGAATGCCGCGATCGTCATGTGCAGCAGGCGGTAAGGAAACGAGGGGTTGAAGATCACCGCCAGCCAGTCCACCGGCACCATGCGGCCGTCGCGGATCTCATAGCCCTGCGGGGTCTGCATGAAGCTGTTCGAGGACAGGATCCAGAACGTGGAGATCAGTGTGCCCACCGCGACCATCACGGTGGCGAAGAAGTGCGCGCGCGGACTCACCCGCCGCCAGCCGAAGAGCATCACGCCGAGGAAGCCAGCCTCGAGGAAGAACGCGGTGAGCACCTCGTAGGTCAGCAGCGGCCCGGTGATGTTGCCGGCAAAGCGCGAGAAGCCGCTCCAGTTCGTGCCGAACTCGTAGGCCATGACGACACCGGACACCACGCCCATGCCGAAGCCGATGGCAAAGATCTTCGACCAGAAGAAGAACATGTCCTGGTAGACCTTGTTGCCATTGGCCAGCCAGCGCCACTCGAGCACCGCCAGGAAGCTGGCCATGCCGATGCTGATGGCCGGAAAGATGATATGCACGGCAACAGTGAAGGCGAACTGCAGCCGGGCCAGGTGAAGGGCGTCGAACATTTCCATGGTGGGAATCTCCTGTCTGTTGCAGGGATGGCGGCAAGGCGAACGGGCGAGGAACGGCAGGGCGAGCACGTCCCCGACCTCTTGCAAGCAAGAGGCCCGGTGCCGTGTTCTTCTTGCCTGCTCAGGCGGCCTGCGGGGGCTCCTGGCGCAGCACGCGCACGGGGATCGACTTGTACGACGGCGTGCCGCTCTCCTCGTCGATATAGTCCAGCGGCACCAATACGTTGGCCTCGGGGTAGTAGGCCGCCACCGAGCCCGGCGCGATGTCGTACTCGATGGCCGTGATGCCGCCCAGCCGCAGCGAGCGGTTCTGCGAGACGGTCTCGATCTCGACCAGGTCGCCATGCTCGATGCCGTGCACCGCCATGTCCTCGGGGCTCATAAACAGCACGTCGCGCCGGCCGAAGACGCCGCGGTAACGGTCGTCCATGCCGTAGATCGTGGTGTTGTACTGGTCATGGCTGCGGATGGTGACCAGGCGCAGCACGTCGTCGTCCCAGGGCAGATAGTTCTCGCGTACGCCGGGAAAGACCGAGAACATAGCCTTGCCTGAGGGCGTGGGCCATTGGCGCTCGGTGGGCGGCAGTGGCATGCGGAAGCCCCCGGGGACGCGGATGCGCGCGTTGTAGTCGTCGAATCCGGGAATGGTGCGCTCGATCAGTTCACGGATCCGGTCGTAATCGTCCACCAAGTGCATCCAGTCGGTCTTGCTGCCCTTGAGCGTGGCCACGGCCATTCCCGCCACGATGGCCGGCTCCGAGCGCAGGAACTGCGAGGCCGGGCGCAGCCGACCCGCCGAGGCATGCACCATGGACATCGAGTCCTCGACCGTGATGGACTGCGCGCCGCTGGTCTGCATGTCGAGCTCCGTGCGGCCGATCACGGGCAGGATGAAGGTCTCCTTGCCGACCAGCAGATGCGAGCGGTTGAGCTTGGTGCCCAGGTGGACGCTGAGGTCCAGCTGCTTCATCGCGGGAAACGCGAGCTCCGGGTCGGGCATGGCGACCGCGAAATTGCCGCCCAGGCAGATCAGCACCTTCGATTTTCCATCGACCATGGCCTGCATGGTCTTGACCGCGTCGTGCCCGTGCTCCCGCGGTGGCTGGAAGCCGAAGACTGCTTCGAGCTTGCCCAGGAACTCCTCCGACGGCTTCTCAGTGATGCCCACCGTGCGGTTGCCCTGCACGTTGGAGTGGCCGCGCAGCGGGCAGATGCCGGCGCCCGGCTTGCCGAAGTTGCCGCGCATCAGCAGCAGGTCGGCGATCAGGCGCACGTTCCAGGTGCCGGTGTTGTGCTGGGTCAGGCCCATCCCATAGGCGATGATCGTCGCCTTGGACTTGGCATAGGCCTCGGCCACCTGCTCCAACTGGGCACGCGTGAGGCCGCTCTCCTTCTCGATCTGCGGCCATTGCGTCCCGGCCAGGTCGGCGACCAGCGCATCGAAGCCTTCGGTGTGCTCGGCGATGAAGTCGCGGTCCAGGACCTGGCCCTGGCTGCTTTCCAGGTCCAGCAGCGCCTTCATGATGCCCTTGAGCGCGGCGGCATCGCCGCCGGCCCGGACCTGGAAGTAGGTCGAGGCGATTGCCGTCGAACTGAAGGTCGCCATCTCGATCATGTTCTGCGGATCGGCAAAGCGCTCCAGTGCCCGTTCCTTGAGCGGGTTGAACACGATGATCGGCACGCCCCGGCGCGCCGCCTCGTGCAGGGTACCCATCATGCGCGGATGGTTGGTGCCCGGGTTGTGGCCCATCGAGATGATGAGCTCGGTCTTCTCGAAGTCGTCCAGCGACACCGTTCCCTTGCCGATGCCGATGGACTGCGGCAGGCCGACGCTGGTGGCCTCGTGGCACATGTTCGAGCAGTCGGGAAAGTTGTTGGTACCGAATTCACGGGCGAAGAGCTGGAACAGGTAGGCCGCTTCGTTGGAAGCGCGTCCCGAGGTGTAGAACTCGGCCTGGTCGGGGGATTCGAGGCCGCGCAGCACCTGGCCGATGCGCTCGAACGCGGCGTCCCAGCTCACCGGGTAGAACTTGTCGTCCGCCGCGTTGTAGGCCATGGGATGCGTCAGCCGCCCAAAATCCTCGAGCTCGTAGTCGCTGAGCCTGAGCAGCTCCGTCACCGTGTGCTGCGCGAAGAACTCGGGCGTGACCCGCTTGCTGGTGGCCTCCCAGGTCACGGCCTTGGCACCGTTCTCGCAGAACTGGAAGGTCGAGCGGTGCTCTTTGTCCGGCCAGGCGCAGCCCGGGCAGTCGAAGCCCGTGGGCTGGTTGGTACGCATCAGCACGATGGGCGCCTCCAGCACCTCCATTTGCTGGTGCACGGCTTGTGCCGTGGCCTTCAGTGCCCCCCAGCCGCCAGCCGGGCTGTCGTAACGGCGAATGCCAGGAACTTCGCGTTTTGCCATGGGAATCTCCATTTCGCTTGATAAGGCTACTGTAGAGAGACCTGGGCCCCCTGGAAGTATTCAGTTCAGCCCCCCGGAAAAGAGCACAGTTGGCAGAACCACCAAACGGCAACGGCCAGGAGCATGTGCGTGTGCTCCTGGCCGCGGCAGGGAAAAACGGGTGGCGCAGCGTTCAGCGAGCCTTGTTCACCGCCAGATTCCACAGTGCCACCAACTGCTCGTATTCGGCCGAGGCCTTTTCCTGGTCCAGCGGGAAGATCTTGATGGATTTCAGATCGGGCAGCGAGGTCAGCTTCGACACGGCGATGTCGGTGCGCGTGGGCCGGCGGAAGTTCTTCACCAGCAAGGCCTCCTGCACCTCCTTGCTCAGAAGCCCGTTGTACAGGGTCTTGGCTGCGGCCATGTTCTTCGCGCCCTTGACGATGAACATGCCTTCGGGCGCGAGGTAGCTGCCCTCGCTCGGGTACACGAGCTTGATCTCCTTCTGGCCGCCGGCCACATACTCCTGCGCGGCGTACTCGAGGGTCAGGCCGACGGCATATTCACCCGCCGCCGCCCCTTTGTAGGTTGTGCCGGAAGAAGAAGTCACCACGGCATTCGCGGCGATTTTCTCCAGTCCTTCCTTGCCGAACTGCTTGAGCAGGCCGTAGACCAGCATGTAGGCTGTGGCGCTCTTGCTCGGATCGGTGATGGCGAACTTGCCCTTCCACTCGGGTTTCATCAGGTCGGACCAGGTCTTGGGCGCAGCCAGGCCCTTGAGCTGGCGCTCGTTGACCATCATCACCATCACATGCACATTGGTGCCCACCCACAGGTCGTTCGGCCCACGGAACTCCGCCGGGACGGCCTCGACCCCAGGTGCCTTGTAGGGCTCCAGGAACTCCTTGTAGGCCCCCAGCGTGCCGAAGCCCCCGCTCCACAGCACATCGCCACGCGGGTTCTTGGCCTCGGCCTGGATGCGCTTCATGAGTGATCCGGTGCCGCCCGTGACCTGTTGCACGTTCAGCGAGGACGATTGCTTCTTGACCACGCCGAGCGCGGTTTCGATGGTCTCCGTGTTGTTGGACGAGTACAGCACCACGGTCTGCGCGTGCGCCACGGCAGCCACCAGGCCCACGGTGGCCAGCATGGATTGCAAAAGGGTCTTGATCTTCATGAAAGGCCTTTCGGTTGGGAACACTTATTTGCTGGAGAACAGATTGACGCGGAACACCTTGATGGCCACCACGATGGGCAGCAGGATCACGCTGACCAGCGCGGCGCCGTAGGCCGAGGCCAGGCCCAGGCGACCGCCGTCCACCTGGCGGAAGATGGCGATGGGCATGGTCTCCAGCCCGCCCGTGTAGACCACCACCGAGGCCGACAGTTCCGAGATGGTGGTGACCCACATGAGGATGGCGGCCGAGATCAGCGAAGCTTTCATCGCCGGCAGCACGACCTTGAAGAAGGTCATGAGCGGCGAGACGCCCAGGCTCACCGAGGCCTCCTCGATCGAGTCCGGTATGTTGAACAGCGTGGACGATGCATTGCGCACCGCGAATGGCAGGCGCCGCACGGTATAGGCCAGCACCATGATGCCCGAGGTGCCCGCGAGGATGAGCCAGCCGGTGTTGAAGGTCTGCACCAGCGCGATGCCCAGCACCGTGCCCGAGATGGTCAGCGGCAGCACCACGATGTAGTCCAGCGCCTGGGTGAATACATTGCGCTTCTTGATGGTGAGGTAGCTCACCAGCACCGCGAAGACCACCCCCGCGAGCGTGGCCAGCGAGGAGAACCAGAGCGAGTTGAGGATGGGCTCGGGTGCGCCATGCAGCGCGCGCTGCAGGCTGTTCAACGACCATGAGCCCCAGCGCATCACCGGGCCGCTGGTCTCGGTGAACGCGGCAATGAACACCACGATCAGCGGCAGCATGGACGCGAGGATGATGAGGCCCACCGCTCCGGTGAACAGCAGCGCCGCGCCCGAGCGCACCCGCACTGGTACAGGAGCACGGCCCTGCGTCATGGCGTAGACCTTGCGCTCCACCACGCGCTTCTGGAAGAACAGCACCACGGCCACGATGGCGATGGAGACCACCGACATGGCGCTCTGCAATGCGGGACTGCCCCCCATCTCGCTCACGAAGGTGTTGTAGGTCATCACCGAAAGCAGGGGCACGCGGCTGCCCAGCATCATCGACAGGGCGAAATTGCCGACCACCAGGGTGAACACCACGAGCGCATTGACCAGCACTGCGGGCAGCATCACCGGCACGAGCACGCGCAGCTTGGTGACCAGGGGCGAGGTTCCCAGGCTCAGTCCCGCCTCCTCCAACTGGCCGTCAAAACCGCGCAGCGCCGCGAGCACGCCCAGGTAGATGTAGGTGTAGTACACCAGCGTCATCGAGAAGACCATGCCCGTCCAGCCATAGAACGACGGCAGCTCGATGCCGAGCCCGGCCAGGAAGTTGGTCAACAGGCCGTTGTTGCCCAGGATCAGCAGCCACGACTGGCCGACGATGATCTCGGGGATGACGATGGTCAGCACCGGCAGCACGGCCACCAGGTTCTTGAGCGGGAACTCGTAGCGCGCCACCATGTAGGCGAAGGGCACGCCCACCAGCACCGTGCACGCGGTGACGGAGAAGCCCAGCACCAGCGTGTTGCGGAAGGCCTGCAGGTACTCAGTGTCTCGCGCCAGCGTGGCGAAGGCACCCAGCGAATAGGCACCCGAATCGTCCAGCACGCTGTTGCCGAACAGCACGGCCAGCGGGTAGAGCACGAAGAACAGCAGCAGCGCCAGGCTCACGGCCGTCAGCACACCCCAGGGCCACCATTGGATTTTCATGGAGCCCTCCGTCTCAAGCGGCCACCACGCGGCTGTGCGCGGGCATCAGCACCTGCACCCGGTCGCCAGGATGGAAGTCGGCCACGGTATTGCCCGCATGCTGCTCGACCCGGATTTCGGGGCCGTCCTGCAACTGCACGCGATAGGCAGTCTTGAAGCCCAGGTACTGCCTGCGCAGCACCTGGCCAGGCAGGGCGTTGGGCACATGCGGCGCAGGCGCCATGAGCGAGAGATCTTCGGGCCGGGCGATCAGGACGCCCTGCGCATCGAGGGTCTGCCCTCCCTGCACACCGTCCAGCTCACGGCCGGCAAGCTGGTAGCGCACATGAGCGGGTACGCCATCGTCAAACCGCCCGGGCATCACCTGGGCAGGCACGGGCAGCACGTTGGCCGAGCCGATGAAGTCCGCCACGTAGGCGTTGACCGGCGTGCCATACAGCTCCTCAGGTGTGCCGAGCTGGGCGATGCTGCCGCGGTCCATGATGGCGATGCGGTCCGACATGGCCAAGGCCTCTTCTTGGTCGTGGGTCACGAAGACGGTGGTGATGCCGGCCTCGCGCACCAGGTCCAGGATCACGTCGCGCATCTGCAGGCGCATCTTCGCGTCGAGGTTCGAAAGCGGCTCGTCCATGAGCAGCACGCGCGGACGGATGACCAGCGCACGTGCCAATGCCACGCGCTGGCGCTGGCCACCGCTCATCTGGGCGGGATACCGATCGGCCAGCGCGGCCAGGCCCACCTTGTCGAGGGCCTCACCCACCCGGCGTGCGATCTCGGGCTTGGCCACCTTGCGCGCGCGCAGCCCGTAGGCCACATTGTCGAAAGCCGATTTATCGGGGAACAGCGCATAGTCCTGGAACACCATGCCGATATCGCGGTGGTGGGTGGATACGCGCGTGACATCGTCCTTGTCGAACAGCAGGCGCCCGCCATCGGGCTCATAAAAGCCCGCGATGCAGCGCAGCAGCGTCGTCTTGCCGCAGCCGCTGGGGCCCAGCAGGGTGTAGAACGCGCCGTCCGGGATGTGCAGCGACAGGTGCTGCAGCACGGTCTGTCCGCTGAATTGCTTGACGAGACCGTCAATGGTGATGGATGCCATGGGGGAAGGAGGACTGAAGCCAGGCGTCGATCCTAGAAAACGCGGAGCCCCGACACAAGCGCTGATTTATTGGCCCAGCCGTTAGTTTTTCTAACGGATTACATCCTAAGATGGCTGCGCTGAAAATACGCGGCCCCACCGGGCCACAGCACCCCATCCAACCACCATGCCGCTCCCCTGCCCTGCCTTTTTCCGATACCGGCCCGCCTGCGCGCCGTGCGGAGCATGCCGGGCCGGAATCGCCCGGGGCTGACACCAGGACATGGCCAGGCGCGTGCTGCCCCCGCTCAAGGCGCTGCGTGCCTTCGAGGCTGCCGCGCGCCATGCCAGCTTCACGGCCGCTGCCGAAGAGCTGAGCATCACCCACAGCGCGGTGAGCCAGCAGATACGTATCCTGGAGGACTACCTCGGCCATGCCCTCTTCGCGCGCGAGGCTCGCGGCGTGGTGCTGTTGCCGCATGCCCGCGCCTACTTCCTGGAGGTGCAGGCCAGCCTGGACCGCATCTCCTCGGCCACCCTTGCCGCCAGGTCGCCAGGCGCGCAACGCGTGCTGCGCGTCTGCACCTCGCCGTCGCTCGCGATGAAGTGGCTGATCCCGCGCCTGGCGGGCTTCCAGGCGCTGGCGCCCGGAGTGGAGGTGCAGCTATCGACCCTCGGGCGCCCCTTCATCGAACGCGCCGATGCGGGCAGCGATGTGGTGGTTAGGCGCACGCCCATGCAGCGGCCAGGGCACACCTGCGTGCGCTGCCTGGACGACTACCTGTTGCCCGTGGCTTCGCCGCGCTTCATCCAGAAGAACCGCATCCAGACCGCGGCCGACTGCCTGGGCCACCCACTGCTACAGGTGCGCGGCAGCATGGACGCCTGGCCGCGTTGGTTCGGGTTGGCAGGGCTGGAAGTGCCCTCCCAGCTGCCCGGCCCGGTGTTCGATCACCAGTTCCTCTGCCTGCAGGCCGCCACGAACGACCTGGGCCTGGCCATGGCGCCTCGGTGCCTGCTCGAGGAAGACATCCAGGCAGGCCGCCTGCGCCCCTTGTTCGAAGGGCCACGCCTGCCCAGCCTGGGCATCTACGCCATGTACCGCACCGAGACACCGGTGGCGGCGCTGGCACGCCAGTTCGTTGACTGGCTGGGGCATCTCTGATTGCTTGAAAGGGTTTCGCATGCATGAATTTCTTCCTGGCCTGTGGCTGCGCGACGCGGCCACAGCACGGCGGCTATCGGACTATCGCCTGATCGCGTTCGACATGGACTCCACGCTGATCTCCATCGAGACCGTGGACGAATTGGCCGAGATGGCAGGCCGCGGCCCTGAGGTAGCCGCCATCACCGAGGCTGCGATGCGCGGCGAACTGCCCGACTACAAGGAGAGCCTGCGCCAGCGCGTAGCCCTGCTGCGCGGCCTGCCCCAGAGCGTACTCGACCTGGTGTACGAGCAGCGCCTGCGCCTGAACCCTGGAGTGTCTGAATTGATCGCCGCCTGCAAGGCTGCTGGCCTGCGCTGCATCCTGGTGACCGGGGGCTTCACCTGCTTCACCGACAGGTTGCGTGAACGATTGGGCCTAGACGACGTGCGCGCCAATGTGCTGGAACTGCAAGACGGGAAAATCACCGGGCGGCTGCTGCCCCAACCCTGGGGCGACATCGTGGATGGGGCAGAAAAGCGCCACATGCTGTTGCAGACCTGCAGCGACATGGGCATCGATGCAGCCCAGTCCATCGCGATGGGCGACGGCGCCAACGACCTGCCCATGATGGGGGCTGCAGGCCTGTCTGTTGCTTACCATGCCAAGCCCGTCGTACGTGCACAGGCCGACGTGGCCATCGACACCGGCGGGCTGGACCGCCTGCTCGAAGTGCTGCGCTGAGCTGCCGCCGCACGGCACCGGCACCCCATGTACGGTGCCGAGCACGAGATTGGCAAGGCCTGCGCCTTGCTACGATTGCGATAGTGAAAATGTACTATGGCCTTTGTCAAAGCGAGCGATTAACATCTGCCCATTCCTTTTCGCCGAGCTAGAGGTCTCCACCCTCCCTCTCTATCTATCTTCCTCCAGCAGCCCCAAGGGCATCGGCATTTTCTTCTAGGCCCGCAGCTTGTCTCGCGGGCCTTTTCTTTGGTGCAAGCCAACGCATAGCTCACTCGCTGCCATATCCCCCTCACACTGGGAATAAACGCGGGATCCTCTTTCGCAACAGGGAGCCAGGATGGCAAGATACTCCTATCCTTCTTTGGAAACAGCGATGAGCAGCTCTCTTTTCATGGGCGTGAAGATCACCCCCGACTCCCATCCCCACGACGAATTACCCGGCATATGGCTACCCTTGGCCCGGCTGCAGATTGCAGCCACCGGCCAGGCGCTGGAGGATGTCAGGGATAAGCAACCATGCGACAGCCAGGCCGATGCAGACGCGCGCGCACTGCGCGTCGCCATACGCCGCATTCGGGAGGGATTGCACCAGGGTTGAGCTGGCAGTTGGGCTGCTCCGAGTTGCAGGGCGAAGTCTTGTAGCCGCCAAGGGACATCGGCAAGGAAGCGAGGCACTTCATCAATGGCACCATGCTGCGAGACACATGCTCGCCAGCGAACTAGGCCTAGCTACTCAAGGAGCGACTGAACCCAGCGCGCGCCTTCACTCAGCCAAGCATGCCTATTGCGGCACGGCGCCCTCCACGATGGAGAAATGCTCCACATGCGGGGGCTGCACGAAATACGGGCCGATGATGCCTCGCCATTGCGCAAATGCTGGCGACTCGCGAAACCCCTCCATATGGTCCTCCAGCGAGTCCCAATGCACCGTCAGCACATAGCGGCTCGGCGTCTCGATGCAGGCATAGATGCCATGGCCGCGGTAGCCGCGAGCCTTGGACAGCACCGTCTGCGCGGCCTGTTGCAGCGCCTGCCCGAACTCGTCATGCCGCGAGGGGTCGATTTTGAAGTCAGCAATTTCAACGATCATGGATGTCTCCGAGGATAAAGGGGCCGCTGGATGCGGAGGCACGGCATGCCTCCAACACCATGTGGCACGCGGCATTATCCGCGCTCGCCGGCTAGCAATGTTGCTCGCCGAGATCACAGGCTACCAAGGGCAGCTCAAATCCCGTTCGCATTTTCTGCCGGTCGATGAAGCTGCGAAACGCTGATCGAAAGCATCTTGCGCGACCGTTTCTATACAGCTCCGGCGGGTCGATCAAGCATATCTACGGGCACTCCGACAAGACCACCGGACGCTACATCAAGGCCCTATGGAACGCTACGGCTCAGCCCAACGACACGCCAATGGCGTGACCGCATGGACTGCTGGATATGAGACACGTCTCACACGGCATCACATAAACGAAGAAACCCGCTATGCAAAACATAGTCCTGCGTCTTAAATACAAATACCGTACGTCATTGATTTTCAATCATAAAAAATCAGGTTTAATTTATTCGGCATACACACTGGCATACATGCCTATGAAACGAACCTGCATCAGGGGCATGATGATGAGCGCTACGGTTTAGCGCATGATGCGCTGGGTACGATGCTTGGCCAGCGACAGCCAGCACCGTGAATGCCGTCGAAATGGAATTGGTCATGCCTATCATCAATAGCCCGAAAGACCCGCAAAAACTTGACATCGAGGCCAATTCGGACCGGAAGGCACCGAGCCTCCACCGAGTGCCGCCGGAGTCACAGGCCAGCGTGTTGATTTCCACGCAGAACTGACCCAGTAACCCCCGGGATTTCCATCCAAACCTGACCCACGTG